>DASVSA010000404.1:0-6171 GCA_036388335.1 Longimicrobium sp. | reverse complement strand
TGCGGGGTGTCCCGGACCGGCTCGCGGAACCCGCCGCTCACCGGCTCACCCACCCGCGGCAGCGGGCTCACGCGCGTGCGCTGCGACTCCATGACTTCCTCCAGGAGCCGCTCGATCAGGTCGCCCACGCGGCGAATGTCGCCGCGGATCAGGCTGAGATCCTTGTGATGCAGGTGCACGCATCCCGCGTCTCCGGTCTCGTCCGGTGACCATCCGAGGGGGAGCGGGGACCTGCCGTGCGCAGCGTGCCGCGGCCGCCGCGCCGAGAACAGGCCGCGGATCAGGACCACCGCGACGATGCCGGCCACGGCGCCCGCCGCGATCCACGCCAGGCCGCTCATCCTTCACCTCGCGCGTACGAAGCGAAGAACGCGTCCATCAGGTGTTCGAGCACGGCCGCGGCCTCCACCATGAACAGCGAGCCGGGAACGCCGCCGGTCTCCCGCAGCAGCTTCTCCAGCCGCCCGCGCGTGGCCTGGTGGATGCCCTCGGTGCCCATCTCCCGCAGCGCGTGCTCCAGGTGATGGGGGAAGGCGGGCCACGGTCCGCCCACGCCCGCCAGGTGCTCGCGCGCGGCCCCCGCCAGCGCGGCGTGGAAGCGGTCGATCTCCATGGGCCCGCTCTCCCAGCGGATGCCGCTGATGATGTCGCCGCTGGCCTTGAGGTGCGAGGCGATGCGCGACGTGGCGGCGAAGCGCGACGGCTCGCCGCCGGGATGCTCGATGCGCACCGACTCGCCCACCACGGAGCCCCGCGCGTCGGGGGCCAGGGTGAGCTTCGTGGCACCGATCCCGGCGACCAGCCCCAGCGCCACCTCGTGCTTGGGCGCGATGCTCGGCACCACGCGCGGCGTCTTGGCCTGCGGCACCCCGCGCGCGGACGAGAGCATCGACAGCAGCACGTCGCGGAACGGGTTGGACACCGTCTCGCCCCACTCGCGCTGCAGCCATTCCAGGAAGCGGCTCCCGTTCCCCGCCAGCACCACCGCGTCCACCCGCAGGCCGGGGTGCGCGGCGTCCAGGGAGCGCAGCAGCAGCCCGGTGTGGTGGAAGGCGGCCGCGAAGAAGTAGAGCACCGCGCCGCGAAAGGCGCCGTACTCGGGGCTCTCGCGGAAGCGGAGGGCGCCGTCGCCGCGGTACCAGGGGCTGCGCAGCAGGTAGCCCAGCGCCAGGGCGTCGTGCCCCTCCCGGGCGAACTTGAGCAGCGGCTCCAGCTGCGAGCCCGGAAGGCCGTTCTGCGCGGCCCACCCGGCGAAGGCGCGCACGAAGGGGTTGGTGAAGCCCCTGACCCCGGCCTGGCGCACGCGCGAGCTCACCAGGTCGCGCCCGCCCCAGCGCAGCGAGTCGAGCACCAGGGCGCTTCCGCGCGCGTACACCGCCAGGTCGGTGGTGCCGCCGCCCACGTCCATGATCACCGACGCGTCGCCGGCCAGCGTCACCGATCCGCGCGCCAGGAAGTACTGGAGCGCGCTCTGCCCCTCGTCCACCGCGCCGGCGAGCCGCGGGTGGCCGGGTGCGTCCGCGCCGCCGCCGGAGGTGCCCAGCACCCCGCGCCAGCGGGCCTGCAGGTCCGTCAGCCGGTCCGTCTCGAAGGCGCGGGGGTAGGCGTAGGCGAAGGTGACGTTCTCCGGCCGCACCCCCGCCTCGCGGGCACTGGCCAGCGCCAGCGCGGCCACGTTGCGCAGGAACACCGAAGCCAGGAACTCCTCGCGGTCGCTGGTGGACCACTTGAGGTCGTCGGCCACCCGGTTGCGCTCGTCGTCCTTGACCCATCCCGCGAAGGGCACGTTCACCCGCAGCCCCACCGGCTCCCGGGCCGCCCCGGTGTACGAGGGAAGGGCGCTCAGGTGCACCACCGCGCTGTTGAACGGCTCGGGCGAGATCTTCTCCGGGAAGAAGAACGAGTCGGTGGAGAAGGGGAGGTCAGCGCCCGGCCGCGTGAGGGGGAGCAGGAGCCTGTCGTGCTGAAGCACCGACGGCTCCTGCGCGGCATCCCGGCGCGTGGCCACCACGGTGTTGGAGGTGCCAAAGTCCACGCCCACCGTCCACCGCTCGGCGGAAGGCGGCGGGGCGGGCCGGTAGCGGGGAAGGAGCACGCCCAGCGACTGCGGCGGCAGCCCGGGCCCGCTGTCGGCCTCGAAGGCCAGCACCGTGGGGGCGCGGCCGAAGGCGTAGGTGGATGCCTCGCCCGAGCGCTGCGCCTGCCCCGCGTCGGGGAGCTCCGCGCCGCCGGCGAACGCCTTCAGCCGCAGGGTGGTGGAGGGGTGGATGGGCCCCGCGGCGGGGTCCAGGCGGAAGACGGCGTAGTGGGGCCAGTCGTCGGCCTGGAAGGCGGGCCACACCACCACCTCCGGCCCGCCCTGGTCCTGCCGCATCTGGGCCGCGGTGTAGCGCCGGGTGATGCGGATCTCCTCCGGGTGCTCGCTCCCCACGGGGATGGTGAGCGTCACGCGCACCTCGCCAGGGCGCGGCACGTCGATGCGCAGCCACCGCTCCACCTCGGCCGGCTGGAACCAGCGGAAGAAGTCGGGCTTGAGCGGAAGGGCGATCTGCGGCTGCGCGAACGGCGCCTGCGTCACCGACAGGTCGGGGTGGTAGCACCCGTGCCCGTACGCCCCCTCGGGGTGAAGGGGGTAGCTCAGGATCACCAGCGAGTCGGCCAGCCAGTCCGTCTCGGGAAGCACCCAGCGGCGCCGGTGCGACGTGCCGGGAAGGACCTCGCGCTCACGGGTGCGCTCCAGCCCCGCCGGGAGCTCCACCCGGTTGAGCCCCTCGCCGTAGATGCCGTCGAAGGTGCCGGGCACCAGCACCAGGGGCCGCGGCTCGGGGCCGGTGGTGGCCCGCAGCGCCCAGCGGCTGGGCGGGTGCTCCGCCGCGCCCGTGTACAGCGCCACCCCCGCGAACTCGTGCTCGCCCGCATGGCGCACGGCGAGCTTGCGGAGCTGCGCATCGAGGTCCGGCGGGGTAGCCAGCTCCCCCTGCCGCGCCCCGGCGGCCCGCCGCGCCGCGTCCACCGCGTCGGCCAGCCACTTGGCCACGCCACGGCGAACCGCGTCTTCGTCCACGTGTTCGGAGGCACCCGGGCGGGGGTTCAGCATCTGCGGGAGCACGACCGTGGCGACGTAGCGCTGGAACGAGAACTCGCGCTCGCGCAGCGGCCGGGCCGGCTCCCCCGCCGCGTAGCGGAAGAGGTCGGGGTAGTCGTCGTGAGCGGCGTCCTCGGCGGTGAAGAGCACGGTGTAGGGCGATGAAGCGAAGACCGGCCGGCCATCCACCGTGGCGAGGGTGATCAGGGGGAGCGCGCTGGCCTCGCGCGTCTCGTGCTGCGCCGTGCGCGGGGCCAGGTCCACCAGCGCCGACGCGTAGTCGCGCACCCGCGCCGTCACATCGTTCCCCACCAGGTCCGGCACGCGGACGCGGGTGGTCTCCAGCCGCAGCGAGTGGGGCCCGCTCACCCAGGCCAGCTGCAGCGCGTCCAGCAGCTCGTTCTCCACCAGCGCGCGGGCCGGGTGGTGGGGATCCAGCATGGCGTCGCGGAAGAGGAAGAGCCGCGCCCATGGGCTGGGCACCGACTGCACGCGCGTGCGGAACGCGCCGCCGTCGTCGTCGCGGGGCACCTCCAGCTTCGCCAGCTCGGCGGGGGCGTCCACCACGCTCCAGCGGCCGGGCGGAAGGTCGGAAACGTTGGTCTGCGGACGGAACCGCGGCAGCAGCCGGCGGGCGCGCGAGGGCGTGGCCATCTCAGTCCTCCTCCTGGCCGGGCTGTTCGGCTTCGGGGAAACGGTCTTCGGAAAAACGCTCGCTCCCGGCGCGCAGCACCTCCATGAAGGCGCCGAACCCGCCGTTCCTGCGCCCCGCGGCCTCGGTGTTCCAGGCGCGGAACACGCTGAACACGTCGTCCGAGCTGCGCCCCCGCTCGCCGCCGCGCCCGAAGCCCTCGATCAGCGCGTGAGTGGGCACGCGGTCGGGCCGGTCCGCGGTGGCGGCGGCCAGGCGCAGGGCGGGGGTGGAGCGCCGCAGCTCGCGCAGCCACTCCCAGGTGCTCATCCAGCTTCGCCCCACCGCGTCCAGCGCGTCCGAGCGGTCGGACCAGGTGGCGGGGGGCAGGCGCAGCAGCCCCGTCCAGGTCACGCCGTGCAGCGCCGCCGCCAGGTCGGGCGGCGAGCCGCCGTTGGGGCGGAAGAAGGTGAGGAAGGTGTGGAGGGCGACCAGCGCCCCCTTGAGCGCGCGGCGGCTGGCCCGGTCCACCGGGAGGTCGCCCCACCCCGGCTCGTCGCTCCCCACGCCCGTGGCCCGGTAGATGGGGAGCCGGTCCTCGCGCGCCTCGCCGCCGCGCGCCGTGAAGTCGAGCGCGGCCAGCGCCGCGAAAAGCTCCACGTAGTGCGCCGCGTTGGCCTGCCCCTCGCCACCCAGCTCGTTGCGCGCCTGCTCGCGCGGCAGGCTGTCGCCCACCAGGTAGTACGCGCCGTAGCCGGGGTCTCGCTCCCGGTCCAGGTACGTGGGGAGCGCGCCCGCCGCGTTGTGGGCGAAGAGCGCGTTCTCGGGACGCGGCCCGCCGTCGGCCGGGGCGCCGCCCGGGGTGGGAAGGGTGAAGTAGGGGAGGAGGAGCGCGGCGCCCAGCCTGGCGCGCCCGGCGCCGCGGATGGCCGTGGCGCCGGCCTGCTGCACCCCGTCGCGCAGCGCCCGGCCCACCACGGGAAGCGCCGCCGCGCCCGTGCCGCCGAACACGGACCCCGCCGCGAAGAACACGGTGGAGCCCGCGGCTCCGTGGTACTGGGAGAGGAGCTGCGCGAAGAAGGCCTGGTCGCGCAGGCGGTTCATGAACACGGTGCCCACCGAGGGAACGCCCCGGAACCCCATCGCCAGGTCCATCTCCCGCACCCGGCGCGAGTTGAGCAGGTCGAACAGCACGCCCAGCTCGGGCGCGTCGGCGTCCATCACCTGCCGGTCCACGCCCGCGGCGAAGCGTGTGTCCGGCATGTAGCTGTCGTCGGCTATGGGCGACCACACGCGCGACTCGGGGAGCGCGTCCACCACCTCGGTGCGGAAGAAGCCGGTGGCGGCGCCGGCGTCGGCGAGCCGCTCGCGCGCGGCGCGGTACTGGTCCAGCACGCGGCCCACGCGCGTAATGGCGGCGTTCCCCTGGTCGGGGTCCACCAGCAGCACCCGGAGCTGCCCCGGCCCCAGCCCCAGCGCGCACAGGTGAAGCAGCGGCTCCAGGGCGCGGCCGCCGCTGCCGCCCAGGGCCAGGTACACCAGCGTCCGCTGGCGGTAGTCGGCGGCAAGGAGGTTGGCGCTCATGCTTGGCCCGGGTTCCACCGCGGCCACGGGCAGCCGCGGTAGTGGAAGAAGCCGCCCGCGCCCGACCACCGCCCCAGCAGGCGCGTGGCGAGCAGCGAGACGATGGCGAAGGCGAGAAGCCCCCACATGAACCCCGCGATCATCCGGGGGAACAGGAGGTCGACGGGGATCTCGACCGGGAACGCCGCGGGGCGCGTGCTGCAGCTCCCGGGGCGCGCGTGCACGGGCGCGTAGCCTCCCACCGCGAGTGGAACGAAGAGGCACAGCACCCCCGCCAGCCCCAGGGTGCCCCACCAGCGCACCACGAAGCCGCGGTTGAGGCTCGCGCGCGGGAGCAGGTAGCAGCCGAGCAGGAGCAGCACGACCAGCGCGATCGAGACGAGCGCCATCATCTGCCAGCGCGCCGCGATCTCCGCCGCGTTGTACAGGCCGCCCGGGTCGGGCGGATCGTCCGCGAGCGGGGGCGGGCATTCCAGGCGGGCGCCGACCGGCGGCTGCGCCCACAGGTGAAGGAGCCAGTGCAGCATGGGATCTCGTGGCGGGTGGGTGTGGATGTCGCCCGCTTCTCGGCGTGGCGGTGGATGCACGGATCAACGAACGAGCAGGTACGTCATGGCCAGGGGCGGCGCGCTCGCGGCCAGCGGATGGAAGGGCTCGAACAGCCTCCCGAGCCCAAAGGTGCGCTCCGCGTCCGACGCCTGGCGCGCCTCGAAGCGCGCCAGCCACGCCGGTGCGCCTGGCGTTCGTGCCTCGATGCGGTACAGCGTGCCGCAGGGCTCGCCCTCGCCGGCGGAGGCGCAGTCGTCTCCGCCGGGGCTGAACACCTCGACTCGCGTCCCACCCGCCGCGGCGCGCACGGCACCGCGCCCGG
>DASVSA010000403.1:0-13283 GCA_036388335.1 Longimicrobium sp. | reverse complement strand
TCTCACACAGAGACACAGAGGCACGGAGAACAGCGTCGTTCTCCGTGCCTCTGTGTCTTTCCGTATAGACAGGGCGGCTTGGGACACCGCGGAAACGCGAGCGTTCCCGGGGTGGCGAAGGTATGGCGGTGCGTTGGAGCGGCGGCAACCGCCGTTTAGATTGCGCGCATGGACTTTCGTTTCGAGTGGGACACCGCCAAGGCGGAAGCGAACCTGTGGAAGCATGGTGTGCACTTTCGAGACGCGGTCACGGCATTCGCTGACCCGCTCTCCGTCACAATCGCCGATGCTGCTCATTCCGAATGGGAGGAACGCTTACTGCTGCTGGGCAGGTCGGCATCCGGACAGTTGCTCGTCGTCGTTCACACCGAACGCGACGACGTGGTCCGCATCATCAGCGCGCGGCCAGCATCCCGCCGCGAAAGCAGGAAGCATGAGCAAGAAACTGGGTGGTGAGATTACGATGGACGACGACGGGATGCTCCCGGAGTACGATTTCAGCGGTGGGGTCCGGGGGAAGTACGCGGAGCGATACGCACGCGCGAAAAATGTCGTTGTGCTCGATCCCGACGTGGCGGAGGCCTTCCCCGACTCCGAGTCGGTGAACCGCGCACTGCGCACACTGGCGGCCACGTTGCGCGAGCAACGGGCTCACGACCCGGCGGCGTAGCTCACCGGGCGGCACGGAGCGACCTCATCTCCGTGCCTCTGTGTCTCTGTGTGAGATTCAGTCCGGTGCCCGGGCCGTGGTGCACTGCTCCAGGATCGTGCGGGCGTCCTCGTCCACGGCGCCGGCCGCGAAGTAGGCGGATGGGAGGAGCCTCCGGGAGCTGCGCGTGTCCTGCGGCTGGTTGGCGAAGCGGCGCTCGGTGCGCACCGCCAGGACGGCCCGGGAGCCCTCCGGCTCCAGGCGGGCCGTCACGATCCCGCTCACGATCAGGTGCTGTCCACCCGAGCGGAACGACTTCACCCCCCGCAGCTCCCGCCTCTTGGGGAAGTAGTCGACCGCGTAGTCGCGCTGCTCCAGGAGGAGCGTCGCGCACTCGATGGTGCTGTCCGTCGCGTAGCCGCGGCTGGACTCGGGGAGCTGGCCACGGGTCGCGCAGCCGACGGCGAGTAGGCAGGCGATCCAGAGCGGCGCCTTCATCGTTCCGGCACGGTTGGACGGGTTCCCGTGGGCACGCGCACGCCGCCGGGGGTGCCCGGGGGACGCCAGGTGCGGGGGCGCGCCATCTCCGGGAGCTCCGGCCGCTTCACCGGCGAGCGCTCGGCGGAGGGCTCGTCTGCCTTTTCGCGCGGCGCGGCGTCGGCGCGCGGCTCGCCGGACGCCAGCGCGGGCGTGCCGATCAGCGGCTCCAGCTCCTCCGCCGTGGCCACGGCGGGGGGGCCGATCCGCTCCAGCCGCGCCACGTCGCCCCCTTCCCCGCCCCACACACGGCGGTGGACGATGCGCGTGGCACCCGCCTCCAGCGACACCTTCCCCAGGTCCACGGTCTCGACAACGCTGCCGTCCGCGGCGAGCACCTGGATGCTCACCTGGTGCTCGCCCGGCGGCAGGGTGAGGCGCGCCACCGAGATGCGGTCGGGGAGGAGCGACCAGCTGCGCGTGTCGGCGCGCTCCATGGCGTTGCCGGCCAGGTTCACGGCGCGCGCGGCCAGCCAGCCCAGCGCCTCGCTCTCCTTGTTCCCCTTCCGCTCCGCCTCGCGCGCGGCGAGGTACTTGGCGACGCCGCGCGTCACCATGCGCGCCACCATCGCGGGGCGCTGCGCGTCCCACCGGCGCGCCACGGCCGAGGAAAGGTCGGCCGCGGAGCCCGCCACGCCCAGCGTGTCGCCGTCCAGCAGCAGCCGCACGGACGAGGGGGCGCACGCCTCCAGCCGGGGAACGGCCCAGGCCAGCTTGAGGATGTGGGCGCCGTCCAGCGCGTCCGCCAGCAGGAAGCGCTCGTCCAGGGTGGAGCCCCAGCGCCCCTTCTCGGCCAGGTTGGACAGGAGGTGGGCGGCCACCCGCGCCGTCGCGCCCGTCACCCGGTCCGCGTCGCCGCTCTGCAGCCCCTCCACCTCCTCGGGCGGGATGGGGACGTGGATGTCGGCCGCGGCGCGGTGGGCCACCCATCCCTCCTCCACCAGCACCACCAGCTCACCGTCGCCGCCGCCGTCCTCCAGCGCGGGACCGGCCACCCGGTAGCGCGCGGCGGCCGAATCGGCCACCTCGCGCACGCCGGCCGCGCGCGCGGCGCGGTACAGGTCCACACCCAGGGCGGCGGGTGGAGCGGCCGCATCCAGGGCGCAGGCGTCGTAGCCGCGCTCGGCCTGGCGGTAGGACACCAGCGCGTCGCGCCGCTCCCCCGCCCCGGCGTACATCAGCCCGGTGAGGTACTGCACGAAGGCTTCCCCCACGCACGGCTCGCCGCTCCCGCGCCGCACGCGCTCCAGGTACGCGTTGGCCTTGCGCGCCTCCACCAGCGCGCCGTCGCCGGCCCCGAGCGCCGCGTAGTTGAGCATGCGGTAGTACGGGATCATGGCCATCTCGGCCGGCGGCGGGGTGTACGCCGCAAGCGCGTCGTTCACCAGCACCATCCCCGCCGTGCGCGTGACGGAGCGGGTGTAGCGGCGCTCCGCCTCTTCCTCGGCCCACGCGAAGGCGGAGTTGCTCTCGTCCCACCGCCCGGCGTGGTGAAGGACCACGCCGCGCTGCAGCTGCCGGAGCAGCTCGTCGCGCGGCCCCAGCCGCCGCTCGTCCAGCAGGTGCAGCGCGGAGTCGGGCTGCCCCGCCATCAGGTAGTGGCGCAGCCACGCGTCGGTGAGCCCCAGCGTCTCGCTGAGCAGGGGCGAGTGATCGGGGAGCGCCTCCGGGGCAGGGCGCGCGGGATAGCGCGCCCCCCCGGCGCACCCGGCGAGCGCCAGGGCGAGTACGGCCGCGCCGAGGGTTCTCATCGTCCGCGGCGCTCCAGCACGACGATGCGGTCGCGCGCCTCGGCGGCGGCGGCGTAGAGGTGCGCGTACGCCTGGCCGTAGGCGTTGATCCGCTCCAGCTCCAGCTGGTGGAGGAAGAGGCGGTAGCGGATGGCGGCCTCGTAGGGGCGAAGCTGCTTGTCCAGCGCCCGCGCGATCCTCAGCGTCGTCTCGGGGTTGTTGGCGTCGATGACGTCCGCGCGGTCGTAGCGGTCGAGCGCCGCCCGGAAGTCGCCGCGCGCGGCGAAGTCGTCGCCCTCGCGCAGCAGGGAGGCGGCCCGGGCCCGCGACCTGCCGGCCGGCGAGGCGTCCGCCGGGGTGACCACCCGGCGCACGCCCTCCGGCTCCTGGTACGCAAAGGAGCGTACGCGCCCGTCTTCCAGCGTCACGTACGCCACGGGCGCCACCCGGTCCGCCGGGGGGCGGGCCTCGTCGCGCGCGGCCAGGGTGGTGGTGCGCCCGCCGCCGCGCTCTTCCCACGCGCCGGCGCCGCTGCGGGTGGCGGCGAGCACCTGCGCCCGCGTCATCCCCAGCGCCAGCTCGCCGCGCGCGACCGCGTCGCACACCGCGGGGGTGCAGGCCGCGAGGGCCGCTGCCTCGTTCTGCCGCCGCTCGCCGGCCAGCCGCTCGCGCTCCGACTCGCCGGCGTCACGCGCGCGCGCCACCACCTCGTCGCTCCGCGAGGGGACGATGGCGCCGTTGGGCTGGATGGCTCGGACCGGCTGCATGCGCGGCCCGCACGCGGCTGCCGCCGCGAGCAGCGCCAGCGCCATGAGCTTCTGTTTCATCGGGATACTCCTGCGAACGGGGCTCACACAGAGACACGGAGACACAGAGGAGAAGCAGCGCACTTCCCTTACAGGCCGAAGCGCGGGCGCTCCACGTACTTCTTGATCTTGTGCTGGCCGGTCCACTCCTTGGCGTTGGTCTCCAGGTTGACCAGCGTCATGTCGATCTGGTAGAGCACCACGCGGCGCCTGCCCTCGCGGTCTTCCACGGACTCGATGTCGCCCTGCAGCATGTAGTTGGCGCCGCGCTCGATGCCCATGCGCGCGCGGGTGTCGGCGGCGGCGTTCTGCTGCTGGTCCTCGCGCTCGGCGCGCACCTCGCCGCGCTCATCGGCGCTGGCCACCACCTGCACCTGGCCGCTCCCCAGGTAAGCCCGCTCCAGGTCGCGCACGAAGGCGTTGACGGGGATGTGCTCCATGCTGCGGTTGCGCACCGAGCCCACGATGATGGTGGGGCGGCGCCCGCCGTGCGATCGCGCGTACTCCAGCGCCCAGCTCTCGCGCTCGGCGAAGGTCTCGCGGATGATGGCGTCGGCGGCCTGGCGGCTGTCCACGTCGTTCCAGCGGCCGGAAAGGTCGATCTGCTGGTCCGGGCTCAGGCGGGTCACCTGCTTGGCGCATCCGCCCGACACCAGTACGATGCCGGCCAGCACGAGGGCAGCGCGGCGGAAGGCGCGTGCTTGGGTCTTCATGGGATCTCCCGAACGGGTTGCTGCGGAGGAAGGGGACGGTCTGCTGCTCCATCGGCATCGCATCGGGCGTACCCGGGCGGGCCAGAAATGCATCTGGATATGCCGAAATGACTTACGTTCCGGGCCGGTTTTCCGCCGCTGAGGGCGTGTCATCCGTGGAGGACAGCGTACGGGCTCGCACAGAGACACAGAGTCAGCGGCGCAGGAGCGGGTCGCGGCGCGGGCGCGACATCAGCCAGCCCACCAGGATCATCCCAGCGCCCAGCACGGCCAGGAAGACCCAGTCGTAGAGCGGGACGTGCACCGGCACGTCGCGGACGTGGTGGAGTTCGAGGAGGTGATGGTCGATCGCGCCCTCCACCAGGTTGAAAATGCCCCAGCCCATCAACATCTGACCGGTGAGCGCGCGCGGGCCGGGGAGAGGGTGGCCGCGGCGCGCGTGCGCCCAGAGCATCAGGATGCCGACCATCGTCAGCACCCAGGTGCCGGCGTGGAAGAGGCCGTCCCACAGCATGTTGCGCTTCATGGCCTCCATGGTGTCCGGCGGGAGCACGGCCGAGCCCATGTTGTGCCACTGGAGGATCTGGTGGAGGACGATGCCGTCCACGAATCCACCCATCCCGATGCCGATGACGATGGCGCTCCGCGTGCGCGGGCCGTACCTGTTCATCCCCATCAGAAGCCCGCCGGCTGGCGCGTGTGCCAGTCCGTCCGGCGCTGGTACTGCGCGGCCAGGGCGATCACCTTCGCCTCGTCCCAGGCGCGGCCGGTGAGCGACAGGGAGGTGGGGAGGTTGTCGCGGCCGAAGCCGTTGGGGATGGCGATGCCCGGGAGGCCCAGCAGGTTGGACGCGGCCGAGATGGGCTCGCCGCCGCCAGGGGCGTCCGTGTACGCCTCGCTGAACTTCTTCCCCACGGGGTAGGAGACGGTGCCGCGCGTGGGGTGGGCCACCGCGTCGAAGCCCGTCTCGGCGAAGAAGCGGTCCATCGCCTCGGCGGCGGGGGTGCGGATGCGCAGGGCGCGCAGGTAGTCCTTGGCGAAGACCACCTGGCCCGGGTAGCCGCCGATGCGGTCTTCGGGGGCCGTGAGCTCGTGCACGCGCCCGCTCTCCACCAGCTCCTCGAAGATGCTGGCCGCCTCCGCCTCGATGATCAGGGAAGCGGCGGCGCCGTACGGGAACTGAGGGAGGGTGACGTCGCGCACCACGTCCGCGAACTCGGCCATGCGCTGCACCGACGCCTCGAAGTTGCGCCGCACCTCCGGCTGCGAGCCCTCCGCCAGCCCCTTGAGCACGCCGATGCGCGGGCGGCGGGCCGGGCGCGCGGGCGTGGCCGCATGGCGGTACGGGCGGTCGGCCGAGGCGTCGTCGCGCGGGTCGGGCCCGGCGATGGCCTGCAGGATGACCCCCGCGTCCTCCGCGGTGCGGCACATGGGGCCGATCTTGTCCATCGTCCACGACAGCGCCATGGCGCCCGCGCGGCTCACCCGTCCGTAGGTGGGGCGCAGCCCGGTGATGCCGCAGAAGGCCGCGGGGGTGACGATGGAGCCCCACGTCTCCGAGCCGATGGCGAAGGGCACGAGCCCCGCCGCCACCGCCGCGCCCGGCCCGCTGGACGAGCCGCCGCTCCAGAACTCCGGGTTCCACGGCGTGCGGCCGGGGCCGGTGAAGGATGCGTTGGCCTGCTCGTATCCCATCCCGCCCGCCAGCTCCACGGACGCCAGCTTGGCCACCAGCACCGCGCCCGCGGCCTTGAGGCGCGCCACCACGGTGGCGTCTTCGGCGAAGCTCTGCTCGCGGTACGGCTGCGCGCCCCAGGTGGTGGGATACCCGGCCGCCGCGATCAGGTCCTTGGCGCCGTAGGGGATGCCGTGCAGCGGCCCCCGGTAGCGCCCCGCCGCGATCTCGGTGCGGGCGGCGCGCGCCTCGGCCAGCGCCCGCTCGCGCGTGAGGGTGACCACGGCGCCGAGCCGCGGCCCCAGCGTCTCCAGGCGCTGAAGCGCGAGCTCGGCCAGATCCACCGGGTCCAGCCGCCGCGCGCGCACCCGCGCGGCGAGCTCCGTCAGCGGCAGGTAGAGCGTCTCGGCGGGGATCATCGCGAGCCTCCGCGGTAGGCACGGAACACGGTGGACGGCTCGGTGGCGATGGGAAGCTGGAAGCGGCGCAGCGCCTTCGCGCCGTTGAGGTTCCCCTCGATCCCCTTTCTCACCTCCTCCCATTGCTCCGAGGTCAGCCGGTCGCGGTACTTCACGCGCAGCACCTCCATCAGCTCCTCGGCCATGGGATCGCGCTGCTGCTCGTTCTGCCGCTGCGGCGGGGCGGAGGGCGCGACGGGCGCGGCACCCGTGGTGGCCGGCGTGCCGGACGGGGCGGCTACCGGCTCGGGCTGGCCACCCGCGCACGCGGCAAGGGCCGCGGTGGCCGCGGCCATCGTGAAGCCGCGGCGGGTCAGGTTCTGCGGATCGGACGGCATGGCGCTCGGGAGATCGGGTGCGTTCGGGGGATCTCCGCAATGTGGGAGTGCCGTACGGAAACGGCAATCTCACACAGAGCCACAGAGACACGGAGAGAACTTCTCAGTCGCAGCGCCGGGCCAGGGCGGCGGCGGCTTCGGCGCGGGGGAAGAGCGCGTGGGCCGCTTCGGCGTGCTCGCAGCGCCGGTCGCGGGAGGCGCGGCCCCGGTAGGCGCGGGCGAGGCGCAGGTGGATGCGGTAGCTCCCCGGGTCCAGGCGCGAGGCCTGCTCCAGCGCGCGGTTGGAAGACTGGGTCGAGACCAGGTGCATCGCGCCGATCTGGGCCGCGCTCCTGGCCGTGAAGGCGCCGAGCACCGCCAGCAGCGCCATCATCCCCAGCGCCCGCCCGCCCCCGCCGATCTCGGGGGACCAGCGACCCTCCTCGCCCGCCGCCAGCGCGCCGAGCGAGGCCCAGATCAGGAGCGAGGGGAGCGGGAGGAGGAGGACGGCATCGAAGGCGCCCACCACCAGCGTCGCCACCAGGGTGGAGGCCAGCGCCAGGGCGACCAGGCCCTCGTCGGCGTCGCGGGCGGTGCGCATCCGCTTCCAGGCCGTGCCGGCGAGCCCCGCCATCGCCAGCGCCAGCAGGATGAAGGCGGGGATCCCGCGCTCCGCGATCAGCGCCACCCAGTCGCTGCTGGGCCAGGGGTTGGAGGTCATCCCCCCCTCGCGCGGGTCCATCGACGGGTCGCGGCGCTTGGCGTAGCCGGGGTACGCGACGGGCCAGTTGCCGGGGCCCACGCCAAGCACGGGGTTCTCCGCCGTCATGCGCAGAGTGTTGCCGTACTGCAGCAGCCGCCCCCGCCCGCTCCCCTCCTGGTAGTTGACGACGCCGCGCGCCGTCTCGGTGTACGGGTTCTCGCTGTTCCAGCGCAGCTTGTTGGGGACGATGAGAGCCGCCGCCACGCCCCCGCCCGCGAAGAGGAGGAGGATCACCAGCCGCATCCAGCTTCGCCCGTCGCGCCGCACGGGGCGCACGATGAGCCAGCCGAGCACCAGCACCGCCAGCGCGGCGATGACCCCCAGCCACGCCGCGCGCGAGCGGGTGAGCACGAGCACCGCCGCCAGCGCCGCGAACCCCACCGCCCCCAGCACCAGCCCCGGCCCGCGCCACGCCCTCAGCGCGCACAGCGCCAGGATCGGGAGCCCGAAGGCGCAGAGGTGAGCCACGAAGTTGCGGTTCCCCAGCGTGCCGCCGGGCGCGCGGTTGATGCTGAACACGTCCAGCCGCACCCCGTACGTCTGCGCGAGCGAGGTGAGCGCCCCCAGCGTCACGGCGATCCCCACCGCCACCAGCACGGAGCGCGCGAGCCCCGCACGCCCCAGCGACCTCGCCACCCAGAACACCACGATCCCCGACGCGCTCACCCCCAGCGCCCTCATCCCCGCCCACGGGTTCTGCGCCGCCGCCGCGGAGACGGCCCCCAGCGCCAGGTACCCCGCCAGCAGCAGGTCCACCCGCCCCAGCGCGAACCTGCGCGCGGCCCCCAGGCACAGGATCCCGGCCAGGAGCGCCGTCAGGTGCAGCACCAGCTCCTTGGGCACGAAGAACCGGTCCAGCTCGAAGACGCGGTACGTGGCCGCCACCAGCACCACCGCCACCGCCCCCACCTGCACCACGCGCAGCGCCAGCGTTTGCGCCCGGCTCTCCCGCGGCGGGTATATGAGCGGGGGATTGTCGTAGGAGGACATGGTCCTGGTTTCCGAAAAAAGGGGCTCACACAGAGACACAGAGGCACAGAGGAGAGCTCATCTCCGTGCCTCTGTGTCTCTGTGTGAGGGCAGTTGTCATGCCCGTGCGACCACGCCCTGTGTGCCGTTCACGCGCACGATCTCGCCGTCGCGGAGGGCGCTGAGGGCGCCGTGGACGGCCATGATGGCGGGGATGCCGACTTCGCGGGCGGTGACGGCGCCGTGGGAGAGGGGGCCGCCGCTCTCGGTGATGACGGCGCAGGCGGAGTAGAAGAGGGGGGTCCAGGCCGGGTTGGTGGTGCGCGCCACCAGCACCGAGCCGGGGGTGAAGCGCGCGAAGTCCTCCACGCTGTGCACGCGGCACACCGGGCCCTCGGCGCTGCCGGGCGAGCCGGGGAGGCCACGCAGGGCGCCCTCGGGCGGGGGGGCGGATTCCTCGCCGTACACGCGCGGCGGGGCGGTGCGGAGCTGGGCCTCGTAGGCGGCGCGGTTCTCCCGCGCTTCCGTGGCGGCGTCGGCGTCGCGGGCGGTGCCTTCCACGAGGCTTTGGAGCGTGGCGCGGCGGAGGAAGAAGACGTCCTCCGGCTCCGCCAGAACGCCGCGCCGCACCAGGCGCTCGCCCAGCGCCACCACCGCGGCGCGGAAGGGGATGGTGAGGCGCGTGGTCTGGTAGTGCTCCAGGTCGTCGAGGCCCGTGTAGGCGCGGGTGAGGCGCAGCAGCTCGGCCGCGAAGTTCCGCAGCCCCTCGGGGACCTCGGCCAGCAGCTCGCGCTCGGCTTGCGACTGGCGCGCGCGCAGGTCGCTCTCGCGCGCGCCGGGGTCGTGCTCGTCCTCGCGGGCGGCCATCAGGCGCAGGTTCTCCAGCACCGTCCAGGGCTGGCCGGCCCAGGTGGGGTGGTAGGCGTCGAACTCCACCTCGCGGTGGCCGTGGTTCTCCAGGAAGCGCCCGAACGCGGCGGCGAAGCGGGGGAAGCGCGCAAGCATCCCCTCGTCCCAGATCCGCCGCCGGTCCGTGCCGGCCAGCAGCTCAGCGAGCGCGGGATCGGCGCGGATCATCCGCTGGAGGCGGTACAGGTCCGCGTTGACCAGGTTGGTCTTGGTGTCGCAGAAGGAGGTGAGCCCGTCGTACAGCACCGGCGCGCGCTCGGGCCCCACCAGCATCCCCAGCATGCGGAACAGGGTGCGGTGGAGGATCCCGTGCGTGATGGAGATGGCGATGTTGGGGAGGAAGTACTCGCGCCCCAGCGCGTCCACCGCCAGGATGTGCCGCCACAGCTCCTCCTCGCTGAAGCGGTCCAGCGGGGCCGAGCCCAGCCGCCCCAGCGCCAGCAGGTAGCGGTCCAGGTCGCGCGCCCACGACACGGGAAGCTCCTGCACCCAGCGGTAGTGGTCGATGAGCGTCTGCCGCATCCCGGCCAGCTCGTCGATGCTGCCGAAGCTCACCTGCTGCCCCGCCGTGAAGAGCTGCACGGCCGTCTGGTTGCCGTAGATGAAGCCGTCGAAGCGCTCGAACCAGGTGCCCTCGTAGGGCGGAAAGCCCATCAGCTCCAGCGAGTGCGCCAGCGACTCGTGGAAGCCCGGGGTCGTGAAGTCCCACGTCAGCGGCGTCACGGGGCTGGGGAAGCGCTCGGCGGACTCGTCGCGCGTCCACCGTGCCGGGAAGCGGGTGACGGGACGCGACTGGAGGAGGTAGAGCTTGTCCCCGGCCGTGGCCCACTCCACGTCCTGCGGGAAGGCGTAGAAGCGCTCCACCCGCAGCATCAGGTCGCGGAGCCCGGCCAGCTCGGCGTCCGTCAGCGCGGGGGCCAGGCGCCGCGCCTCCGGCACCTCCACGTGCGCCGTGCCGGTGGGGGTGCCCACGATGGCGTGAGTCTTCTCCGCGATCGTGCGCTCCACGATCGCGCCGTCCTTCTTGGCGATGACCCACTGGTCCACCCCGCCCTCGCCTGAGACCACCGTCTCGCCCAGCCCGTACGCGGCGTTGACGACGATCTGCCCCAGGTCGCCCGTGACGGGGTGGAGCGAGAAGGCGACGCCCGCCACCTCGCTCTGCACCATCGTCTGGATGACGACGGCCATGTCCGCCGCGTCCGGCGCGATGCCGCGCTGCTGGCGGTAGCGCACGGCCCGGTCCTCCCAGAGCGACGCGTAGCAGCGGCGGAGCGCATCCACCACCTCGTCCACACCTGGCACGTTGAGATACGTGTCGTGTTGCCCCGCGAACGCCGCCCCCGCGCTGTCTTCGAGGGTCGCGGACGATCGCACCGAGACCGGTCCGCTCATCAGCAATGCCGGCAGCCGCGCCCGCAGCTCGCTCTCCAGCGCCGCCGGGAGCGGGTGCGCAACGAGGGCCGCGCGCACCGCCGCGCACCCGGCGTGAAGCGCCGCATCGCTCCCGAAATCGAGCGCCGCGATCAGCGGATGTGCCTCCGTCGCCCCCTCCACGAACGCGCGGTAGGCGGGCGCCGCCACCACCACCCCGCCCGGCACGGGAAAGCCGCCCTGCGTGAGGCGCGCGAGGCTCGCCCCCTTGCCACCCGCGACGGCTGACTCGCCCGCCGCCGGATCGGCGAACTCCAGCACGAACTTATCCCTCATTCTCCACTCCTCTGTGTCTCTGTGCCTCCGTGTGAGACCTCGAGCTCCTCCGCGAGGCGCTGCATCCGGCCGGTGATCTCCCGGGCCTCGCCCACCAGCGCGCGCTGGTACGAAGGGCGGCGCAGGAAGAGCAGGAAGGTGAACACGCGCTGCCAGACCCCGCCCGCACGGTCGCGGTAGAGGAGCGCCACCGCCGCGCCCAGAGGGAGCGACAGCGCGTAAAGGACCGCCATCCACACTCCCGCCAGCGCGGCCACGACGCCCGTCTGCAGCAGGTAGCAGAGCGGGACCACGGGGAGCGCCAGGAAGACGGCGTTGGACGCGAAGTGGTCGCGGTCGGTGGACATCTTCCCCACCAGCTTGCGCAGGATGGCGTAGGGGAGCGCGTGGTTGATCGCCCCCCACAGCGCCAGCGGAGCGCCCACGAGCAGCGTCTCCATCTCGCGCACCACGAAGAACGCGGCGCGCGCCGGGCCCATCGGCAGGAAGAGCTCGCGCGCGGAGATCCCCAGCCGGCGCAGCTTGCGGAAGAAGCCGTCCACCGACGCCTCCAGCGCGGCCAGCTCCGCCCCGCGCTTCGTGGAAAGCCAGGCGCGCCCCGCCTGCAGCCGGTGAACCGTGCGGATGCGGGTGGCCACGTCCGCCGGCTCGTCGCGGTGGATGGCCGGCGTGGGAGCGCTCGCCACCTCCAGCAGCTCCGTGGCGCGGCCCACCAGCCCCGCCTCCTCCTCGCTCGCGAAGTTGGCCGTGAGCGCGCGGATGCGCGTCTCCATCTCTTCAGTGAGCGCGCGCGGGTGCGCGTCCGGGTGCGCGGCGCGCCACGCCGCCGCATCGAACGGCTCCCCGAACACCAGCGCCGCGGACGAGCGGAAGCGCTCCTTTGCGTCGTAGTAGATGCCCACGGGGACCACCGCGAGCGAGCCGTGCTCCGCCACGTAGTCCAGCGCCACACGCGCCGCGCCGGTCTTGAAGGGCCGCAGCGCCGCGTCGGAGTGGCTGATCCCCTCGGGGAAGATGCACACGGCGCCCCCAGATGCCAGCCGCCGCCTGCATTCGGCCAGCGCGTCCACGTTGCGCGAGGTGTCGGCACCTTCGTCCTGGGCGCGGTGGAGCTCCACCACGCGCATGGCGGCGATCAGCGGGCGGAGGAGCGGGTTCTTGCGTAGCGTGCTCTTGGCGGTGAGGCTCACCGGGCGTGGCAGGCGGGTGAGCACCAGGAGCCCGTCCACGAACGCGTTGGAGTGGTTCGCCACCAGCAGCGTGGGCCCCACAGCGGGGACGTTGTCCTGCCCCTGCACGTCCACGCGGCGGAAGAAGGCGCCCAGCGACGCCGCCCACGCCGCGCGCACTCCGCGGTAGGCCCACCCGGCCCCGCGCAGGCGCGTCCGCCGCTCAGTCGATCCCCACACCGCCGCCGACGCGCGCAGCGCGCCCCAGGCCAGCGCCACGCCCGCGAACAGGTCCACCAGGTAGTGGTAGCGCAGCACCAGCGTGGCCGCGGCGATCCCCATCACCAGGGGGACGTAGATCAGCCCGCGCAGGCGGTTGCGGTGGGTGAGATCGAAGAGCGCCGCGTAGCACGAAGCGCCCAGGTGAAGGCTGGGGAACGCGCCGTGCGGCCCGCCGAAGCCCTCGATGGAGCGCAGCACGGCCTCGTGGAAGAAGCCGCCGGGCGACAGCGGCACCAGCTCCGCCGCCAGCTGCACCACGGGGCCGCGCGCCGGCACGAACAGGTACCCCAAGAACGAGACCGCGTAGAGGAAGACGAAGCCGGTGACGAACTCGTCGCGCTCCCGCGCCGGGCGACCCACCAGCCCCAGCAGCACGGTCATGTACAGGTAGGGGATGAACGCGCCGTAGAAGAACGAGAGCGCCTCCACCCACCCGCCGCCCACGTGCTGGAGGAGCTCCGCGGGCGAGGTGGCGCCCAGGAAGAGCGCCCGGTCCGCCGCCGCCAGCGCGGGGTCCGCCAGCCAGGGGATCGCGCGGAAGGCGACGTGCCCCAGCGTGGTGTAGAGCACGAACATGGTGTTGATGACGGCCACGC
>DASVSA010000402.1:0-8825 GCA_036388335.1 Longimicrobium sp. | reverse complement strand
GCAGAGATCCGCCTCGCCGCGCTGCGCCCGCGAGAGGGCACCGCTGGCCTGGGCGCGGTCGAAGGTGACATACTCGTTGCCGCGGCGGTCGCGGTACAGGCGCACCCCCGGCACCTCGTCCAGGATGTTGACGAGCCGGTTCCCCCGGCGGCGCTCCAGGTCTTCGCGCTTGAGGAAGCGGCCGTGCCCGCGTGCCTCGCGGTTGTAGAAGCCGGTCGGCTCCAGCGACGCGATGCGGCGGGGCGCCTGCCGCCCCACCACCGTGAGCGGCGCCAGGGTGAGCGGCTGCGCGGAGATGCGCATCTCCACCTGCACCGCCTCGCCCGCCGCGATCTCCACCTCCTGCGAGGTCGCCGGCGCATACCCGGTGCGCTCCACCCGCACCCGGTACGTCCCCGGGCCCTTGAGCGGCAGCGTGAACCCGCCGTCCGCCCGCGCGCGCGTCCGCACCGCCTGCCGGTCCGCACCCGTCACCTGCACGGTCGCCTCCGGCACGGCCTCGCCAGAAGCCGCATCCAGCACGCGCCCATGGATCGACTGCGCCTCGAGCGCCGCCGGCAGCGCGCACAGGAGCGCGAGAATGGATCGGAGCTTCATCGTATGGCCCACGGAACGAGGGATCGAGCGCAGCGCGCCGCTCAAAGAGAGAGATGACACGACCTTCGACTCGGCGGCCCGCGCCCCCGCCGCACGGCCCAGGAGCGATCAAAATCGCCGCTGGAACTGCGCGAAGACCGCCTTCGCGGGCTGGGGCCGCGGCGCTGGTGCGCGGAGATAGACGATGCCTACAGGGCACTGCGTGGTGCCAGCCGTAGCCTGGCAGAGTCCTGAGTCCTAAACTGCTGTTGCTCAGGACTGAGGACTCGGCACTTCCGCCCTCAAACCTTCTGCTGCGTCCAGATCACCACCACCCCGCACCCCGACTCGCCGCCTGCGAAGCGCGCGGGGGTCTGGCTGGGCCCGCGGTACACCTCCAGGGCCTCGATGGCGCCCACGTGGACGATGTCGTCGATGGACTCGGGCCGGACGAGCGGCTGCCCATCGATGAAGACGGACGGCGCGCACACCCGCGCTCCCATCGAGGACCGGCCGAGCGAGATCGCCGCCCGCCCCTGGACGGTCGCCCTGCGCACCCCAGGGATCGTAGCGAGCACGTCCGACATGCGCATCCCGCGGCTGCGGTTCACGTCCTCGCGCCGGAGGAAGACGCCCGGTGAGATCCGCTCGCGCTCGTAGAAGCCGGACCGCTCCAGCGAGAGCACGCGCGGTGGCTCCGGGCGGCTGGTGATGACGAGCGGGGCGAGCTCCACGGCGCCCGCGGAGAGGTGGAGATCCACCTTGAGGGCTTCGCGCGGGCCTACCGTGAAGCCCTGGCTGGTCACGCGGCGGTACCCGAGCCGGTCCGCGCGGAGGCGGTACTCACCGGGCCCGCGCAGCGCCACCACGAAGTTGCCCGCCGTGTCGCCGACGGTCTGCGCCACCACGCGGCCAGACTCGGTGAGAACCGCGACCGTGGCCTCCGCGATGGGGCGTTGCGTGGCGGGGTCCAGCACGCGCCCCTCTACCGATTGGGCCCGCAGGGAGGAGGGTGCCGCGAGTGCGGCGGCTACGAAGATCGGGAGAAGAGAGCTGGTGTACCGCATGACGGCACTCCGGGCTGGGGAACGGGGGGAAGAGGGTGCCGCGGCCGGGTTGGGCGTGGCAAACAGCCGGCGCCCGCGCGCTCCCCCGGTGCGCGCCTACCCACCTCTGAGAGTTAGCGCAAAACGCGCATGGAAGCAAGCAATTCGGCGCCCGGCGCACCCTGCGGCGGACCCAGCCGCTCCACGCGCTCCAGGCCGCCCGCGCACGCGAGCATCTCCGGCGCGGTGAGGCCGGTGACGGGGTGCCGCCAGCCGGGCGCGACCTCCGCCAGCGGGTGGAGAACGAACCCCCTCGTGGCGATCCCCGGATGGGGAAGGACCAGGCGGGGCGTGTCCATCACCGTGTCGCCGTGGGAGAGCAGGTCCAGGTCGATCGGGCGCGGCCCGTTGCGGAACGTCCGTACGCGTCCCATCCGGCGCTCGATCACCTGCAGGCGCCCGAGCACCCCGGCCGGCGAGCGGCGGGTGCTGCCCGCCACCACCAGGTTCAGGAAATCCGGCTGGTCCGCGAAGCCCACGGGCGCCGTCCGGTACACGGACGAGATCCGCTCGACGACAAGGACCCGCGCGAGGGCGGCGACCGCCTCCGCCAGCTGCGCGGCGGGGTCTCCCTCGTTGGCGCCCAGGCCGATCAGCACGGGAGCGGAACCCTGCATCCTCACCACACTCGTCAGCGGAAAACGGGGGAAGGTCTCGCCGCGCTGGCGTACCTATAACGGAGAAGCTACGTACTTTCTGCCGGAAGTGAACGGCAATCCCACGCAGAGGCACGGAGGCACAGAGAGCGCTTCGGTTCGCGCCCCGCCTACCGGCGCACGACAGGGGCACCGATCCTCCGGTGCCCCTGCCGTTTCTCACACGTCCGTCGCTCTGCGGCTCAGGCTCAGGCCTGGGTGGTCACGCAAGTTTTCGGATCGTACAGCGTGTTGTTGCCCTCGTCGAACGGCACCGGGTACGCCACGTCGGCGCCGTACGACCCGCCGCGGAAGTGAGTCCCGCTCGGGAACACCTCGCTCTGGTTCCGCCCGTACTGGCGGATGAGGCGGCGCAGATCGCCCTGGCGGTGGCCGGTCTGGTACAGCCACAGCGCGCGCTCCTGGAACAGGAGGTCGCGGCGGCCCGCGGCAGTGCCCGGATCGGTGAGCGGAGCGAGCTCCACCGGCGCGGTGGGCACCACCGTCCCGAAGGCGCGGCGCTGGTCCGGGTAGAGCACCGTGATCAGCGCGGCCGCGTTGGCACGCAGCGCGTTGAGCGTGGCCATCATCCCCGCCGCGTCACCCGCGAACAGCTGCGCCTCGGCCTCGATGAGGCGAGCCTCCACACCCGAGGCGAGCGGCACATCGGAGTCGTTCGTCGGATAGTTCAGGTTCACCCAGCAGAAAACCGCCGAGAAGCAGGAGTTGCCCGTCACCGGGCGGCCCTGCCAGGGCACCCGCGGGTCGTTGAGCCCGCGGAACGGAAGCCCCTCGGCGCCCGCGGCCGTGAGCTGCGGCGCAATGGTGTCCGCGCGGGAGGCCCCGCCCTCCAGGTTCGACACGCCGTAGCGCCCGTTGCCCTGGAGCGAGAACACCGAGTTGTACTGCGTGCTGCTGTTGGACGACTGCTCCAGGCGGAACACGAACGTCGTCGGAACCACGGACGCCGGCACCGCGGCGGCCGCCTCGGCGTACTTCCCGAGGTTGAGCAGCGCGCGCGCCTTCCCGATGGAGGCGAGGCGGCGCGGCAGCGCCGTCGCCGAAGTCGGGCCGGCGGTGGCCGCGAACGTCGGGGCGAAGGTGAGCGCCTGGTTGAAGCGCACCACTGCCGTGTCGTTCATCTGCGCGGTGGTGAGGGGCGTGCCCTCGTCCACCGCGGTGGGGTCGATCGCGCCCACGTCAGGGAGGCGGCTGAACGGCACCGCGCCGCACCACCCCTCGCTCAGCGTGACGTAGACGAGCCCCTCGATGTTGCGCAGCTGGGCGCGCGCCAGCGAGTCCGCCGAGGCGGTCTGGTTGGTGGTGAACTGCTCCACCACCGCGAACGCCCGGCGCGCGTTGAAACGCGACTGCTGCAGCCGGCCGAACGCCAGGTCGGTGATGTTCGTGAGCACCGGCGCCTGCAGGGTGCGCTTGTCCGCCGCCTCGCGGGTGGTGAACGAGTCACCGTAGTAGGTCTCGTCCGTGATCACCGCCGACGCGGAGAGGAACGCGTCGTCGTTCAGGCCCACGTAGCCGCCCACGAACTGGCGGAGCGCGCCGTTCACCAGCGCCGGCACGGCGCCGATGTTGTTGAGGTCTTCCGGTCGAAGCTGCTCCGGGTCCTCGACGGCCACGAGCTCATCGGTGTCCATGCACCCGCTGAGCGGGAGCGCCAGGGCAGCGGCGAAGAAGATCCCGGGAAGGGGCCGAAGCCCCTTCCGCTTGAGGTACTGGTATAACGTCATGGGCTAGCCTCAGAAGTTGAAGTCGAAGCGCACGTTGATCAGCCGGACCGGCGGCACGGTGTTGAACTCGCCCTGCGTGAAGCCGCCGGTGGCGGCGCCGCCGGTGCCGCCCGTCTCGTTGATCTCCGGATCGAGGCCCGTGTAGTCCGTCCACGTCTTCAGGTTGCGCCCCGACACCGACAGGGCGGCGCCCTTCAGGAGCGGGAAGCGGCCCACCAGCGACTCCGGCACGCCGAAGCGCACGGAGAGCTCGCGCCACTTGATGAAGTCAGCGTCCTCGACGTAGCCGAACGGAGTGGCGCCGAACTCGGGGAACTGCGCGCCGATGTAGGCGGCCTGCTCCTCCAGCGTGGCGTTCGGGTTGGCGAGCGCCGAGCACTGGCTGAAGGTGGCGCTCGTCTGGCCCTGCTGGCGGCAGCGGAAGAACGTGGTGTAGTTCAGCTGCTTGTTGCCCGCGCGGCGCTCGAACAGCGTCGAGATCGTGAAGTTCTTGAACAGCGTCAGCTCGCCCGACAGGCCCTGCGTGTTCGTGGGCAGCGCCGACCCGAGGTACGTCACGTTGAGCGTGTCGCGCTTGTTCGGATCCTTCAGGTTCGGAACCACCAGGAAGCGCGACGAGTCGACCTTCACCTCGCTGCGCGACAGCCGGCCGTCGCCGTTGGCGTCGTTGTACGTGAGCGGCGTGGCGAAGAAGCCGCCGGCCGAGAAGCCCTCGCGGTGCACCTGCGCGCCGCGGTTGAAGCTGATCGGCGCGATGCCCTCACCCAGCTCCTCGATCTCGTTGCGGAGAACGGTGGCCGAGAGGCGGGCGTTGAAGCGGAAGTTGTCTCGGTTCAGGATCAGCGCGTTGATGCCCAGCTCCGAGCCCCAGTTGCGGACGGAGCCCAGGTTCTCGAACACCGAGCCCGTGAGGCCGGCCGACGGCGCCAGGTTGCGCGAGATCAGCGCGTCCTCGGAACGGCGGGTGAAGTACGTGAAGTCGGCCGACAGGCGGTCCTCGAGCAGACCCAGGTCGAAGCCACCCTCGATCTCGGTGGTGCGCTCGGGCTTGAGGTTCGGGTTACCCGTGCGGGTAAGGATCAGCGACGGCGTCTCGGCGGCGGTGCTCTGCACCACGCGCGAGCCGAAGAAGGTCTCCGCCTCGCCGAACCCGGGGCGCTGGCCCGACTGCCCGACGGCGGCGCGCAGGCGCAGCTGGCTCAGGAAACCGAGCTCGGGGAAGAAGGGCTCGTCCGACAGGACCCACGACGCGTTGGCCGACGGGTAGTAGATGAGGCCCGACACCAGGCCGCTGTTGTTGTCGGCGCGGATGCTGGCGGCGACGAAGAAGCGGTCGTTGAGCGCGAACTCCTGGCGTGCGAAGCCGCCCAGCGTGCGCTGGTCCGTATACGCCTCGTCAACGAAGAAGAGGCTGGTGGACGCGCCGCAGGAGCGCGTACCGGCCGGGATGCCGGCGCCGAAGCAGTTGACCTGCTCGAACAGGCTGCGCTGGAAGCTGCCGCCGAGCGTGGAGGTGGAGACCAGGTTGCCCGTGAGGTTCACCGTCGCCACGCCGGACGCGTTGCTCGTCCACTGGTAGTTGTCCGCGCGGTACGAGTCGCGGAAGCCACGCAGGTAGGTGTCCGAGAGCGGGAGTACCGCCGGGTTCATCGTCTGGCGGTCGTACCGCGAGAAGAAGTCCAGCCCCGCGTTGCCGTTGACGGCCAGCCACGAGAACGGGCGGAAGTTCAGCGTGCTCCCGATGATGAAGCGGTCGACGCTCTGGTCGGCGGTGACCTTTCGCTGGTCGGCGTAATTGTAGCCGAGCAGGGCGCCCGGGCGCGCGCCCGCGTTGCCCACCGTGTCCGACTCCATCCCCTCGAGGTACCGCGCAGGCCCGAGCGCCGCGTTGATCAGCGGGCTGAACGTGCTGTTGTCGCTCGAGAGGCGGTCGGTCTCGCTGGTGACGTAGGCGGCGTTCACCGCCACGTTGGCGCGGCGCCCCACGTTGGCCGTGAGGTTGGTGCGCAGGCTCAGGCGCTCCAGGTTGTTCGGCTGGATCACGCCCGCCTCGGTCTGGCGATCACCCGAGAGGTAGTAGGTGAGCCCCTCGGTGCCGCCCGACACGCTGAGGCCGACCTTCCCCATGGACCCGTCCTGGAAAGGCGAGGTGCGGGGGTCGCGGAACTGGTTGAACGACAGCAGCCGGTCCTGCGTGCAGGCGCCGGTGGTGCCGGCCGCGAGCGCCGCCAGGTAGTTGGGGCACACCGCGTACGGCGCGGTGGCGATGTTGTTGCGCGTATTGAGCGCGCGGCGAGCGATCTGGGTCGGCGTACAGCCGGCGACGCCCACGCCGCAGTACTCACTCTCGGTCCCGGTGGCGGTCGGGAGCACGTCGAGCGCGAGGTAGTTGATCGGGTACTCGTTGCGGTCTTCCTGCGTGCCCGCCTCCGCGTACCCGCGCCACACGGTGGCGCCCGCGCGGCCGCGCCGCGTCGTCACCAGGATCACGCCGTTGGCGGCCGCGGTGCCGTAGATGGCCGAGGCGGCCGGCCCCTTGAGGATCTCGATGTTCTGGATGTCCTCGGGGTTGATGTCGTTGAACCGCGAGTAGTCCTGCCCGCCCAGCGTGATGCCGCCGCGGCTGCTGGCCGCGAGCACGCCGTCGATGTAGAGGAGCGGGTCGTTGGAGAGCGAGAGGCTGTTGGCGCCGCGGATGCGGATGCGCTGGCCGCTGCCGGCCGTGCCCGAGGCACCCTGCAGGGTAACACCCGTCACGCGGCCCTGGAGGAGGTCCGAGGCCTGGGTGATGGGGCCCTTCTCGATCTCGGCGACGTTGATCTGGCCGACGTTGGTGCCGACCTCGACCCGGCGCTGGGCCTGGCCGGTGACCGCGTTCACCACCACGCCCTCGAGGGCGACGGCGGAAGCGGTGAGGGAGAAGTTGGCGGTGGCGGTCTCGCCGGCCGCGACCGTGACGCTCCGGTTGCCGGCCGCGCGGCCGATGACGCTTACCGTGAGCGTGTACGAGCCGGGGGCGACGCCGGTGAGCCGGTAGCGGCCACCCGCATCGGTGACCGTCTGGCGCGCCGTGCCCGCGATGCGCACCTGGGCGCCGCTGACCGCCCCGCCGTTTTCGGCGGCGGTAACCTGGCCCGCGATCTCACCGCGTGCCTGGGCGCGCGCGACGGCCGGCGAGAGGGCCGCCAAGCCCGCCAGTGCGATGAGCATCGTCGCGCTACGCGTACGAAGCTTCCTCATACTGATCCTCCTCATCGTTTTCTGATCCGGCCGCATGGACGGGATTGTCCTCGCGGCCCGCTCGTCCCACCCGACCCGACGTGAACTCACCTCCCGTTGAAGAGTGGCAGATGACCGCGCGGACTCGCGCATCCCTCGTCGGCGGGAGAGGGGGGTCTCGATTCGAGCGGACGTTCGTATGATCGACCGCCGCACTCCGAGGCTCCCGCTGCCGAAGGCACAACCCGTCTTGGTTAGCACGACATTACTGATACATTAGCGTAGTATCAGAATGGCGTCAATCGTGACCTGAAAACGAACAAGAACCACCTAACACAACACGCCACAATGTGCGGGCAATATCCCGCAAGTCACTTCGTGGCTTCCATTTGGGTGTGTGGAGCGTCAGCCCCACACCACACGCGCGAAATGCCGCTTGCCCTTCTGGAGCACCTGCTCTCCCACCGCTTTCACGCGGGCGTCGCGCGCGGCAACCTTCTCCCCGTCCACCTGCACGGCTCCCTGCTCGATCTGGCGCTGCGCGTCGGCGTTGGAGGCCGCCAGCCCCACGCGCACCAGCAGCTTGGATACGGGCACCTCGCCGTTCTGCGCGCCCAGCGCGGGGTCGCCGGGCGACACCGTGTGCACCGGGATGTCGTCGGGCACCTCGCGGCGGCGGAACACCTGGTCGAACCGGTCGGAGGCGGCGCGGGCCGCGTCGGCCCCGTGGTAGAGCTCCACGATGCGGGCGGCGAGGGCGCGCTTGGAGGTGTAGGGGTTCGCCTTCACCCCTTCCAGCGCCGCCTCCAGCTCCGCCGCGGGAAGCCCCGCCGCCAGCCGCCACCACTCCTCCAGCAGCGCGTCCGGGATGGAAAGGGTGCGCCCGTACTGCTGGTCCGGCTCGTCGGCGAGCCCCACGTAGTTGTCGTAGCTCTTCGACATCTTGTGGACCCCGTCGGTGCCCCTCAGCAGGGGCATCAGCAGGCACACCTGGGCTTCCTGGCCGTACCGCTCCTGTAGGTCGCGCGCCACCAGCAGGTTGAACTTCTGGTCCGACCCGCCCAGCTCCACGTCGGCCTTCAGCACCACCGAGTCGTACCCCTGCATGAGCGGGTACATGAACTCCACCACCGAGATCGGCCGCCCCTCGTTGTAGCGCTTGCTGAAGTCGTCGCGCTCCAGCATCCTGGCCACGGTGTACTTGGCGGTCAGCTCCAGCAGGTCCTTGAGCCGCAGCGGGCGCAGCCACGACGAGTTGTACTCGATGCGCGTGCGCTCCGGGTCCAGCACGCGGTGCACCTGCTCGGCGTAGGTGAGGCCGTTCTCGCGGACCTCTTCCTCGGACAGGGGCGGGCGCTGGTCGTTGCGCCCCGTGGGGTCGCCGATGAGGGCCGTGTAGTCGCCCATCACGAACACCACGTCGTGCCCTAACTCTTGTAACGCTCGAAGCTTGCGTAATGAGACAGCATGCCCGACGTGGAGGTCCGGACGGGTAGGGTCGAAGCCCTGCTTCACCACCATCGGCCGCCCTTCGCGCACCG
>DASVSA010000401.1:0-3520 GCA_036388335.1 Longimicrobium sp. | reverse complement strand
CCGACTCGTCGAACGCCATCCGCGCGCGCGTTCGCGCCATCCCCGGCGTGGCGGAGGTGGACGTGGCGCAGGTGTGCTGCGGCGAAGACGGCGGCACCATGCTCTACGTCGGCATCCGCGAAGAAGCGACGCCCCCCACGGCCCACCGCCCCACCCCCACCGGCGCCGCGCGGCTCCCCGCCGGGATCGTGGCGGCGGGCGCGGCGTTCGAGAGCGCGCTGATGAGCGCGGTGCGCCGCGACGTCGCGGGCGAGGACCATTCGCGCGGCTACTCCCTGGCGCACGACTCCGCGATGCGCGCCGTGCAGGAGCGGTTCATCGGCTTCGCCGCGCGCCGCCTCCCGCTGCTGGACAGCGTGCTGCGCACCTCCGCCGACGCCGAGCACCGCGCCCTCGCCGCCCAGGCCATCGCGTACGGCGCGGACAGGAAAGCGGTCGCCGCCGCCCTGCTCCACGCCGTCAACGATCCCGACGATGGCGTGCGCAACAACGCCGTGCGCGCGCTCGCCATCCTGGCCGGCTGGGCGCGGGAGCACCCGGAGGCGGGCGTCGTCATCCCCTCCGCCCCCTTCCTGCGCCTCGTGGACTCCGTCTCGTGGAGCGACCGCAACAAGGGCGTCTTCGCGCTCGTGGCCCTCACGGCTACGCGCGACTCCGCGCTCCTCGCCGAGCTGCGCGCGCGCTCCCTCCCGTCGCTCGTGAAGATGGCGCGCTGGACGAGCCCCGGCCACGCGATGTTCCCCTTCCTGATCCTCGCCCGCATCGCCGGCATGACCGACCAGGCGGCGTCCGAGGCGTGGCAGGCGGGCGAGCGGGAAGCGGTGATCGCTCGCGCCTCCGCCCAGCAGTGATTCTCTCCGTGTCTCCGTGCCTCTGTGTGAGATCGCCGTTTCTTCTCCGCGCGCTCCTGGCCTGCGCCCTCGCGTTCGCCGCGCCCGCCTCCGCCCAGCCGCTCGCGGGGATGGACGAGTACGTCGCCGCCGCCATGCGCGACTGGAAGATCCCGGGGCTGGCCCTCGCCATCGTCAAGGACGACTCGGTGGTGTACGCGCGCGGCTGGGGCGTCACGGGTCCGGGCGGCCCGCCGGTGGACCCGCAGACGCTCTTCGCCAGCGCATCCACCACCAAGGCGTTCACCACCACGGCCCTGGCGATGCTGGTGGATGAGGGGAAGCTGCGCTGGGACGATCCCGTCACGAAGCACCTCCCGGCCTTCCAGCTGCGCGACCCGCACACCACGCGCGAGCTCACCGTGCGCGACCTGGTGACCCACCGCAGCGGACTGGCCGCCGCGGACGAGCTGTGGTACGCGTCCGGCGCCCCCACCGCCGACATCGTGCGCCGCCTGCGCTTCCAGGAGCCGCAGTCCTCCCTGCGCTCGCGCTACGCCTACAACAACAACGCCTTCGCCGTGGCGGGCGAGGTGATCCGCGCCGCCAGCGGCCTGCCGTGGGACGAGTTCGTGCGCCGGCGCATCCTGGAGCCGCTGGGGATGCGGGCGACCCTCACCGGGCTCGCCGGCCTGGAAGAGCGCGCCAACCACGCCAAGCCGCACATGGAGATCGGCGGCGCCATCCGCCCCGTGGGCCACCGCGCGCTGGACAACATCGGCCCCGCCGGCTCCATGAACTCCAGCGTGGCCGAGATGGCGCGCTGGCTCCGCTTCCAGCTGGACAGCGGGCGCGTGGGCGGCCGGCGCCTGGTGAGCGACTCGTCGTTCCGCGAGATGCTCTCGCCGCAGACGGTCATCCCCGTGGCCTCTCGCTACCCGGCGGCGCGGCTGGCGCGGCCCAACTTCACGGCGTACGGCCTCGGCTGGTTCCTGCAGGACTACCGCGGCCGCAAGCTGGCGATGCACACCGGGAGCATCGACGGGATGAGCGCCCTGGTCGCGCTGGTGCCGGAGGAGCGGCTGGGGCTGGTGGTCTTCGCCAACCTGGACCACGCCGAGCTGCGCCATGCCCTGATGTACCGCATCGTGGACGCCTACACCGGCGCCCCGCCGCGCGACTGGAGCACCGAGCTGCGCGCCCTCTACGGCGAGACCGACGCCCGCTCCCGCGCCGCCGAGCTCCGCCGCGACTCCGCCCGCATCAGCGGCACCCGCCCCTCCCTCCCCCTCGCATCCTACGCCGGCACCTACGCCGACTCCCTGCGCGGCGACGTCACCATCCGCCTCGAGTCCGGCCGCCTATTCGCCCGCTACGGCGCCGGCATCACGGGCCCCCTCACCCACTGGCACCACGACACCTTCCGCGCCGTCTGGCAGGACCCCGCGCTCGGCAGCACCCTCATCACCTTCACCCTCGACGCCTCCGGCAAGCCGCGCGCGCTGCTGCTGGAGGGCGCCGCCGAGTTCCGGCGGCGGGCGGAAGGAGGTCGGTAACGTCTGATGAGTCCCGCGGAGCTGGCCGCCATCGTCCGAAGCGGCGAATCGGAAAAGGTGGAGTTCAAGAAGACCACCGGGCAGCGCTCGGATGGAGCGAAGACCGTCTGCGCGATGCTCAACGGGCAGGGCGGCTTCGTCCTCTTCGGAGTCACCGACGCGGGTGAGGTGCGGGGGCAGCAGGTCAGCGCCGGAACGCTGGAGGATCTCGTCCATGAGCTGCGCCGCATCGAGCCACAGCCGCTGCTCAACCCGGAGCGCGTGCCGCTGGAGAACGGACACGAGGTGATCGCCCTTCCCGTCCCAGGACGCAGCGGTGGGCCGTACACCTTCGACGGCCGCCCCTACGTTCGGCAGGGCCCGACGACGCTGGTGATGCCGCAGGACGAGTACGGCCGCCGCCTCGTGGAGCGTGCACACCCCACCCACCGCTGGGAGATCCAGCCGGCGCACGGTGTAGCGCTGGACGACCTCGACACCGCCGAGCTCGTGCGCACGGTGGACGAGGCCATCCGCCGGCTGCGCCTGGAGGATCCGGGCACGCGCGACCCCGAAGCGCTGCTGCGCGGCTTCCGGCTGATGCACGGCGACCAGCCGGTGAACGCGGCGGTGGCCCTCTTCGGGCGTGCCGACCGGCTATTTCCCAACTACCCTCAGTGCCGGCTGCGGCTGGCGCGCTTCCGTGGGACGGACAAGACCGAGTTCCTGGACAACCGGCAGGAGGTGGGCAACGTCTTCGATCTCCTGATCCGGGCACAGCGCTTCTTGCGCGACCACCTCCCGGTCGCCGGCCGCGTCGTCCCGAACCTGTTCGAGCGTATCGACGACCCGCTTTACCCGCCCGTGGCGCTGCGCGAAGCCCTCGCCAACGCGCTCTGCCACCGCGACTACACTTCGCCGGGTGGCTCGGTGGGCGTCGCGATCTTCGACGATCGCCTGGAGATCACGAGTACCGGCAATCTCCCGTTCGGACTCACCCCGGAGGACCTGACCCGCCCCCACGCCTCTCAGCCGTGGAACCCGCTGATGGCGGACGTCTTCTACCGCCGCGGCATCATCGAGCAGTGGGGCCGGGGCACGCTCAAGATCATCGACCTGGCGCAGCAGGCTGGGCTCGTCACCCCGGAGTTCGAA
>DASVSA010000400.1:0-4574 GCA_036388335.1 Longimicrobium sp. | reverse complement strand
CATGAGCCGCGTGCCGATCCCCCGGCCACGGAACGCGGTGAGGACGGCCACGTCCACGATGCGCACCTCGTTCTTCCACTCGTCCACGTAGAGCCGTCCCGCGGGCTCCCCGTCCGCCACGATCACCGAGAGCTCGGCGGTCTTGTAGTGCTCGCGCCACCAGGCGTCCTGCGCGTCGAACTGCTGGCGGAGAAAGGCCGCCTTCTGCTCGGCGCTCCAGGGCACGCGCGCCAGCTCTTCGGCGCGGGAGTCCGCGTACACGGTGTAGAGGAGCTCGCGGTCTCCCGGCGTTGCGTCGCGCAGCGCGATCCGCGGGAGGGCCTTCGTGGCCAGCAGCGAGCCCAGCGAATTGGGGGACACGAAAGGAGAGGGCTGGATGTACTTGCTACCAAAACCGGACAATATGTACGTCCGATGGCGAATTGGGGGCGCCGGGAGCGCGGCGCGAAGCCGCGCTCCCGGCGTTTCCATCACGGGCGCGGCGGGAAGACTCCCTGCAGCGCGATGTTGAAGTTGAGGGTCAGGTATGGCTGCATGTTGTTGTGCGGCAGGCTGCCCCCCGCCGGCGGCAGCGCCTGCGGAGCCATCTGCGAATCGGGGGCGCCGGCCACGTACACGAACGCGCCGAGCGACTGCCCCAGTGAGACCTCCGGCCCCGGCACGGTGTTGTCCCCCGGGTCGAGGGAGGCCATCAACGTATGCGTGTGGACCGGTATCTCGGAAACCAGGAGGGTGACGGACTCCGCCCCTCCAATCTCCCCGAGGTCGCGCAGGGAAAGGCCCGACCCCTGCCCCGGGTGCATGGCCGCGGAGCCCTGCAGGCCGGGGAGCGCGAAAGTGGACTTCCCGTCTCCGCCGTACGTGGTCCCCAGCAGGGCGAACAGGGCCGTGTTCTGGCTGATGGGCATCAGCTGGCCATTGCAGAACGCCCAACCCTTAGGGGGAAAGGTGAACGGGAAGATGCGGATCTCGGCAACGAACGGATCAGCCATGTCGATTCCTCAGGTGGGAGACGGGAAGATCCCGAACAGCGAGATGATGTAGTTGATGCAGAGGAACGGCTGGCAGTTCTCGTGCGGCTGGCTTCCACCCACCGGGGTGATCGCCTGCGGCGACATGTTGACGTCCGCGTCCTGTGCCAGGTACGGCTTGATGCCGCCCGGCGTCTGCGCCAGCACACGCCCGCCCGGCGTCGTGTCCGTACCCGTGGTGGTGGAGGCGGTCAGCGGGTGTGTGTGGCTGGGGATCTGCTGGGTGGTGAGCGTCACCGACTCCGTGCCCGCCTGCTGCGAGATCGGGTAGTTGATCGTGTCCGGGCCGGTGCCGAAGTGCAGCGGCACGCGGCTCTGCAGGTTGGGCAGGTTGAACGACTCCTGCCCGTCGCCGCCGTAGGTGGTGCCGATCAGCTGGTACAGCGCTTCGTTCTCGGCGATCGGGAGCGGCTGCCCGTTGCAGTACTCCCAGCCGAGCGGGGCGAAGGTGCCGGCGAACATCCGGATCTCGCCGATATAAGGTTGTGCCATCGGTCGGCTCCGTCAGTTCTGGGAGGGGAAGATGCCCTGCAGCGCGATGCAGAAGTTCAGCACCAGGTAGGGCATCATGTTGTCGTGTGGCTGGCTTCCCCCCACAAAGGTCACGGAGCTGGGGTTCATCGTGGTGAGGCTGCTGGGGGCCGCGTACAGGTTGTTGGCCCGGCCCAGCACCGCCCCCGACGGGTTGGGAGTCGCGCCGTTGGTGCTGGACGCCTGCAGCAGGTGTTGGTGCTGCGGCAGCTGCTGCTGGTTCACCGTTACGCTCGAGCTGCCGGCCTTCTCCCCCAGGTTGTGGTTGTTCCCCACGTGGATGGGAACCGACCCCCGCAGGTTGGGAAGGGCGAACGTGGTCTGCCCGTTACCCCCGTACGTGGTCCCCAGCAGCGCGAACAGCGCCTGGTTCTGGTTGATGGGCAGGAACTGCCCATTGCAGAACGCCCACCCCTTCGGTGGGAAGTCGAAACTGAAGATCCGGATCTCGGAAAGGAATGGTTCTGCCATACACTCCTCCTGCAGGGTGTGAGGTGGTACTGCGCGACCTGCGGTGGTTCCGTAGTGCGGTACTGCGGGACCTGCGATGGTGCCGTAGCGCGGTACTGCGGGCCCTGCGGAAGTGCGGTGCTGCGGGGCGCACCCGTGGCGGGTGCCGGCCGTGCGCCCGTAGGCGGAGCGCACGTGGCGGAGGGGGTGGAGGCGTCTCACCCTCCCGAGCAGGGTGACGCGCGGGGAAGCGCGCCACCCTGCTCAGGTCAGAACGGGCAGGTGCCAGAGTACTGGCCGGTCTGGCCCGTGATGGTGCTGGCGGTCGGGTTCACCGCGTTGTTCGCGACCAGGAAGGCGTTCCGGTCCGCGGCGGTGGTGGGCGATCCCACGAAGCCCGGCAGGACGAGCGTTGTTGCCTGCAGAGCGCGCCCGCGGATGTCGGTCTGCCCGCCGGTGCCCGTTCCGTTCACCGTGTTCGCCAGGCCACCACTGCCGCCCACCGTAACGCAGGCGATGATGTTGTCTCCCGCGAGCAGCCCGGTCTGAAGGTGGATGCCGTTCCCCAGGAAGGGGGTTGCGTTGGGTGAGGTGATGGTGTTGCTCTGGATGACCGCTTTGAGACGGCCCTGACCGCCATTCGCGGCGGAATTGTTGCCCACCTGCGCCACCACACCGTAGTTGGTGTAATGCCGGATCGTGTTCCCGGTGATCGTGATGGTGTGCGTGCCGCCGCCCACCTGCCCGATGTCGATCCCGGAGCCCTGCGCGGATCCCGAGTTGGCCACTCCCACCACACCGATCTGGTTCGCGGCGATCGTGCCCGTGGCCGTGCCCGTGCCGCTCGTCTTCGACACCACCAGGGCGGTCCCCGACGCGTCGCGGAAGGTGTTGTTGGTGATCGCGTACGTCATCGTCGCGCTCCCGCCGCCGCCCGCCGAGATCACGACCCCGCCGCCGCCAGGGGCGACGTTGGAGTGGCTGTTGCTGAATCCGTTGTTGTTGAGAACCAGGTCGCCGGCCGCGCTGCCCCCCAGGTCGTACTGGAGCAGGTCACCGCCCGCGGCCTGGAAGCGGGAATTCTCGATGGTCGTGTTCACCGTCGCCGTTCCCAGCCCCTGCACCAGCAGGGCGTCGTTCAGCAGCCGCGTGGCGGGGTTGCCCACCTGCACCGCGAAAGTGTCGCTCGCGAAGGTGATCCGGTTCAGCGTACCCGAGCTGTTGCTCAGGCGCACGTTGTTGCTGATCCCCCCGCTGAAGAAGCTGCCGCTGATGCTGGCGGTACCGGTGAGCTGCTCGAAGAACATGGCCGACTCGGAGTGCGGCCCGTTGTGGTTGTCCCCGTTCGCGCCGGTGAAGCGCACCTTGTTCATCGTGAAGTTCTCGACGCCGATCCCGCGCACACCGTTGTTCTGGTGATCGTTGATCTGCATGAACGCGAGGCTCACGCCGCGGGTGCTCGACAGGTAGATGCCGTTGCCCGCGATCGCGCCGTCCGCGCCGGCGGTGTTCTGGATGGTCCCGCCGCTCCCCGCGGTCGCCCCGTCACCGGTCACCGTCAGCCCGGCCGTGGACCCGGTGCCGTTGAGCACGATCCCGTTGGCCGCGCCGTTGGCGGAGATGCTGCGGAAGTTGAGCCCGCCCGAAGCGATCGTGGTGCTCGTGACGTTGAGCGCCGTACCCGTGCCCGAGGCGATGGTGTTGGTGGTCCCCTGCACGGTCACGTTGCCGCCGCCGGTGGCGGCGAAGCCCGCGCCCGTGGTGGTGGTGATGGCCAGCCCGTTGGTGAAGCTGATGGTCGCGCCCGTGTTGCTGGCGAGCGTGACCGCCGCGTTGGCGCCGGTGTTGAACGTCTTGGTGGCGTTCGGGAAGGAGAACGTCCCGCCCGAGTTGTTCTGCGCCAGCAGGCCCTGGCCCGTGGCCGCGATGGTGCCCGTCACGTTCACCGTGCCGCCGCTCACACCTTCCACGTGCACCGGACGGCCCGAGTTGGTGCTGATGCTCCCCGGGAAGGTGACGTTGGCGCTCGCGCCGCCGTTGAAGACGCGCAGGGCGCCACCGCTGGGGTTGGTGATGGAGCTGGTGGCCGCGAAGCTGATCGCGCCCGTGGAGCCGCCGATCACGTCCACCCCGTTGTCGCCGCCCGAGAGCGTGGTGGTGCCGATGAAGCTGACGGTGCCGTCCACGTCCGACAGCTGGATCCCCGTGCCCGCGGTGCTCGTGCCCGAGAGCGTGCCGTTGGCGAAGGTGATCGTCCCCGAGGCCTGGCCGCTGATGTCCACCAGCAGGCCCGGGCTCGCGGCGTTCTTGGTCAGGTTGCCGTTGAAGGTGACGCCCGGCGTGCTGGAGGCCACGCGGAACGCGGTCCCCGTCGGGTTGGTCACCGACGTTGCGGCGGCGAAGCTGAAGGTGCCGCCTGACCCGGCGGTGATGTCGATGCCGGCGTCGCCGCCATTCAGCGTGGTGGTGCCGCCGAAGCTGTAGCTGCCGTCCGCGTCGCTGAACTGAAGGCCCGTGCCCGCGCCCGCGTTCAGGGTGCCGGTGAAGGTCAGCGTGCCGGTG
>DASVSA010000399.1:0-2369 GCA_036388335.1 Longimicrobium sp. | reverse complement strand
CCGGTGACGGGCCGCGAGGAGGATGCGGTGGACCAGCTCGCCACCTACATCCTGATCGGGAGCGGCGAAAAGGGCGCGCAGGCGGCTTTCAACGGCGTGCTGGCGGTGCAGCCGGGTGAGAACGCGGTGTTCAACAACTCGGACTTCGCGGACGAGCACTCGCTGGGCCCGCAGCGCCTCTTCAACATCGCCTGCTGGGTCTACGGCTCGGACCCGGAGAAGTACTCGCGCATCGTGACGGGCGGGATGCTCCCCCGCGAGCGGGCGGTGCGCTGCCCCGGCGAGTACCAGCGCATGTCGAAGGCGTGGGAGCGCCTGCTCAGGCGCAACTGACAGAGTCTCACACGGAGACACAGAGGCACGGAGATGAAGTCGTCTCTGTGCCTCTGTGTGTCTCTGTGTGAGTCCTTTTACCAGGTAAGAACGATCTTGCCGAAGGAGTCGTTCTGCTCCATCTGCTCGTGCGCCTTGCGGATGTCGGCGAAGGAGTAGACGGAGTCGATCACCGGGCGGATGCGGCCGGAGGAGATGAGGGGGATCACGGCGCCCGAGAACTCGCGGGCCAGCGCGATCTTCTCCTCCAGCGGCCGGGAGCGCAGCACGGTGCCGAACAGGTGGATGCGGCGGCGGAGGAGGAGGCCCAGGTCGATCTCGGCCTTGGCGCCGGCGGTGGTGCCCACCACCACGGCGCGGCCGCGCACGGCCAGCACGCGGAGCGAGGCCTCCAGGAGCTTGCCGCCCACCAGGTCCAGCAGCGCGTGGACGCCGCTGCCGTAGGTGGCCTGGTTCACGGCCTCGGCCAGGTCTTCCTTGCTGGTGTCCACGCCGGTCTCCAGCCCCAGCTCGCGGGCGCGCTCCAGCTTGGCCGCCGTGCGCGAGGTGCCGATGACCTCCGCGCCCGCCGCGCGCGCGAGCTGCAGCGCCGCCGTCCCCACGCCGCTCCCCACGGCGTGGATCAGCACCCGCTCCCCCACCTTTACGTCGAGCTGGCGGAAGAGGGCGTCGTACGCCGTGAGAAAGGCTTCCGGGATGGCGGCGGCCTCCTCCCACCCCAGGTTCTGGGGGATGCGGATCCCCTCGCGCTCGTGGACCACGACGTACTCGGAGTGCCCGCCGCCGCCCACGATCCCCATCACCCGGTTCCCCACGGCCCACAGCCCCGCGCCGGCCCCCACCGCGTCCACCTCGCCCGCGTACTCCAGCCCGCCCACGTCGGCGGGGGCGCCGGGAGGGGCGGGGTACATGCCGCGCCGCTGCAGCAGGTCCGCGCGGTTCATGGCCGAGGTGTGCACCCGCACCCGGATCTCGCCCGGCCCCGGCTCGGGCACGGGCCGGTCTTCCTCCACCAGCACTTCCGGACCGCCGGGGCGGGTGATGACGATGGCTTTCATGAAAAAGTGCGTGAGTGCGTGAGTGCGTGAGTGCGTGAGTGCGTAAGTGCGTTCAGGGGCGCGATTCATCGCGCCCGTCCGCTCCCCTGCTTCGATCCGTCGTCGATCCGCCGATCTCCCGGAGCGCAGCCTGCCGCCCCGCCTCACCAACCGGTCCCGTGAGCCGTCCACGCACTCACGCACTAACGCACTAACGCACTAACGCACTTGTGCTCTGAAGAACGCCTCGATCCCCCGCAGGTGCGCCGACGCGAGCTGGTCCAGGAACGCAGGGTCGCGCAGGGCGTTCTCCTCCTCCGGGATCGGCATGAAGAGCGATTCGGTGAGGGCGCTGGGGAGCCAGGTGGGGCGCACCATCGCCAGGTTCTCGCGCAGCGCGCCGCGGTTGGGGAGGCGCGTGACGCCGCCGATCTCGCGCGCCAGCGTCTGCGCCACGGGCTGGCTGAAGGGCTGGAAGTGGTACACCGCCGTGTGGAAGGCGCGGAACGGGTTCTGTGCCTCGCCGAAGGCGTTGTTGTGAACCGACACCAGCAGCTCCGCGTTGGAGCTCACGGCCAGCGAGGTCCGGCCGCGCAGGTCTTCGGCGGTGTTGGTGCTGAACGGAGCCTGGGGGCCGGTGCGCGTGAGGATGACCTCGGCCCCGGCGGCGCGCAGCTTCTCGGCCAGGGGAAGGGAGATGGCCAGGTTCGCCTCGCCCTCGTACAGCCCCGTGGGCCCGGTGGCGCCCGCCGGCGGATGGCCGGGATCGATCACGATGCGCCGCCCCCGCAGCGGGTTGGCCGCGTCGATGGCCGGCGCGCGGCGCAGGCGCACCACCAGGTCGCCGTTGGGCGCGTAGAACGCCTTGTATCCCCAGGGCGCGCGCGCCAGCGCCAGCCGCACCCGAGCCGTGGCCGGCCCGGTGGCTTCCTGCCCCACCCCCACCAGCATGGGGGCGCGCTGCACCCCGTCGGCGGCCTGCGCCGTCACGCCGTACAG
>DASVSA010000398.1:0-13918 GCA_036388335.1 Longimicrobium sp. | reverse complement strand
GCGCGGCCGCGCCCTCGGGTGCCACGGGCGTCCATCCGCGCGGGAGCGCGGGGGCCGGATGCACGACGACGGCGGCCCCCGCGTTGGTGACGCGGAAGACCGCCGTGGCGGACTCGCCCGGCCGCACGCGGAGCGCCGACGTGTCGCGCCTCGCCACCGATACCTGCGCGGTGGCGAGGGCGGGGACGAGCGTGGCGAGCAGCGCGGCGCGGACGAGGGTGCGGGACAACGAGGTTCGGCTAGTGTGCCGCCGCGAGTCTGGGCGGCGGGAGGACGATGGGTGGAGTGCGCAGCGACGCGGCCAGCCCCGACAGGGCCGCCGCCGCGAGCACCGGCAGGGCCGTCAGCACCAGCACCGCCCCGAAGAGGCAGAGGACCAGCGTCGCGGCGGAGGCAAGGACGATCCTGGCCGCGAAGTGCACCTGCTCGTCGTTGATCATGGTTTCCCGGTGGTGCGGGTGTGCCGGGGCGGGTGCGGCCCGGGTGCAGCTAGAACGTGACCTTGTAGCGCGCGCCGAACACGTCATCGCCACCCGCGTCGGCCACGACGAGGGCATCGTAGGTGCCCGCGGGGATGCCGCCCAGCTCGAAGCGCTGGCGAAGCGAGGTGCCCGGGTACACCAGCCCGCGCCCGCTCTCCAGGCGCCCGGCGGGAGCGCCGTCGGCGGTGAAGAGCTCCAGGCGCAGCACGGGGCGGAAGGCGCGGTCGCCCGTGTTGGCCAGGTCCACCTCCACCGACTTCGCGCCGCCCGCGGCCTTGCTGGCGCGCGGCGCGCCGAACTCCAGCGTGCGCGCTCCCTCCTCGCCCACGTGCGTCACCACCTGCACGCCGAAGCGCGTCCGCGTCTGCACGGAGAGCTCGGCCTTGCGCGACGGCGCGCGCTGCGACGACTCGGCGGAGCCCACCTCGATCGGCTCCACCATGACCATGCTCCAGTACGAGCCGCGCTGCGCCGGCGCGGCGGGCACGGCCACGCGGAAGCTGACCGTGCTCTCGGCGCCCGGCGCCAGGGTGAGGCGGGCGGGGCTCATCGTCACCCAGCGCGCGTTGGAGCGCGGGCCCGTGCCCGGCTCGCCATACGTCGTGCGCCCGTCCGCGAAGAAGGCGTAATCGGTCTGGTAGAGCTTCACCTCCTGCGCGCGCCCGGTGGTATTGCGGATGCGGATGGTGCCGGCGTAGCTCTCGCCCGCGGCGGCCGTCTTCTCCTCCACCGCGTCGCTCACCACCGCGATCTGTGCGGCGGCCGGAGCCGCGGCGAAGCTGGCGAGCAGGGCGAGGGCGAGGGTGCGGTTGATCATGGGAAAGTTGCTGAGGGAGGATGGTTTCTTCTGAAAAGTCCTGAGTCCTGAACCGCTTTACAGGACTCAGGACTCAGAGCTTGGGACTTTCTGTTCGTCTCAGCTGCCCGCGACCACCGTGTACGTCACCGTGCGGCTGGCGCTCGCCACGACGCCCGCGGCGGCGGTGGCCGAGAGGGTGTAGGTGATCGTCTTGCCGGTCTCGTCCAGCTTGGTGATGCCGGTCACGACGTCGGCGGCGGTGGTGCCCAGGGTGACGTTGGCGCTGGTGGCGTTCGTGGGGGCGCCGAGCTGCACCTTGAGCGTGACGCCGGCCGGCATCGCCTCTTCGATGGAAGCGGTCACCTTGGTGCCGGTCTGGTTCGTCGTGATGCCCCAGGTGGTGGAGGCGTCGGTCGCGCTGGTCAGCCCCGAGCCGACCGTGGCGGCGTTGATGGTCAGCGCACCCGGGTTCCCGGAAACGGTCATCTGGTTGATCGGCTCCACCGAGAACGTCACCGACTGCGACTGGGCGGAAGCTTCTCCCGCCACGGCGGTCAGGGCGAGGGCGGCGGCGGCGAGGGCGATGCGGCGCATGAGTACTTCTCCTGGGATGGTGTTGCTCGGACGCGGGCGGCCCGGCGAGGGAATGGAACTGACTCCTCCCAAAGCCAGATGCGTTCCCATCCGCCGCCATCCACGCAAACACTTGATGCGGATACATTTACGCCCGATCCACTCCATCTCCGCCCCCGCGCGTTTCTGTCGCTGATCTGACCGCCTGCCTCGCCTCCTCCCCTCATTCCCCAGCCGGCACGCCAAAATCAGCGGCCTGTCGCGAAACTGTACGGTGTCACCGCCCCCCCTCTCTGTGTCTCCGTGCCTCCGTGTGATACAAAATCCGTCTGGCGGCCCCGCCTCGCGCACGGTATCATCCGCGAAACGCGCCCAACGGAGAGCATCACATGGGATTCAAAGAGTCGGTCTTCCACTGGGCGGGGCGGATGATGTTCGAGCGGCCCGCGGCCAAGATGTCGGTGGTGGAGCACGCCGCCGCCCTCAGCACCTCGGGCGACGAGGTCCGCGCCCGCATCGCCACGAAGCGCCCGACGCCGCAGAACGTGGCCCGGCTGCGCCACATCATCGGCATCGAGCGCTGGGGCCAGCGGCGCCTGCGCGTGTTCCTGGGCGATCCGCTGGTGATGGACGGCCATCACACCTACAAGCCGTCCGGCACCGACTGGGACGCGCTGCAGACCGAGCTCGCCTCCACCCGCGCGGACACGGTGGCGCTCGCCGGCCAGCTCACCACCACGGACCTCCCGCGCACGGTCCCCCACAACCAGTTCGGCCCGCTCACGGCGCGCGGCTGGCTCCAGTACATCCGCGGCCACGCCCGCACCGAGTCCAGGCTGATGCGATAAACACAGAGGCACGGAGAACTCATCGGTTCTCCGTGCCTCTGTGTCTCTGTGTGAGCCGCTTCTTATCGCCAGGGCAGCAGCGATCTCGCGATCAGGCCGATGCCGCCCATCAGCAGGCCCAGCATCATCAGCGTGTTGAAGAGGGACGTGGGCTGGAAGTAGACGTCCAGGTTCATCAGGATCCCCGCGAAGATGATGGAGATCCCCGCCAGCGAAAGCAGCCAGCCCAGCGGGTTGCGCCCGTTGAAGAAGAGGAGCGCGATCCCGGCCAGCAGCGGGATCAGCGAGAGCCCGAAGGAGCTCACTCCCCACAGCCGCCACGCGCCCGTGGTCACCACCACGCGGCTGGTGACCAGGTAGGCCCCCGCCGACGCCATCGCCACACCCAGCAGGAAGGCGCCGATCCCGCCCTCGGTGCCGCCCGCCCCGCGAGGGTGCATCGCTTCATCGCTCATCGCGCTCTCCCGCGTCGAATTGGTCCGTTGCCGCGTCCCGGCGGACGATGTACGTCGATGCCCGCCAGAGAGTTGCAGCCTACGCCGCGGCCCCCGCCGAGTCGCGCCGCCGCAGGTCCGCCGGCTTCGCGGTGGCCTCGCTGGAGTGGCGGAGGTGCTCGGTGAGCGCCGCCACCAGCACCTGCGCGAAGGCCAGGGGGAGGAGGCGCGTGGGCTCCCCGTCGTCGCTCACGTGCTGGCCCACGAGCTCGGGGCGATAGGTGCCGGGGAAGCGCTCGCCGGCCCAGGCGTCCAGCTCCGCGTCGGTGAGGCCGCTCTCCACGTGCACGGCCACGTCGTCGCCCTCCTCCTCCACGCGCACGTGCCCGCCGAAGCGGGCCAGCTTCTGCTCCTCGCCGCGCAGCACCTCGGCGGCGCCGCGGCGCAGGAGGAGGGAGGCGCGCACCTCGGAGTCGGGCGCGTCCCACTCGGGCACCGTGTACCGTACCACCACGTCCGCGCGCGCGGCCTGGGGAAGCACGTGCTCCTTGCTGTCCAGCAGGTGCTGCACGATGTGCTTGAGGACCTGGGCCTCGGTGTAGCCGCGCGTCCTGACGTCGCGCCGCAGCTTCCAGCGGAAGAGGAGCTCGGGCTCGGGGCAGAGGAAGACGGCCAGGTCGTACGCCGCCCGCAGCTCGTCGCTGGGGAAGGCCAGCAGGCCGCGCACGATCACCACCTCGTTGGGCTCCACCAGCCGCGACGGGCCAAAGGTGCCGTCGCTGTGGTCGTACGCGCGGTTGCGCACGGGGCGCCCGCGGCGGAAGAGCGTCAGGTGCTCCTGCACCAGCCCCAGGTTGTGCACGGAGGGATCGAGGGCGGTGAGCCCCCGCTCTTCTCGCTCGGCGCGGGTGAAGCGGTGGTAGTCGTCCAGCTCCAGGGTGGCCACGTGCTCGGCCCCCAGCAGGGCGCGCACCCCCTGCGCCACGGTGTTCTTGCCGCTCCCTGAGTCGCCGCTGATCCCCACGATGAAGGGGCGCGGCGCGTCGTCCGCCGAAGTGCCGGGATTGCGGGCCATGGAGACGGACCTCGTGCTGGTGTGTGGGAAAGCCGTTACAGGATAGCGATGCGGGGGGGAACAGGGAATAGGTCTCACACAGAGACACGGCGACGCGGAGAGAATGGCTCCTCCGTGTCTCCGTGCCTCTGTGTGAGATCATTTTGTTTCCAGCCAGTTCACCCCGGTGCCGCTTTCCACCCGCAGCGGCACGTTCAGCTGCATCGCGTTCTCCATGCGGTCCCTCACGCGGTCCAGCAGCGCCTCGGCGCCGGAGCGGGGGACCTCGAACAGCAGTTCGTCGTGCACCTGCAGGAGCATGCGGGCGCCGCCGGAGTCGCGCTTCAGGTCTCCGTGGATGCGGATCATGGCGATCTTGATGAGGTCCGCGGACGAGCCCTGGATGGGGGCGTTGGTGGCCGCGCGCTCGCCGAAGGCCCGCACGTTGAAGTTCCTGGAAGTGATCTCGGGGATGTAGCGGCGGCGGCCCGTGATCGTCTCCACGTACCCGTTGGTGCGCCCGAACTCGATCTGCTCGTCCAGGTAGCGGCGCACGCCGGGGAAGCGCTCGAAGTACTGTTCGATGAAGGTCTTGGCCTCGCCCTGGCTGATCCCCAGGCGGCCCGCCAGCGAGAAGGGGCCGATGCCGTAGATGATGGCGAAGTTGGTGGTCTTGGCCCGGTCGCGCATCTCGCGCGTCACCTCCTCCGGCGGCACGCCGAAGATGAGCGCCGCCGTCTGGCGGTGGATGTCCACGCCCGCGCGGAACGCCTCCACGAACGCCGGGTCCGCGGAGTAGTGGGCGAGGATGCGCAGCTCGATCTGCGAGTAGTCCGCCGACACGAAGACGTTGCCCTCGGCGGGGATGAAGCCGCGCCGGATCTCCGCCCCCATCTCCGTGCGGATGGGGATGTTCTGCAGGTTGGGGTCGGTGGAGGAGAGGCGCCCCGTGGCCGCCACCGTCTGGTTGAACGAGGTGTGGATGCGCCCCGTCTCCGGGTTCACCATGTGCGGAAGCGCTTCCACGTAGGTGCCGCGCAGCTTCTCCAGCTGACGGTACTTCATCAGCAGCGTGGGGAGGGCGTGCCCCTGCGCCGCCAGCGCCTGCAGCACGTCCACGTCGGTGGAGGCGCCCGTCTTGGTGCGCTTGATGATGGGCAGCCCCAGGCGGGTGAACAGGATCTCGCGCAGCTGCGGGTTGGAGCCGATGTTGAACTCCGTCCCCGCCTCCGCGTAGATCTCGCGCTCCACGTCGCGCAGCTTCCCCACCAGGTCCTCGTTCATCCGCGCGAAGAAGGGCTCGTCGATGCGGATGCCCGCCCACTCCATGTCCGCCAGCACCTCCACCAGCGGCATCTCGATGTCGCGGAAGAGGGGCTCCAGGTGGAGCCGCTCCAGCTCCGGCGCGAACCGCTCGGCCAGCTGCAGGGCGATGTCGGTGTCTTCGCAGGCGTAGTCGCGCGCCGCCTCCAGCTCCACCTCGGCGAAGGGGATCTGCGCCTTCCCCTTGCCGGTGACCTCCTCGTACGTGGTCGTCTTGTAGTCCAGGTGCTGCAGCGCCAGCGAGTCCATTCCGTGCTCGCGCCGCCCCGGCTCCAGCAGGTAGCTGGCGATCATCGTGTCGAAGTCGATCCCCTTGAGGTCGACCCCGGCCCGGCGGAACACCAGGAAGTCGTACTTCAGGTTCTGCCCCACCTTGGCGACAGCGGGGTCCTCCAGCATCCTCACCAGCGGCGCGCACTCGTCCGAGAGGAGGGGGGGCAGGTTCCTCACCGGCTCCGCGGGCGCATCCACCTCCAGCTCTCCCTGCGAGCGGGCGCGGTGGCCGAAGGGGAGGTAGAACCCCTCGCCCGGCACGATGGAGATGGAGATCCCCGCCAGGTCGGCGCGCATGGGGTCGGTGCTGCTCGTCTCCGTATCCACCGACACGCGGCCGGCGGCGCGGATGGCGTCCACGAGCGTGCGCAGCTCCGCCACGTCCTGGATGAGCTGGTAGTCGGCCACGGGGCGGGGCTCCGCCGCCGCTTCGGGGGCCGGGCCGGCCCAGTCGCGCACCAGCGAGTGGAACTCCAGCGCCAGCATAAGCTCCTTGAGCGCCGGGCGGTCCGGCTCCTTGCGGCGCAGCGCCTCCAGGTCCAGCTCCACCGGCAGGTCGCGGCGGATGGTGACGAGCTGCTTGGAGAGGAGCGCCATGTCGCGCGACGCCAGCAGCGCCTCGCGGGGGCGCTTGGCCTTCACCTCCTCCGCGTGCTCAAGGATCGACTCGATGGCGCCGAACTGCTCGATGAGCTGGATGGCCGTCTTGGGCCCGATCCCCTGCACCCCCGGCACGTTGTCCGACGCGTCGCCGATCAGCCCCAGGTAGTCCGTCACGTGCTCGGGGGGCACGCCCAGCCGCTCGTTGGCGTTGCGCGTGTCCACCCACTCCTCGTCCACCGCCTGCGGCCCGCCGCGCCCCGGGTTCAGCAGGCACACGTGGGGGCGGATGAGCTGGTAGAAGTCCTTGTCGCCGGACACGATCACCGTCTCCAGCCCCGCCTCGGCCGCCTGGTCCGCCAGCGTGCCGATCACGTCGTCCGCCTCGTACCCCGCCAGCTCCACGATGGGGATGCGGAACGCCTCGATCACCTGGCGGATGCGCGGGAGGGAGCCGTCCAGCTCCGAGGGCATCTTCTCGCGCGTGGCCTTGTACTCCGGGAAGATGACGTGGCGGTCCGAGGTCCCCGCGTCGAACACCATCCCCAGGTAGTCCGGCTCGTGCTGTTCGATCACCTTGATGAGGAACTTGGTGACCCCCCAGGCCGCCGAGGTGTTCTCCCCCCTGGACGAGATGAGCGGGCGCGAGATGAGGGCGAAGAAGGCGCGGTAGATCAGCGCGTAGCCGTCGATCAGGAAGAGGCGCGGGCGGGTTTTTTCGGGCTTGTCCACGGCGGGGCGGGGATCCGGGTGTGCGGTGCGCGCGGGCGGGCGCCGGTGCTGCGCGGCAATGTACGCCGCCCGCGGAGCGGGGAAAAGCGCGGGCCGTGGCTGGCGCGCTTCCTGCCAGTCCCGGCCGCGCCGCCTCGAAGGCGGGCTACGAGACATTCACGCAGCTCAGGAGGAGGTTCCATGAACAGAAAGATGCTCACGCTCGCGCTCGTGCTGGCGATCGTGCCTGCCACGTTCGGCTGCCGCACCGCGGCCACGGTGGGCGCCGGCGCCGCCGCGGGTGCCGCCGCCGCCACCACCGTCAATCAGAACGCGGAGGCCACCATCAACGCCTCCATCTCCGACGTGGACCGCCGCGCCCGCAGCGTGCTGCGCGGGATGGGGATGACACTGACCGACGCCAACTACGAAGACAACGCCACCGAGCGCGAGTACGAGGCCCGCTCCGGCGACAACGTCGCGCACCTCAAGCTCGTGTCGCGCGGCGGCGCCAGCACCGAGGTCGCCGTCTCGTACCGCCGCGGCCGTGTGGATTACAGCAAGACCGAAGCGCAGAACATCCTTTCGCGCATTCAGGCCGCAAGATAAGAATCTCACACAGAGACACAGAGGCACAGAGAAGAAGTTCTCCTCTGTGCCTCTGTGTCTCTGTGTGAGACTTCTTTTTCAGCAGTGCTGCTCGAACGCGTTCCGCAGGTCGGCCGCGATCTGGTCGGCGGTGCGGCCCTCGATCTGGTGGCGCTCCAGCATGAAGGCCACGTCGCCGTCCTTGAGCAGGGCGATGGCGGGCGACGACGGCGGGTAGCCGTGCAGGTAGCTGCGCGCCATCTGCGTGGCGTCGTTGTCCTGGCCGGCGAACACGGTCGTCAGCCGGGCGGGCCTCTTGTCGCTCTGCAGCGCCATGGCCACGGCGGGGCGGGCGTTGCGCGCCGCGCACCCGCACACGGAGTTCACCACCAGCAGGGTGGGCTCCTGCGCGTCGCCCAGCGTCTGCTCCACCTCTTCGGCGGTCTTCATCTCCTGCACTCCCAGCCGGGTAAGCTCCGCGCGCATCGGCGCGACCAGCATCTCGGGATATGGCATCTTTGATCACTCCTCGGGAAATCGTTCACACCTGAACTAATATCGCCACTTTCCCGGCACCACGCCACCCCCTCAGCGCGCGTTGGGCACCCAGGGCACGTCGGTCACGCCGGCGCGGCGGTTGGCGAGGCGGGCCAGGGTGAAGAGGAGGTCGGAGAGGCGGTTGAGGTAGACGACGACTCCCTCGTCGATGGTGGCGGCGCGGGCCAGCGACACCACGCGCCGCTCCGCCCGCCGGCACACGGTGCGCGCCAGGTGGAGCGCCGCCGCCCCTTCCGCGCCGCCGGGGAGCACGAAGTTCTGCAGCGGCTCCAGCTCCTCCTCGGCGCGGTCGATCCACCGCTCCATCTCCGCCACGCGCGCCTCATCCAGCCGCGGGATCCAGGGGTTGTCGCGTCCGCCGTCCTCGGGGGCCGGGGTGGCCAGCCGCGCGCCCAGCGTGAAGAGGTCGGCCTGGATGGCGAGGAGGCCGGCCCGCAGCTCCTCGTCGTCGAGCCGCGCCACGGCCAGGCCCAGCACGGAGTTGAGCTCGTCCACGTCGCCGTACGCTTCCACGCGGGCGTCGTCCTTGGGCACGCGCGCGCCGCCGAAGAGGCCGGTCTCTCCGCGGTCGCCGGTCTTGGTGTAGATCTTCAGGGTCATCGCGGGGAAGCGGGTTCGAGCGCCCAGAGCGCGGCGCGCCCCAGGCTCCATTCAAGCCACAGCAGGCGCCGCAGCACCTTGCGCGGAGTCCACTCCTCGCCGTCCAGCTCCAGCCGCGTGCCGCGCCGCTCGGGCGGCAGGCCGCCCAGGTGCTGGACGACGAGGGCCATCGCCGTGTCCAGCCGCGCCACGGTGCGCTCGGGGGTCTCGGCCATGGGCGTGGCGCCCAGGCGGCTGAGCAGCCACCACTGGGCGCGCGCCAGCTCGTCCAGGATGTTCCTCACCGTCCACCCGCCCTCGGCGGGCACGTCCAGCTCCGCGTCGGGACGGCGGCGGATGCGGGCCAGCAGCAGCCCGCGCAGCTCCCCCAGCCGGTGCACGCCGGCCTGGATCTCCTCGGTGTCCAGCGCGGGGAGGTCGGCGGCGAAGCAGGCGACCGTCTCCCCCTCGGCCACCCGCGCCTCGGTCTCCAGCCACTCGTCCACCGCAACCTCCAGCTCCGCCTCGTCCGCCGGCACCGGCTCACCGATGAACGCGAGGAACTGCAGCCACTGCTGGAGCGCCGCCGCGAAGTTGTTCACCGCCTCCTCCGCCGACCTCCCCGGCGCCGCGCACCCCGGCAGATCGAGCCCGTGCGCCAGGAACCCCCCGTCCGTCCCTTCCTCGATCCCCACCGCGAAACGCCCTTCCATCTCACCCCCGGTTACGGCAAAGGAACAGCAATCTCACACAGAGGCACAGAGACACGGGGGAGGCGCTCCCCTCCCGGCTCGCCGCGCCCGAAGTAGTCCCCTCTCCCACGCAGTTTGTGGGAGAGGGTGGCGGCTCTCAGGCCGCCGGGTGAGGGCCGACCGCGCCCTGCAGCAGCTCCAGCGTCCCCGCGTCCGCATCCAGGCGCGCACGTACGCCCATCGGCAGGGTCCAGTTGTCCTCGACGTGGCCGAAGGGGAAGCCCATCGCCACGGGGACGCCCAGGTCGCCCAGGCGGTCGCGCAGGACGTCGGCGGGGGAGGGCATCGCGGGGTTGTCCTCGTCCGGCGCTTCGCTGAAGGCGCCGATCACGACCCCCGCCACTGCCTCCAGCACCCCCGCCAGCCGCAGCTGGGTCAGCAGGCGGTCGAGGCGGTACGACGACTCGCCCACCTCCTCCAGGAAGAGGAGCGCGCCCTCGGCGCGGATGGCGTAGCGAGTGCCCAGCGTGGCGGCCACCAGCGACAGGTTGCCGCCCAGCAGCGGACCCTCGGCCGTGCCGGGCGTGAGGGCCTCCGCGCGCCCCGCGCTCCCGGCGGGGAAGGGGAGGATGCCGGCTGGCCCGTCCTCGGAAAGCACGCGGAGGAGGGTGTCGCGCGAGAAGGCGTTGAACTCCACCGTGGCCGGGTGCGGACCGTGGAAGGAGACGGCGCCCAGCCGCTGGATCGCCAGGTGGATGGCCGTGTTGTCGCTGTAGCCGATCACCGGACGCGGACGGGAGGCGAGCGCGTCCCAGTCCAGCGCGTCCAGGATGCGCATGGTGCCGTAGCCGCCGCGCAGGCACCAGATGGCGTCGTTGGATAGGTCGCGCAGCGCCGCGTTGAAGTCCGCGGCGCGCTCCTCGTCGCCGCCGGCCAGGAAGCCGGCGCGGAGGCGGGCGTGCTCGCCCACGATGGGCTCCCATCCCCACTCGCGGACGCGGTCGGCGGCACGGTCCACGGCGCCCTCGGCCATCGGGCCGGCGGGGGCCACCAGCGAGACGCGGGCGCCGGGGCGCAGGCGCGGCGGACGGATCACGACGCGCCTCCCGCCAGCGCCAGTACGGCCAGCGCCGCGCAGGCCAGCGCCGCCCCCGCCAGGTACGGCGCGGAGATCCCCAGGTGAGCGAAGGCCAGCCCGCCGCCCATCGGCCCCACCACGCGCCCCAGCGCCGAGAGCGACTGGTAGACGCCCAGCACCTTCCCCTGCTCGGACGCCCCCGCCGCGCGCGACACCCACGACGAGAGCGAGGGCGACGCCGTCCCCTGCCCGAAGGCGAGGGCGGCGAGCGCCACGCCCAGCATGGCCAGCGTGGGGGCGGCGGCGAGGGCGCTCAGCCCCACGCCCAGCGCGGCCAGCCCCAGCATGGCCGTGCGGCGCTCGCCCAGCCGCCGCGTCAGCCGCCCCACTCCCCACCCCTGCGCCAGCACGGAGACGAGCCCCAGGTACGCGAAGAGGAAGGCCACCGTGCGGGGCCCCATCCCCCAGCGCTGGTCCGCCCACAGCGAGAGCGTCGCCTCCGCCGCGGCGAAGGCCAGCGTCAGCAGGAAGGCGGCGGCGTACGGAGCGCGCAGCCGTGTGCCCCGCAGCGCCCGGAACCGCGCGGCGAGGCCGGGGCTGCGCGGCGCCGTGTCGCGCGCGGCGGGCGGGAGCGACTCGGGGAGCCACCAGACCGCGAGCAGGGCGTTGCCCAGCGTCAGCCCCGCCGCGGCCAGGAAGGGGACGGCCGTGCCGAAGCCGGCGAGCGCGCCGCCCAGCGCCGGGCCCAGGATGAAGCCGAGCCCGAACGCCGCGCCGATCATCCCCATGGCCCGCGCGCGCCCTTCCGGCGGCGACACGTCGGCCACGTACGCCTGCGCCACGCCCACGTTGGCGCCCATGAAGCCGCCCAGCGCCCGCGCCGCAAGCAGCGTCGCCACGCTCCCGGCGAGCCCGCACAGCAGGTACGAAACGGCCGACCCGAAGAGGCCCACGAGCAGCACCGGGCGCCGCCCGAAGCGGTCCGAGAGGCGCCCCCACGACGGGGCGAAGAGGAACTGCATGGCCGAGTACACGGCCAGCAGCGACGCCACGGCCACGGGCCCGGCGCCGAACCCCTGCGCGTACAGCGGCAGGAGGGGGATGACGATCCCGAACCCCACCAGGTCCAGGAGCACGGTGACGAAAACGATCGCCAGGGGCGAGCGCCCGGCGCGCGGCGGCGCGGCGGCGGGCCGGGCCGGACGGGCGGGGGCGGAAAGCACGGATCGGTTCACGAACAGGGTCCCATCTCACTGCGCGGCGTGTAGTTGCCTCCCGTGGCGGGAGTGCCGAAGCGGGCGCAAGATACCGCGCCAGGGGTGGCGAGACAACGCGGCGGGTGGCACGGTGCGTGCGGCCCGGCTACCTTCCATCATCGCACAGCCCAGGCGTACCCGGAATTGCTTCCATGAACGACGTCATCGAAACGGCCGACGCGCTGCACGCGAGCGCCAACCGCCTCTACTGGCACAGCCGCGACACCGTGGAAACGCTCGCGGCCCGGCTGGGGATGAGCCGCCACGCCTTCCACCAGTCCATCCGCCCGCAGCCCACGGGGCATCCGTGCGCGGCGTGCGGCGGCCCGCTGGAGTTCGCCAACCGCACGGCGCGGCTGGGCGGCAGGGCGCGCTGCCCGGAGTGCGGCGCCACGGAGCGCGTGGCCCGCCCGGCCCCGCCCGCGCCCCTGGCCGAGGTGCTGCAGGCGCCGCTCCCGGCCAGCGCGCGCGCCTTCCCCTTCCGCGGGTGGAGCGTGGCGCGCTGGCGCCGCGAGCTGGCCGCGGTGCCGCGCGAGCGCACGGCCATGATCGGCGGGGCGGCGGCGCTGGGCGTGGCCGCCGGCGTGCTTGCCCTGGAGCTCCTCAACCCGTCGCACTGGTAGCCGTGCCCGAGAACCCGCGCACCGAAGCGCTGCTGAAGATGGCCGCGGCGCACCCGGACGACCCGCGCCCCCGCTTCGGCCTGGCGCTGGAGTACGAGAAGGCCGCCGACTGGGCGGCCACCGCCCGCGAGCTGCGCGCCTACCTGGCCCTGGCCGACGACGAGGGCAACGCCTACGGCCGCCTGGGCCACGCCCTCCGCCAGCTCGGCCACCACGAAGAGGCCCGCGAAGCCTACCGCCAGGGCATCGCCGCCGCCGAGCGCCACGGGCACCCCACCATGTCCATGGAGTTCGAGGAGACCCTCGACAGCTGGAACTGAATGGGCCTCACCCGGCGGCCTGATAGCCGCCACCCTCTCCCACAAACTGCGTGGGAGAGGGGACTACTTCGGGCGCGGCGAGCCGGGTGGAGAACGCCTCCTCCGTGTCTCTGTGCCTCTGAGTCAGGCCCTCTGTTTGCCCGAACGCCGCCCCTTGCCTTTGCCGGAAACGCACGCGAAGTAGTCCCCTCTCCCAGGGCAGTTACCGGGAGAGGGTGGCAGCTGTAAGCTGCCGGGTGAGGGCTTCTTTTCAGACTTCCGCAGCGCACCCGGCCCGCGTCCTCACCGTCTGCTCGATCTCGAAGGCGATCGACTCCACCGAGCGGCCATCGGTGGGGATGGCGACGTCGGCCAGGCGGTAGAGGGGCTCGCGGTCGGCCAGCATCTGGGCGATCATGGGCGTGGGGTCGTCCAGGTCCTTGAAGGGGCGGGCGATGGTGTCCTCGCGCAGGCGGCGCACCGTCTCGTCGATGGAGACGCGCAGCCACACGCGCAGCGTCTCGGCCCCCAGGAGCCCCAGCAGCTCGGGACGGGTGATCCACCCGCCACCGGGAGCCATCACCAGGCGCGTGGCGTTTGCGGCCTCGCCGGTGAGCGCGGCCTCACGGTCGCGGAAGCCCTCCTCGCCCACCGCGTCGATGACCTCCTTGACGGTTCGCCCCTCGCGCTGTTCTATCTCCACGTCGAAATCCAGGAAGTCCCACTCGAGCCGCCGCGCCAGCGCCGCGCCCACCGTGCTCTTCCCTGAAGCCATGTAGCCCAGCAGCACCACCCGGTGCACGCCGGCGTGCACGGGGGGTGGGATGTCTTCCGCGCGTCTGCCCATGCTGCCTCCGTGAGGGGTCGGTTCGTGCGTCGGCCGCGCCAACGCACGATACAGACCCGTTGGTGCACTGCCGAACATTTACCGAACCTCGGCCCCGCGCCGGTGTATCATGAAGTCCTGAGTGCTGAGTCCCGAACCGCGGTTCACCGGGCACTCGGCACTAGGCACTAGGCACTTCCCCCCAGACATCCATGATCGCCACCACCACGCAGCGCGACCGCATCCTCCCGCGGCTGATCGAAGACGAGATGCGCGAGTCGTTCATCGACTACTCGATGAGCGTCATCGTGCAGCGCGCCCT
>DASVSA010000397.1:0-2383 GCA_036388335.1 Longimicrobium sp. | reverse complement strand
CCCTACCTTGTCTCGGTGGTGGACGTGAACCCCGCGACGGGCGAGGCCTACGACCGCAGCTCCTCGCGCTTCACCTGGACGGAGCGGTGGACGGGCCCGCAGCTCGTCTCCACCCTCAACAAGACGCTGGCGGACTCGCTGGGCGGGCGCCGCATCACCCGCGTGCGCGAGATGCGCGTGCTTGAGCGCACGCCGTCGGGCCGCGTGCGGGCGATGGTCATCGACACGGACGCCGGGCGCGTTACCGTGGGCAAGGACCGCGTGCGCTGGATCCTGGTGCCCAACCGGGGCGGCATCCTCAACTCCTCCAAGTTCGACGTGCGCATGACGCCCGATGGCGGCGTGGTGATCGAGGGGGGCGGCTGGGGGCACGGGATCGGGATGTGCCAGGTGGGGGCGATGGGCCGCGCCCGCGCCGGGCAGGACTACCGCACCATCCTGCAGGCGTACTACCCGGGTACGGAGATCCGCAAGCACTACTGATGAAGCCTCACACAGAGCCACAGAGCCACGGTGAGGGGCTCTGCGCCGCGCTGCTGCTCGCCCTCCTGATCCTGCTCCCCGCGCCGGCCCGCGCGCAGGGCGAGACGGGCGTGCGCACCCTGGCTTTCCAGGGGATCGGGGCGTGGCTCTACCAGGTGGTGCCCGCGCGCAGCGAGCCCACTACGGGCCTCCACCTGCGCGGCGACCTGGGGCGGCTGGCACCGCGGGTGCGGTTGTCGCCCTCGGTCACCTTCTGGGCCACGCGCCTCACCACCAGCCAGGTGAGCCGGCTGGGGGCGCGGGTGGTGGAGGTGTGCGAGGCCGCCGGCACGCCGTGCCCGGACGTGGAGCTGGGCGAGGTGCAGCTCAGCGACCTTTCGCTGGACCTGGACGCGCGCTACCTGGGGCGCGGGCCCGGCCCCGTGGAGCCGTACGTGGGCGTGGGCGCGGGGCTGCACCTGGTGAACGGCGGGGGCGGCTTCATCGACAACACCTTCGTGGAAGACATCTTGGACGCCATCACACCGGGACTCAACGCAATGGCGGGAGTTCAGCTTCCCCTGGGACGCGGGCTGCGGCTTCACGCCGAGGTGCGCGGAGTCGTCGCGGGCGGTGCCAACTGGATCGGCGCGGGCCTTGGCGGCAGCATCACGCTCCCCACGCGCCGCGCGCCCGCGGTGCCCGCGCCGGAGGTGCGGCCGTGAGCCCGCGCGGCAACGTGCGGGTGGCGGTGCTGGGCGCCGGCTCCATCGCGCAGGTGGTCCATCTCCCCATCCTCACGCGCATGCGCGGAGTGGAGGTGGCCGCCGTGGCGGACCGCGACCCGCACACCGCCCGCACCATCGCCGAGCGCTTCAACGTGCCCGGCGGCGCCCGCCCCACCGAGGAGGTGCTGGCGGACGAGAGCGTGGACGCGGTGGTCGTCTGCACGCCCAGCCACCGCCACGAAGACAACGTGCGCGACGCGCTGAGGGCGGGGAAGTACGTGCTCTGCGAGAAGCCCCTGGCCCTCACCGCCGACGGGGTGGAGCGCATCCTTACCGAGGACGGGGCGGAGGGGCGGCTGCAGGTGGCGATGAACCAGCGCTTCCGCGCCGACGCGCGGGCCATCCGCTCGTTCGTGCAGAGCGGCGAGCTGGGCGACGTCTTCTACCTCAAGGCCGGGTGGCTCAACCGCGCCCAGCCGCGCGGGCGGACGTGGCGCGAGCGGAAGTCGTCGGCGGGCGGGGGCGCGTTCATGGACCTCGGGATCCAGATGCTGGACCTGGCGCTCTGGATCCTGGACCATCCGCGCGCCGAGCGTATCACGGCGCAGATGCACCGGCCGCCGGGGAGCGAGGTGGAGGATGCCGCGGCCCTCCTGTTGCGTCTGGAGGGCGACCGGGTGATCAACCTGGAGGCGAGCTGGAACCTGCTGTCCGCCAAGGACCGCCAGTTCCTCCACGTGCTCGGCTCCGCCGGCTCCGGCTCGCTGTCGCCGCTGGCGGTGTACCGCGAGATGTCCACGGGGCTGACGGAGGTGACGCCCCAGCTCGCCCCCGGGCGCGAGAACCTGTTCACCGCGTCGTACCGCAGCGAGCTTCAGCACTTCGTGGAAGTGGTGCGCGGCGAGCAGCCGGCCGACGCGTCGGCGCGCGAGCACGTGCAGCTGCTGCGCATCGTGGAGGCCGCCTACCGCTCCGCCGAGGAGCGCCGCGAGGTGGTGCTTTGAACGGCAGTGCGTGAGTGCGTTAGTGCGTTAGTGCGCTGGACGGGATGGGTGCGTGCCGAAGGAAGGCCCTCACCTCCCGTCCTCCTCTCCCGAACAGCTGGGAGAGGAGGCGCATCCGCGGTGGAGCCGCGCTGGTCGGCGGCGTCGTGCCTGCAGCGCTGCCTCAACATCGTACGCACCTCGCACGGC
>DASVSA010000396.1:0-3508 GCA_036388335.1 Longimicrobium sp. | reverse complement strand
CTGCGCCTCGGCGACGGCGAGCACCAGGCCGCCGTGCACCGCGGCCACGCGCGCCGTCATCGTCGTGTCGGAGTTCGGGGCGGCGGTCTGGAAGCGCTCGCCCACCTGCCACGGCCTGGTGCGCGCGAAGAGGCGCGCGTCACGGCTGGTGGAGGCGGGCTCGGAGGCGTCCGTGCTGCGCGCGGCGTACGAGGTGGGGAGGATGTTGCGCGCGGCGGTGCCCGCTTCCGCCACGGTGACGGTGTAGCGGGTGGGACCCGACATCTGCCCCTCGAAGCCCGCCCGTGCGCGCGCGAGCTGGCGCGTATCCACAAAGGCGAGCGCGTAGCGTGCGCCCGGCTCCGGCGACAGGCGCAGGCAGTGCGCCGCGCGCGGGGCGAGCTGGAGGAGCTGCCCCGGCGCGAGCTTCACCTCGTCCGCCGCGCGGCGCGTTACCGCGAGCCCCGGCGCCACGTCGGCGCCCTGCACCTGCAGCGGCTGGCGGAGGGCGCCCGGCGAGCAGTCGCCCGTCTGCAGCGAGGGGACGGTGACGAGGAGCGTGTTGGCGTCGCCCCCGAGCACCCGCACCGGCGTGCCGCCCACCGACACCGAAGCCAGCCCCGCCAGCCCGACGCCGCGCAGGCGGAGCGTGTCGCCATCGCCCACGGCGCCGGCGTTCACCGCCACCACCACGGGGCGGCGCGGCTTCACTTCCACCGTGAGGCTCGCCGGCGCCCCACCGAAAGCCGCCACGCTCAGCACGGCCGATCCGGGGCCCGTCGCCCTCACCACCCCGCGCGCCAGCGCCTCCGCATCCACCACCGCCGCCTCCCCCAGCAGGCGCGCCTCCGACACCAGCGACATCACCGGCGCCCGCGTGCTCTGCGCGCCCAGCGTGGCCGTGACGGCGCCGCTGTCGCCGACCGCCTCCAGCACGACGCTCGTCCGGTCCAGCTGGAGCGGCGCCGCGGGCGCGCCGCCTCCAGGGCCGGTCGGGGAGCCGCATCCCGCCACGATGGCGGCGAGGAGGAGCGAGATGGGGAGAGAGTTGCGCATGATCTTTCGGGGAGGCGGTGAGCGAATCGTCGCGCCCCCTCCAATGGCAACCGCCGCACCCAATCCCACAAACCGCTAAACCGCTGAACCGCAACGCTTTACGATCCCGGCGGCAAAGCGCCCCTGTGTGCACCTTCTGGACGCTCCGTTTCCTCTTTGTCCGTAAAACACTCCTGCGTAAGCACTTACGAACGTGCACAGGAACTGGTCACTTTCTCCGTGTCTCTGTGCCTCCGCGTGAGCCCCCCAATTGTACAGATTCGCGACGGCGGCAAGAAAACATACGTGTCCGCGCCCCCTGTCCTTCGACGCAAGTGCGTGTCCTGCATCCACTTACGTTTCGGGAAGAAAGGGCATGCGAAGTGCCTTCGGTGGCCGTGGCAAGCCCACCTCCACAACCGACTACCATGCCGAAGAAAGAGCGTATCTTCCTGGCCCCGGGATACCCCGTCCCGCCGATGCCCGCCGATGCGCTGATCGCGCCGCAGCACCTCCGCGACTCCAAGATCCTGGTGGCGGACGACGATCCGTCCGTGATCCTCGTGCTCCGGCGGCTGCTGGAGCGCGCGGGGTACCACCGCGTGACGTTCACCAGCCAGGGCTCGCAGGTGGGGATCCTGTGCGTGGAGATCGACCCGGACCTGGTGATCGTGGACCTGCGCATGCCGGACCGCGACGGCTTCGAGGTGGTGCAGGAGGTGCGCGAGCTCACCGGCGGGAGCGTGCCCATCCTGGTGGTCTCGGGCGAGGACCGCTCCTCCGTGATGCACCAGGCGCTCGCGTGCGGGGCGCGCGACTTCCTCTCCAAGCCGTTCGAGCCCGCGGAGGCGCTGCTGCGCATCCGCAACCTGTTGGAGCTGCGCGCGCTCCACACCAGCTCGCTGGCCGACGCGGAGGCGCGCTACCGCAACCTGGTGGAGGGAGCCACGGACCTGATCTGCCAGACGGACCTGTGGGGCAGGGTATCGTACGCCAACCCCGCGGCCACCGCGCTGCTGGGCGCCGAGCTGGTGGGACGGGAGTTCATGGAGCTGGTGCGGCCCGATCACCGCGACGAGGTGCGGAGCTTCTACTGCGACCAGATTCGCCGGCGCAAGCCGGCCACCGTGCGCGAGATCCCGCTGGTGCTGAACGGCGTGGAGCGGTGGATCGAGCAGCGGGCGCAGCTCGTGGTGATGCTGGGCAAGGTGCAGGGACTCACCGGCATCGCGCGCGACGTCACTGAGCGGCGCGCGCACGAGCAGCTCAAGGACGACCTCGTCTCGGTGGTGAGCCACGAGCTCAGGACGCCGCTCACGGCTATCCGCGGGAGCCTGGGGCTGCTGTGCGGCGGGGTGCTTCAGGCGTATCCCGAGCGCGCGGCCCGCATGGCGCAGCTCGCGCTTTCGAACGCCGAGCGGCTGGGGCGGCTGATCGACGACATGCTGGACCTGGAGAAGCTCTCGTCCGGGAAGCTGGAGATCGACCGGCGCCCCTTCTCCCTGCGCGAGATCGTGAAGGAGACGGTGGACACCGTGCGCCCGCTCTTCGAACAGGGCGACCTCCTGCTGGTGGTGAACGTGCCCGACATGATCGCGTGCGTGGACCCCGGGCGCGTGGGGCAGGTGCTCACCAACCTGGTGTCGAACGCGGCCAAGTTCTCGCGCCGCGGCGGGACCGTGTGGATCGAGGCGGACGACGTGGCCGGCGACCTGCGCCTGCGCGTGCGCGACCACGGGCGCGGCATCCCGGCGGACAAGCTGGAGTCCATCTTCGAGCGCTTCCAGCAGGTGGACTCGTCCGACAGCCGCGAGAAGGGGGGCACGGGGCTGGGGCTCCCCATCTGCCGCAACATCGTGAAGCTCCACGGCGGGAGCGTCTGGGCCGAGAGCTCGCCGGGGAAGGGGAGCACGTTCACCGCGCTGTTTCCCGGGGCGGTCAGGATGCCCGCGATGGTATGAAAAACTGGGCTCGCACAGAGACACGGAGGCACGGAGATGACTTCATCTTTGTGCCTCTCGTGCGTTCGGGCATCCAAATCGCGGGGAGGCGCGTTCTTTCGCCAAGGAGGACGATGCCGCGGACGATGAACGCCATCCGCATCCACGAGCCCGGAGGGGCGGATGCGCTTCGCTGCGAGGCCGTGCCGGTGCCGCGCCCCGGGCCCGGGGAGGCACTGGTGCGCCTGGAGGCCGCGGGGGTGAACTTCATCGACGTGTACAAGCGCAGCGGCGTGTACAGGGTGCCGCTGCCCGCCACGCTCGGCGAGGAGGGCGCGGGGACGGTGGCGGAGGTGGGCGCCGGTGTGGAGGAGGTGCGGGTGGGCGAGCGGGTGGCGTGGGCCGGCGTCATCGGCTCGTACGCGGAGTACGCGGTCGTGGGCGCGGGGCGCCTGGTGCCGCTGCCCGAGGCGGTGAGCGCGCGGCAGGGCGCCGCGGTGATGCTGCAGGGGATGACGGCGCACTATCTCGCCACGTCCACGTACGCGCTCGGC
>DASVSA010000395.1:0-6148 GCA_036388335.1 Longimicrobium sp. | reverse complement strand
GCGTTCGGCGTGGACATCGAGTCCGGCGCGGACCGCATCCGCCTGCACGGGAGCGAGGGGCAGAACCTGCGGCTGAACCCGGAGACCGGCACGGTGGCCGCGGTGGACTCGCCGCTCGTGTTCGCCCCCGGCGACCCCGGCGCCATCACCACGCCGCGCATCGTGGGGACCGCCTACACCAACCCCACTTCGCCGAACCGCGTCAACGCCCTCTACGCGATCGACAGCAACCGTGACGCGCTCGTCGTGCTCCACGGGAACGGGCGGGTCACCACCGTGGGCGCGCTGGGAGTGAACACCTCCGATGAGGTGGGGTTCGACATCGCCGATCTCAGCCAGCGCGGCGAGCTGGTGGCGTTCGCCACGCTCACCGAGGGCGGGGTGTCGCGTTTGTACCGCATTGGCCTCGCCACCGGCACCGCGAAGCTGGCCGGCAGAATCGCCAGCCGCACGCCCATCCATTCGATCACCATCCGCCAGGGGCAGTCGGCGAAGCCCTAGCGCCTCCTTCCGCACCCGCGGAGAGATCCAACGGCCGCCGCCGGGCGTACTCGGTGGAGGGCGCCGAGCCGCGACCAGGCCGCTCGCGCCGATCTCACCGAGAAGGAGGATGGATGCCCCGCACCCCACGCTTTCACGCGCCGCTGCTCGCGGCGCTCGCGCTCCTCCTGACGGCGTGCGGCGACGACGCCACCGGATCGTCGTTCGACCCGCAGGGGCGGAGGATCTTCGGCCTGGACGCCGGAGGGAGCCTGGTGACCTTTGGGAGCCAGAACCCGGACGACACGCGCCGCGTGTCCATCTCGGGCCTGCAGGCCGGCGAGACGCTGGTGGGCCTCGACTTCCGTCCCGCCGACGGCCGGCTGTACGCCGTGGGGAGCTCCAGCCGCATCTACATGGTGGACACGCTCTCGGCCGCCGCCACCGTAGCCGGGACCGCGCCGTTCTCGCCGGCGCTCGCGGGCGGCTCGTTCGGGTTCGACTTCAACCCGACGGTGGACCGCATCCGCGTGCACGGCAGCGCGGGACAGAACCTGCGCGTCCACCCCGTCACGGGCGTCGTTGCCGCGGTGGACACCGCGCTCACCTACGTGGCGGGTGATGGCGGCGCGGGCGCGACGCCGCGCATCGTGGGGACGGCCTACACCAACAGCGTGAACGGCGCCACGACTACCGTGCTGTTCGGCATCGACAGCAACCGCGACGTCCTGGTGCTGGTGGGCGCCCCCAACGGCGGCCGGATGACCACGGTCGGCGCGCTCGGCGTGAACACCTCCGACGACGTGGGGTTCGACATCGCGGGGCCGGACGCCACGCGCGAAGCGTACGTCACCCTGACCGAGGGGAATCGCTCGCGCCTCTACACGATCAACCTCGCCTCCGGCGCCACCACCGAGATAGGGCGGGTCGGTGGCTCGCCTCTGCGGGGGATCGCCGTAGCCCCGTAAAATAGACTCACACAGAGACGCAGAGGCACAGAGATGAAGTCGTCTCCGTGCCTCTGTGTCTCTGTGTGAGCCGCTTTTACGCCCGGACGCGCACCGGCACCGGGTTGGAGAGCCTCACTTCCTGGGTGGACGTCACCCGGTTGAGCACGCGCCGGAACCAGCCCGGATCGCGGCGGGCGCCGCCGTGCTCCATCACCATCTTCGCCAGGGCGATGACCTCGGAGTTGCGCATCCGCACGCACCCGTGCGACTCCGCCTCGCCCAGCGAGTCCACGTCGCGCGTGCCGTGGATGTAGTAGTCCGGGTCGCTGAAGAAGATCTTCACGCGGCCCATGGGGTTGCGCGGGTCGCCGGGAGCGCGCGGAGCCTTGTCGCGGGCCCAGCGCTCGTTGGGCGGAACCCAGCGCGGGTTCCACACGATACGGCGCGTGGCGAAGCTGCCGCGCGGGGTGGGGTGCTGCGGCTTGCCCACCGCCACGGAGTAGCTCTCCACCACTTCCTCGCCCTCCATCACGTACAGCTTGCGGTCGGAAAGGTCGATCGTGATCGCGAAGTCAGACGCCGGGGGAGTGTCCCCCGTGTTGGCCAAAGCGGGTACCGAAACGGCGGACACCAGCGCCGCGGCGGCAGCCCATCTCACCAGCTTTGATTTCATAAACCAGCCTCGGGCAACAGGTTACGATCCGTGTTCGCCCGTACGTAAAGCGAAGTTCGTGCCACGCGCGGCGGAAACAGATGTAACAAAACAGTCTCAGTACTGGAGGAGGGCGTGGACCTCGGTGCCGGGGAGGGCGGCGCGGCCCTGGAGGAAGAGAAGCTCGATGACCACCGCGACGGCGGCCAGCGTACCGCCGAGCTCGCCGATGAGGGCGGAGGCGGCGCGGGCCGTGCCGCCGGTGGCCAGGAGGTCGTCCACCAGCAGGATGCGCTCGCCGGGGCGCAGCGCGTCGGCGTGCATCTCCAGGATGCTGGTGCCGTACTCCAGGTCGTACTCGCGGCTGATCTTCTCCGCCGGAAGCCTCCCCGCCTTGCGCACGGGGATGAAGCCCACGCCCAGCTCCATCGCCAGCGGCGCGCCGAAGATGAAGCCGCGCGACTCGATCCCCGCCACGGCGTCCACGCGCCCGCGGAAGTGGCCCGCGAAGGCGGTGGTCACCTCGCGCAGGGCGGCGGCGTCGCGCAGCAGGGGCGTCACGTCGCGGAAGAGGATCCCCGGATGCGGGAAGTCGGGGACGTCGCGGATCAGCTTCCTGAGGTGCTCCACGGGCTCGGCGGGGCGAAAGGGTACGGAGGGGACGGGGCCGCGCGAATCTACGGCGGCCACACGGGGCGCGACAACGGGAGGGGGCGCGTTGACCGGGACCGGGGGCGCGGGTTATCCTCTCCGCCCCAGCGATGAACGCGGCCAGCGGAGGCAGATGTTCTACTACGCCATCACGGAGGGGATCCGCGTCACGGCGCAGCCCTTCTTCCTCCCCGACCACTCGGACCCGCAGGAGCCGCGCTACGTCTTCGCCTACCAGATCCGCATCGAGAACGTGGGGAGCGAGCCCGCTCAGCTGCGGTGGCGGCACTGGTACATCCACGACGAGGCCGCCGGCGACAGCGAGGTGGAGGGCGAGGGGGTGATCGGCGAGCAGCCGCTGATCCCCTCCGGCGGGGTGCACGAGTACCAGAGCTTCTGCGTGCTCAAGGGCCAGCGGGGGCACATGGAAGGGTACTACGAATTCGAGCGGCCCGGTGGCGCCAGGTTCCGGGCGACCATCCCGCGGTTCGTGCTGCAGGTGTACGAAGGATAGGGCTCACACGGAGACACGGAGGCACGGAGATGACTTCATCTCCGTGCCTCCTGGTCTTTCACGTGGTTGTGGCCGCCCGTGAAGTCCGCGCCGTCGGTGTCGGCGGCTTCCAGGACGATGCCGTCCAGGTCCGCGCCGCGGAAGGTGGCACCGCGCAGCTGGCTGCCGCGCAGCACGGCGCCGCTGAGGTCCGCGTCCGTGAGATCGGCGCCGGTGAGGTCGGCGCCTTCCAGCACCGCCTCGCCCAGGTTGGCGCGCCGGAAGCGGGCGCCGGCGAAGGATGCGCCCGGCGCGCGGACGCCGGCCATGTCCGCGGCTTCCAGCGAGGCGCCGGCCAGGTCGGCCTCGTCCAGGTGGGCATGGCGCAGGTTGGCGCCGTCGAGCCTGGCGTCGTTGAAGCGGGCGCCGCGCATGTCCGCCTTGTGCAGCGACGCCTCGCCGAGGTTCGCCCGGTCGAAGCGCGCGCCCGCCAGCCGTCCGCGCGAGAAGTCCGCGCCGAAGGCGTCGGCGTCGCCGAGGTCGGCGCGCTCAAGGACCGGGGGGCGCAGGGTGCCCGAGCGGATGCCGTTGGCGCCGCGGAGCACGGCGCCGCGCATGGAGGCGCCCGTGAAATCGGTGTTGCAGAGGCAGCACTCGGCGAGGTTGGCGCCGTCCAGGTTGCACCCGGCCAGGTTCGCGTCGCGCAGGTTGGCGTGGCTCAGGTCCACGCCGGCCAGGTCGACCCCGCCCAGCTGCGCGCCGGTCAGGTCCAGGCGCGAGAGGGAGCGCTCGGATGACGCCAGGCGGCGCTCCACCTCGTCGCGCTGCAGGCCCGGCGGCCACGTCTTGGGAAGGTTCGCGTTGCGCCCGGTGCTGACGAACTGGAGTGCACGATCGACGATCCCCATGGAGCCTCCCGCTGCTCGTGGTGGAGGGCCGCGCCGGGGCCGGCGGGCACCGCGAAAACGACGCAGGAAGCTTGCCGAAGCAAGGAGGCACGGAGACCGCTTCCTCTCCGTGCCTCCTGGTGTCCGCGCAACGCGTTCTCAGTCTTCGAGCTGCGCGTCCAGCTGGATGTCGACGCCCGCAAGCGCCTTGCTCACGGGGCACCCCGCCTTGGCGGCCGCCGCCAGGTCGGCAAAGGTCTCGCGATCCAGCCCCGGCACCTGCGCGCGGCAGGTGAGGCGCATGGTGGTGATGCGGAAGGCGTCGCCGTCCTTGTCGATGGTGCAGGCGGCGTCCGTGTGCACGCGTGTGGCCGTCGTCCCGTTCTGCTCCAGCGCCACGGAGAGCGCCATGCTGAAGCACGCGGCCTCGGCCGCCGCCAGCAGCTCCTCGGGGTTGGTGCCGCCCGTGTCGCCGAAGCGCGAGCCGAACGAATAGTTCCCGCGGATGGCGCCGCTCTCCCCCTCGAAGCTCCCCTTCCCTTCCCTCAGCCCGCCTTCCCAGGTGGCGCTCGCTTTCCGTGTTGGCATCCCTCGTCTCCTCTTCGCTGTGGACGGCGTACTTCCAGATCGTGCGCCGCGGAGCACATTCGGCGCCAGCGGCCCCTACTCCACGCCCCCCATGAGGCGCGCCATGATCGCCTTCTGCACGTGCAGGCGGTTCTCGGCTTCGTCCCACACGCGCGAGCGCGGGCCCTCCAGCACTCCCTCGGTTACCTCTTCGCCGCGGTGCGCGGGGAGGCAGTGGAGGAAGATGGAGCGCGGGGAGGCGGTCTCCATCAGCGCCTCGTCCACGCAGAAGCCGGCGAAGTCACGCTCGCGGCGGGCGGCTTCCTCCTCCTGCCCCATCGACGCCCACACGTCGGTGTTCACCACGTCGGCGCCCTCCACCGCCTCGCGCGGGTCGTGGGTGAGGACGATGCGGGCGGCGCCGCGCGCGCGCTCCAGGATGGCGGCGTCCGGCTCGTACCCCGGCGGCACCGCCAGGCGCAGCTCGAAGCCCAGGCGGCAGGCGGCGTTGAGCCACGAGTTCGCCATGTTGTTGCCATCCCCCACCCACGCTACGCGCATCCCCTCGAGGTCCGTCCCCACGCTCTCCCGCACGGTGAGCAGGTCGGCCATGATCTGGCAGGGGTGGAGCAGGTCGGTGAGGCCGTTGATGACCGGCACCGTGCCGAAGCGGGCCAGCTCCTCCGGGTCCGAGTGGTCGAAGGTGCGGATCATGATGCCGTCCACCAGGCGCGAGAGGACGCGCGCCGTGTCGCGCAGGGGCTCGCCGCGGCCCAGCTGGATGTCGCGCGACGAGAGGAAGAGCGCGTGGCCACCGAGCTGGTAGGTCCCCACTTCGAACGACACCCGGGTGCGGGTGGAGCTCTTGGTGAAGATCATCGCCAGCGTCTTCCCTTCCAGCGGGCGCTCGCGGTAGCTGCCGCTCTTCATGCGCGCCGCCAGGTCGAGCGTGCGCAGGAGCTCCTCGCGCGTGAAGTCGGGGATGGCGAGGAAGTGGCGGACGGCGCGTTCGGTCATGGGCGCGTTTCGGGTGGACGGGAGCGGGTCGCCTGCGTGCGGGGCCAAGATAGCACACCGCCGCCGGAGCGACCACACCGCGCCGCCGCCACTTCCGCAAGTGCTTGCAATCTATTAACTTACATCATCCGAACGACCGTTCGAGGTTCCCTCGTGCTCCGCTTCCGCATGCGCCGATATTGGTATCCAGTACTCCTCGTCGCCGGGGCCGTGGCGTGCGACCAGGGAGCCACCGAGGCCGGCCCGCAGGTGGCCAGCCTCACCCTTACGCCCGACGGGGGGCGCGTGGGGGTTGGACAGGAGCTGACGCTCAGCGCGTCCGTGCAGGGGCCCACGCGCGAGCCCCTGGCCAACGTGCGCGTGGAGTGGCAGTCGCTCAACCCGGCCGCCGCCTCCGTGACCCCGGAGGGCGTGGTGCGCGGCGTGGCCCCGGGCGTGGCGCAGGTGGTGG
>DASVSA010000394.1:0-34621 GCA_036388335.1 Longimicrobium sp. | reverse complement strand
CAGAGACACAGAGGCACAGAGACGAAGTTCATCTCTGTGCCTCTGTGTCTCTGTGTGAGCCTGCGGTTCTTACGCGCCCAGGCGCATCACGTTCTCCGCGGCGGGACCCTTGGGGCCCTCCACCACGTCGAACTCCACCTCTTCACCCTCGGTGAGGGTCTTGAAGCCTTCCTGCTTGATGGAAGAGAAGTGGACGAACAGGTCTCGGCCACCCTCGTGCTCAATGAAGCCAAAGCCCTTGGCGTCGTTGAACCACTTTACCTTTCCGGTCGTACGGGACATCTCCAACTCCTGCAGCTACGGTGAAGAGGCGTCGTGCGGGGCGTCCGCACGCGCGCTGGGTTCGCGGTCACGCCAGCCGGCGTGTGGGCCCCCGCGCGGGCGCAGACGGGCTCAGCCCACGAGGGGCGGACGATCTATGCGATGAAGCTCGCGGATGCTGGATGCACCCGTGCGTGCCACGGCGGAGGAGCGGATGTTCGGCAAGGAGGTAGACAGCGGTCTGCGGGGGTACGTCTCGGGGTGCGCGGGGTGGAACGGAGGGCCCCGGCGCGGCCTTGCGGTGGTTGGTGATGCTCTTAATACGCTCCCGCCGCGCCGGTGTCAAGGATTTTCTCGGCGGCGACGGGGTGTTGGCTCACACGGAGACACGGAGGCACAGAGATGACTTCATCGCTGTACCCGCTGTTGGATCGCGGCCGCGCGGAGCAGCTCCCAGGCGCGCGCCACGTGCTCCTCGGTGGTGCGCAGGTTGCCCACGGCCAGGCGCAGCGCCGTGCGGCCGTGAAGCTTCGTGTGCGAGAGCAGCGTCTCGCCGGTGGCGTTGACGGCCGCCATCAGGCGCTCGTTGTGGGCGTCCGTCGCCGCGTCGTCCATCCCGGCGGGGCGGTGGCGGAAGACGACGAGCGACATGGGGACCGGCGCCATGCGCTCCCATCCCGGCTCCTCGTCCACCCACCCCGCGAAGAGGCGCGCCAGCCGCACGTGCTCGCGCACGCGGGCCGCCATCCCCTCCGCGCCGAAGCGGCGCAGCGTCATCCACAGCTTCAGCGCGCGGAAGCGCTTGCCGAGCGCGGGGCCGTAGTCCATCAGGTTGGTGACGCTCTCCCCCTCGGGCGTCACCAGGTACTCGGGGGTCAGCGAGAAGGCGCGGCGGATCACCTCCGGCCGCCGCACGTACAGGGTGGAGCAGTCGATGGGCACGAAGAGCCACTTGTGCGGGTTGATGACGATGGAGTCCGCCCGCTCCGCGCCATCCAGCACCCCGCGCAGCTCCGGCACCACGGCCGCCGAGCCGCCGTACGCAGCGTCCACGTGAAGCCAGAGCCCCTCGCGCTCGCAGATGTCCGCGATGGCGGGCACGGGGTCGATGCTGCTGGTGGAGGTGGTGCCCACCGTGGCGACCACGCAGAAGGGGAGGATCCCCGCCGCGCGGTCCTCGGCGATGGCGCTCGCGAGCGCCGCGGGGTCCATCCTGAACTCCGCGTCGGTCGGGATCTTGCGCGTCCCCGTGCGGCCGATGCCCAGCGTGATCCCCGCCTTTTCGATGGAGGAGTGGGTCTCCTCCGAGCAGTAGAGGCGCAGCTTCGGCAGGCCGCTCATCCCCTCCTCGCGCACGCCCAGCCCCGCCGCCTCGCGCGCCGCCGCCACCGCGATGAGCGTAGATATCGATGCGGTATCCTGGATCGTCCCGCGGAAGCCTTCCGGGAGGCCGACGAGCTGGCGGAGCCAGTCCAGGGTGCGCTCTTCCAGCTCCGTCTGCGCGGGGCCGGTGCGCCAGAGCATGGCGTTGTTGTTGAGCGCGGCCGTCAGCATCTCGCCGAGTATCCCCGGGCCGGCGCCGGTGATGGCGAAGTAGGCGAAGAACGACGGGTGGTTCCAGTGAGTCGTGCCCGGGACGATGATGTCGCGGAAGTCGCGCAGGATCTCGTCCAGCCCCTCCGGCGCGTCCGGTGGCGACGCGGGGAGGCGGGCCGCCACCTCGCCCGGCCGCACGGGCGCGAGCACGGGGAGCCCGCCCACGCCCCGCATGTACTCCGCGATCCACTCCACCACCTCGTGCCCGAAGCGGCGGAACTCTTCCGGGGAGATGTCGCCGAGGTCGGGTTGCGAATCCATCGTCACGATTGGTTGTGCGTTTCCGGGGACGGTCGGCGCGCGTAACTTAACTGCTTGGCTCACACAGAGACACAGAGGCACAGAGTGAGAGAGCTGATTCGCACGTCCCGCGAGGTCGAGGCGGCGCTGAAGGCGGGGAGAGCGGTGGTGGCGCTGGAGTCCACGGTGCTGGCGCACGGGCTGCCACGGCCGCGCAACCTGGAGGTGGGGCGCGCCCTGGAGGCGGAGGTGAGGGCGGGCGGCGCCGTGCCCGCCACCGTGGGGGTGATCGCGGGTGCCCCCATCGTGGGGCTGGATGACGATCAGGTGGTGCGGATGGCGACGGCGGAGGGGGTGATGAAGCTCTCCACGCGCGACCTGGCCGTGCCCGTGGCGCGCGGGCTGGACGGGGCGACGACCGTGGCGGCCACCATGTTCCTGGCGCACCGCGCGGGGGTGCGCGTGTTCGCCACGGGCGGCATCGGCGGGGTGCACCGCGGCGACGCGCGCGACGTCTCGGCCGACCTCACCGAGCTGGGGCGCACGCCCATGGTGGTGGTGTGCGCGGGCGCCAAGTCCGTCCTGGACCTCCCCGCCACGCGCGAGGCGCTGGAGACGGCCGGCGTGCTGATCGTCGGGTGGCGGACGGACGAGCTCCCGGCCTTCTACGCGCGGGAGAGCGGGCTGGCGGTGGACGTGCGGGCGGGGAGCGCGGACGAGGTGGCGGCGCTCTGGCGGGCCCACGTGGCGCTGGGGGCTCCGGGCGCCATCCTCCTCTGCGTCCCCCCGCCCACGGAGCACGCCCTGCCGGCGGGCGAGGTGGAGGAGACGATCCGCGCCGCGCTGGCGCTGGCGGAGCGCGAGGGGGTACGCGGCAAGGAGGTGACTCCCTTCCTGCTGCGCGCCGTGGCGCAGAGCACGGGCGGGAGGTCGCTGGAGGCGAACGTGGCGCTCCTGCGCAACAACGCGCGGGTGGCCGCGGCGGTGGCGGCGGCGCTGGCGTGACCAAGGACGAGCTCCGCCGCGAGGCCCGCCGCCGCCTGCGCGACCTCCTCCCCTCGCAGCGCGAGGCCGCCGAGACGGAGATCGCGCGCCTGGTGTGGACGGTTCCCGAGGTGGCGGGGGCGCGCACCCTCCTCCTCTTCGCTCACCTCGCCGACGAGGTCTCCACCGACGCCATCGCCCTGGAGGCGCTCACGCGCGGGATGCACGTCGTCTTCCCCCGCGTCATCCCCGGCACCCGCGCCATGGACCTTCACGCCGTGGCCGAGCCGGCGTCGCTGCGCATCGGCGCGTACGGCATCCGCGAGCCGGACCCGGAGCGCTCCGCCCGCGTCCCCGCCGGGATGGTGGACGCGGTGCTGGTGCCCGGCCTGGCGTGGGACCGGCACGGCGGACGGCTGGGGCGTGGGGCGGGCTACTATGACCGCCTCTTCGCCCTCCCCGAGTGGCGCGGCTTCCGCTGCGGCGTCTTCTTCGCCGCCCAGGAATTCCCCCGCGTTCCCACCGACCCGTGGGACGTGCCGCTGCAGGCGGTCGTGACGGAAGGGGGAAGAAATCTCACACAGAGACACAGAGACACAGAGGAGTAGTTCGTTTTTCGGGAACTTGAAACCAGGGACTACCCAAATCGTAATTTTCGCATCATCTTAAGCCGCCCGCGCGCCTGCGCTGGCAGCCATCCCCGCAAGTCTCTCCGAAGCACCACCCCTCCACCTCACCAGGAGCGGCTCCGCGTCCCAAGCGCGGACCGACGCCCAGCCGCATGAGCGGATTCTTCGACAAGATCAGGGATGCGAGCAAGGACGCCCTCGGCACCTTCGTGGAGTTCGAGGAGGACCGCGACCCCACGGTGGCCATGCCCGCGCGCCCCTCCGCACCCAGCGCGCCCGTGCATCACGCGCCTGCGTCCGCGCCTGCGCCCACGGGCCCGGTGCCCGGAGCCGTCGCGCCCGACCCGGAGTTCGTGAAGCAGCTTCACGAGGCCGTGGCGGCCAGCGGCAAGCCCGCGTACGCGCAGTTCCGCGCCCTCTTCGAAGCGCTCACCGTGCTCCCCGACCCCGTGCAGCGCGCGCAGGCCGCACTCTCGGCGGCGCGCGCCAGCCACGGGGTGGACGCCGCCGCCGTGGCCGCGGCCATCGACGACCGCCTGCGCATCCTGGACGCGGAGAAGGCGGCGTTCGACCGCGCGGTGAAGACGGAGTCCGACGCGTCGGTGGGCGGGGCGCAGGGCGAGATCGAAAAGGCCCGCGCGGAGATCGCGCGCCGCCAGGAGCAGATCAGGGCGCTGGAAGCGCGCGCCGCCGAGCTGGAGCGCACCGTACAGGAGACGCGCGCGGCGCTGGAGGCATCCTCCGCCCGCTTCGCCGCGTCGTACGGCGCCGTGCACGCGGAGCTCGCCGCCGAGCGCGCGCGCATCGCCCCCTTCCTCACCCCCACCGTCTGAGCCCGCCGATGGACACTCCCGCCGTACAGCGCACGCGCCGCACCTTCTGGCAACGGCCCGAGGGGAAGGTGGCGATGGGCATCGTGGCCGCCATCGGGGCCCTGGTGGCGTGGGGCTTCGTGCGCGCGCTCCCCACGCTCATCCAGATCGCCGAGAACACGCTCTACCTGGCCTTCCTGGTGGGGCTGCTGCTCCTCGTCTACTGCATCGTCTTCGTGTGGGACCGCCCGCGCACACTGCTCTTCTACGGGCTGCAGATGGTGTCGCGGTGGATCACCTCCAACTTCGTGGAGCTGGATCCCGTCTCCATCCTCCACGCCTTCGTGAGGCAGATGAAGGAGCGCCGCGAGGTGATCCAGGACCGCCTGGGGCGCATCGTGGGGGTGAGGCGGATGGTGGAGGCCAAGATCCAGAAGAGCGAAAAGGAGCGGCAGCAGGCGCTGCGGCTTGCCGGTGCCGCCCGCGGCTCGCACGACGAGGACGGGCTGAACGCCCACGCCGAGATCGCCGCCCGCCGCGTGCGCGACATCGAGGAGTACCAGTCGATGCGCGGCCAGGTGGAGAACATCGAGAAGCTGCTGCAGCGGGTGCTGCGCCGCGCGGACTACCACATCCAGACGGCCGAGGACGAGGCCAACCAGCTGCAGGACAAGCACACCATCACCGGCGCCGTGCAGGCCGCCACCACGGCGGCGCAGGGGATCTTTGGCGACACGGACCTGGCCGAGGTGCGCGACATGGCCGCCGAGCGCATCCGCGACGACTACGAGAAGCGCCTGGGCGAGCTGCAGACGCTCATCGACCTCACCGACTTCGACCACGCCGTCGACCTCAACCAGATGGCGTTCCGCCAGGAAGGGCTGGCCCAGCTGGCCGAGGCCGAGCGCAAGGTAACGCAGGCCGAGCTCGCCAACCCCGACGAAAAGGGGCGCCCCGCGCTCCCCGCCGCCACCCCCGCGTCCCCGCTGGCCGGGTCGCCCGAAGACCGCTGGCGGAGCGCCGTCCGCCGTCCGAAGGCGTAGCCTCGCCCGGACCCTCCACCTCCATCCGCAGTGCCAACGATGAGACTTACTTCCACGGGCCAGAAGACGGTCCGAGTGCTGGGCGGGCTGGCCGTGATCGCCGTGGTGGGCGCCGGCCTCCGCTACGCCGCCATGAACGGCTACGGGCGCGAGATCCTCGGCTCCGTGGTCCCCGACAAGGTGCAGGGGCTGGACGCGGGCACCGACGCGCTGGTGGCGGGCGCCGCGTTCGCGGGCCTCCCGTCGGACAAGCCGGCGGCGCTCCCCGGCGCGCCGGAGGTGAGGGTCAACTTCTGGGCGTGGAACTCCCAGATGGGATGCCTCTACAGCAACGGCGGCCCGGTGACCACCGAGGGCTCGCTGATGGAGAAGCAGGGGATCAAAGTGAAGATCGCCCGCCAGGACGACAACTCGCAGCTGATGGCGGGGCTCACCGCGCTGGCCCGCGGGCTCCACGACGGGCAGGCCCAGCCGCGCGACGGCATCCACTTCATCGGCATCATGGGTGACGGGGCCGGCGCCTTCCTGGCCGCGCTCAACAGCCAGCTCACCGAGAGCTTCGGCGCCGAGTACCGCGCGGAGATCGTGGGCTCGTGCGGCTACTCGCGCGGCGAAGACAAGCTGATGGGGCCGCGCGCCTGGCGCGACAACCCGCAGAGCATGCGCGGCGCCGTGGTGGCGGGCGTGCTGAGGGACGGGGACTGGAACATCGCCCAGCGCTTCATGGGCGACAACAACATCCCCAACAACCCGGACGAGACCACCTACGACCCGCAGGCGGTCAACTGGATCAACAGCTCCACCTACGTGGACGCGGCCGAGAAGTACGTGGCCGGCTACTGCGAGGACCGCAAGGTGGTGCAGGACGGCAAGCTTACGGGCGACACCAGGCGCGTGTGCGTGGACGGCATCGTCACCTGGACGCCGGCCGACGTGACGGCGGCGCAGGGGCGCGGCGGGCTGGTGTCGGTGGTATCCACCAAGGAGTACTCGTCGCAGATGCCTCACGTCATCATCGGCATCCGCAAGTGGAACCAGGACAACCGCGAGACGCTGGTGAAGATGCTCAGCGCCTTCATGGCCGGCGGCGACCAGGTGCTCTCGCACCCGCGCGCGCTCACGCGCGCCGCCGAGATCTCGCAGGAGATCTACCAGGAGAAGGGCGCGGACGCGGCGTTCTGGGAGAAGTACTACCGCGGCGTGACGGAGCCGGACAAGACGGGGCAGCCGGTGGAGCTGGGCGGGTCCAAGGCCAACAACCTGGCCGACAACCTCCTCCTGTTCGGCCTGGCGCCGGGGAGCTCGCCGGAGACTTCGCGCTTCCGCGCCACCTACTCCGTGTTCGGCAAGATCGTGACTCAGCAGTACCCGAAGCTGGTGCCCAGCGTGCCGCCGGTGGACTCCATCGTCGACGTGTCGTACCTGCGCCTTGCCGCGGAGCGCGCGGGCGCCGGCGCCGGCAAGGCGGAGACGGCCACCTACACGCCCACCACCCAGAAGGTGACGCGCGTGGTGGGCCGCCGCGACTACAAGATCACCTTCCGCACGGGCTCGGCCGAGCTGTCGCCCGAGGGTGCGCGCGAGCTGGCTGAGCTGTTCGACAACCTTTCGATCAACTCGCTGGCGGTGGAAGTCCACGGCCACACGGACAACGTGGGCGCCGCCGACGCCAACCAGCAGCTCTCCGAGGACCGCGCCATGGCCGTGCGCCAGTACCTGGAGAACCGCTCGGCCAGCACCTTCCCCAAGGGCCGCGTGCGCGTCTTCGCCCACGGCGCCACGGAGCCGGTCGAGTCGAACCGCACCGAAGCGGGTCGCGCCGCGAACCGCCGGGTCGAGATCGTCATCGGAAGCTGAACGGCAGTGCGTGAGTGCGTTAGTGCGTGAGTGCGTTTTACTGCAGTTGAGCGCACTCACGCACTCACGCACTAACGCACTCACGCACTTTTTTTCACTTCACACCGAACCCGCCCGCCCCCCATGCCCTCACTCGGACCCGCGCTGCGGCCGAACCGCTGGATCACGCCGGGCGCCTACTGGCTCCTGGTGGGCCTGTGGACGCTGGTGGTGTTCGCGGCGTGGCTGCTGGCGCCCGCGTACTTCCCCTCGCCCGCGCGCGTGCTGGCGGCGCTCCGCGACCTCACGGCCAGCCAGGGGCTCCTGGGCGAGCTGTGGACCTCGCTGGTGCTCTTCGCGGAGTCGCTGCTGCTGGCCTCCATCCTTTCGCTGGGGCTGGCGTACGCCACGGTGATCCCGGCGGTGAGGCCCATCGTGATGGCGCTCACCCGGGCCCGCTTCCTGTCGCTGGTGGGGCTCACCTTCATCTTCACCATGACGCTGGGCGGCGGGCACGCGCTCAAGGTGGGGCTGCTGGTGTTCGGCATCTCCGCCTTCATGCTCACCAGCATGGTGGACGTGGTGGCGCAGGTGCCCACCGAGAAGCTGGACCACGCGCGCACCCTGCGCATGGGCGAGTGGCGCACCGTGTGGGAGGTGATCGTGCTGGGGCAGATGGGCACCACGCTGGACATCATCCGCCAGAACGCCGCCATCGGGTGGATGATGCTCACCATGGTGGAGGGGATCTCGCGCAGCGAGGGCGGCATCGGCGCGCTGCTGATGGACCAGAACAAGCACTTCAACCTGGCCGCCATCTTCGCGGTGCAGGGCGTCTTCCTGGTCGCGGGCTTCTTCCAGGACGCCGTGCTGGCCTGGATCAAGGCGACGCTCGTGCCTCACGCGGCCCTCACCACGGTGCGCCGGTGAGCACTCACAGCTACGAGCGGCGCGGCGTACTCCTGGACATCCAGGGCGTGCGCTTCGCGCGCAACGGCGTCGCCATCCTGCGCGACCTCACCGTCCAGGTACAGGACCTGGTGCGCCCGGGGATGCAGCAGGGGCAGATCGTGGGCCTGCTGGGGCCCTCGGGCGTTGGGAAGACCACGCTCTTCAAGATCCTGGCGGGGCTCGTCGCGCCCGACGCGGGCACGGTGAGGATCGGCGAGGCCGGCGTGCCCGCCAACCCCGGGCTGGTGGGCGTCGTCACCCAGAACTACGTCCTCTTCGAGCACCGCACGGTGCTGGGCAACCTGCTGGTGGCCGGCAAGCAGGCCGGCATGTCGTCCGCCGACGCGAAGGCGCGCTCGATGGAGTACCTGGAGCGCTTCGGGCTGGGCGCGCACGCGGAGAAGTACCCGATGCAGCTCTCGGGCGGGCAGCGCCAGCGCGTGGCCATCGCCCAGCAGCTCCTCTGCTCCGAGCACTACCTGGTGATGGACGAGCCCTTCTCCGGCCTGGACGTCATCGCCCAGGAGAAGGTGCAGGAGCTGCTGATCGAGGTGAGCCGCCGCCACGAGGAGAACACCGTCATCCTGGTGACCCACGACGTGTCGGCCGCCGTTGCCGTGTGCGACACCATCTGGCTGATGGGGCGCGACCGCGAGCCCAACGGCACCGTCATCCCCGGCGCGCGCATCATGGAGGTGATCGACCTCATCGAGCGCGACCTGGCCTGGCACCCTGACATCCGCGCCCGCCCCGGCTTCCACGCGCTCGTGGACGAGATCAAGGCGCGGTTCCACACGCTGTAAACCGCGGGGCTCACACAGAGACACAGAGGCACAGAGATGAAGTTCTTCTCTGTGCCTCTGTGTCTCTGTGTGAGCTAAAAGAGCAGGCGGTAGACGAGCGCTACGTTGCGGCCGGGGCCGGGGGCGAACTCCTTGACGCGGCTGGTGGACTCGCGGTGGAGCTCGTTGCCCAGGTTTTCGCCGCGCAGGGTGAGGGAGTGGATGATGCCGCCGCGGGTGATGCGCAGGCCCGCGTCCAGGCGCAGCATCGTGTGCGCGGCGGTGGGGCTTTCATCCGCGGAGCCCACGCGGTCCTGGCGTGCCTCGTGGTGAAGCTCGCCCCCCAGCGAGAGCCTGCCGTTGTCCCAGCGGACGAGCGTGCCCAGGCGCGGCGCGGGCATGAACGAGAGGGGGGTGCCGCCGCGCTGGCCGGCGCGGAGCGCGTCGCCGGAGATACCCACCACCAGGTCGGAGCGCGCGGCCCACTCCAGCGAGCCCTCCACGCCGCGCAGGGTGGCGTCGGTCTGCGCGTAGCGGAAGACGCTCACCGGGTGCCCGTCCAGCACCGTGTCCGGCTGCGCGACCAGGTGGACGTAGTCGTCGATGCGGTTCTGGTACGCGACGAACTGGCCGTTCCAGCGGCCGTTCCTCACCCGCACCACTCCCTCCACTCCCGTTCCCCGCTCGGCCCTCAATGTGGCGGTGCCGTACTCCACCGAGCCCGTGCCGGCGTGGAGGGCGCCAGAGAAGAGCTCTTCCACCGTGGGCGCGCGGAACGAGCGGGCCACCGTCGCCGCGGCGGAGATGGAGCCGGTGACCGGCACGCGCACGCCCGCCGAGCCGGAGAAGGCGCGGAACTCACGGTCCACGCCGGGGCCGAACTTGGGGCTGTCGCGCGAGGCGATGCCGTAGCGGTCGTAGCGCGCGCCCAGTTGCAGCGCCGCGCGGCCCAGCGCGAGCTCCTGGAAGCCGAACACGCCCCACGCCCGCGAGTCCGCCGCCGGGGTGAGCGCGGCGGGGCCGGTGGATGCGTACTCCTTCCCCAGCCCCGAGACGCCCCACGCGCCCTCGGTGAAGGGCCCCAGCGCGCCCTGGCGGAGGAGCACGTTGGCCGTGCGGGTGCGCAGCGCGAACGACATCTGCACGGCGTGCTCGTCGTCCATCTCGTCGTGCGCGTAGTCCTGCAGCGTGGCGTCCGCGCGCACAGAGGGGAAGAGCGCGGAGGCGAGCTCCACCTGGCCGCGCGCGGTGCCCTCCCAGCGGTCGCCGCGCAGGCGCACGGGGGCGCTCCCCGGCGGCACCGGCAGGCCGTACGCGAAGCGGTAGGCGCGCACCGATCCGCCTCCCGTCCCGCGCGCGCCGGCGTAGCCCAGCCCCGCCGCCGCGCTCCAGTTGCGCGCATCGGTGTTCCCCAGGCGGTCGCCCAGCACGGGGTCGTCGCCGATGCGCACGTCGCCGGAGCCGCGCGCGCCGCCTCGCACGCTTACCGCCCAGCGCTCCGAGAGGGGCGCGCTCACGCGGAAGGAGCTTCCCGCGCCCGGGAGCGCCGACTCCGTCTGCGCGGCGACCACTCCTTCCACGCCGCGCGGGACGCTGGTGGGGATGTCGCCCGAGATCACGTTCACCACGCCGCCCAGCGCGTTGTTGCCGTAGAGGAGGGTGGCCGGGCCGCGCACCACCTCGATACGCTGCGCCGTGAGCGGGTCGATGGTGACCGCGTGGTCCACCGCCGAGCCCGCGAGGTCCGAGGAGCGCTGCCCATCCTGGAGGATCAGGATGCGGTCCCCCGTGAGCCCGCGCATGATGGGGACGGACGCCGCGGGGCCGTTGTAGCGCACCCGGATGCCGGGCTGCGCCGCCAGAGTCTGCGCCACCGTGCCCGCCAGGCTGCGCTCCAGCGCCTTGCCGCTCAGCTGCGTGGTCGCCTGCGCCACCACGCGCGCGTCCGCCTCCACGGGCGTGGCCGTCACCTGGATCTCGTCCAGCGTGAGCGGGGTGGATTGCAGCTCGAACTCCGCCCGCGCGCCCCCGGCGGCGCCCACCGCCACCTCGCGCACAGCCGGCGCGTAGCCCATCAGCGACGCCTGCACGCGGTACGTGCCCGCCGGGAGATTCCTGAACGCGAAGCGCCCCTGCACATCCGCCGTGGTGCTGCGTGAGAGGCGCGGGATGGTGACCTGCGCCTGCGGAAGCGGCCGGCCCGCGGCGTCCCTCACGCTCCCCGAGAGCGCCACGTCCTGCGCAGCCGCGCCCGGCGCCAGGAGCAGGACCGCCAGGAGTACTATCCGAATCATCATCATCGTGAACCTTTGTTTCGTATCGTGCAATCCTAACTTTAGGTAAGACTAAAACACAGATTAGCGGATGGTGTGCGCCGCGTCAACAGCGGAGTCACGGCGGGAGGGGCTATCCCGTGAGGTCGAGGTGCTGGCGGGTGATGTGGATGAAGGACTCCAGCGCGGGCGGGGCGTCTTCGCGGCGGCGGCAGAGGGCGATGGTGGTGCGTCCGCCTTCGGGGAGGATGGGGTGGTACGAGACGCCGCCCCACCCCAGGCGGCGGAAGGAGGCGGGGACGAGCGATACGCCCAGCCCGGCGTCCACCAGGGCCACGATGGTGAGCCATTCCTGCGCTTCCTGCACCTGCTTGGGGTGGAAGCCGGCGTCGCGGCAGAGGCCCAGCACCTGGTCGTACAGGGTCGGCGCCACGGTGCGCGGGAAGAGGACGAAGGGCTCGTCCGCCATCCTGTCCAGCGAGAGGGCGCCGCCGGCGGCGAGCGGGTGGTCGGGGGGGAGCACGGCCATGAAGGGCTCGCGCACCACCGGCTCGGCCAGCAGCGTGGCGTCGGCGGCGGGCTCGCGCAGGAAGCCGGCGTCCAGGAAGCCCGCGCGGATGGCCTCCAGCTGCGCGCTGGTGGACATCTCCCGCAGCCGCAGCTCCACCTCGGGAAAGCGGTCGCGGAACGCGCGGAAGACCCCCGGCAGCGGCGTCAGCATCGCCGACGCGGCGAAGCCGATGGTGAGCACGCCGCTCTCGCCCCGGCCGGCGCGGCGCGTGGCGTCGACCCCCTGCGCCACCTGCTGAAGCGTGCGGCGCGCCACCGCCAGCAGCACCCGGCCGGGCTCGGTGAGCACCACGCGCGGGCGCCGCTCGAACAGCGGGTATCCCACCAGCGACTCCAGCCGCGCGATCTGCTGGCTGAGCGGCGGCTGGGCGATCCGCAGCCGCTTCGCCGCGCGCCCGAAGTGGAGCTCCTCGGCGACGGCGACGAAGTAGCGCAGGTGGCGGAGCTCGACCGACTCGGGAAGGTGCATGGGGGCTCACACGGAGACACGGAGGAGAACCGCTGCGCGATATGTAAAACGTATCGCGAGAGCATGTGGATAGTATTGGACGTATCGGTGCTAAGCAATTACCATCCAGGGGAGAGACGAATGCACCCCTTCCCAGGCTCCCGCGCCGATGACCCGCCGAACCGCCCTCGCACTCCTCCTGGTCCCCGGATTCCTGAGCGCGCAGGCCGCGGCGCGTCCCACCCCTACCGTGAAAGCGGCGGCGGCGAGCGGAGTGCTGCGCATCGACGGGAAGCTCGACGAGGCGGCGTGGGGCGCGGCCGAGGCGGCGACGGGGTTCACGGAGAGCTACCCCAACGCGGGCGCGCCGGCGCGCTTCGGCACCGAGGCGCGGGTGCTGTACGCGGACGACGCCATCTACGTGGGGATGAGGATGCTGGACCCGCGGCCGGACTCCATCGCGGCGCAGCTCACGCGGCGCGACGCAACGGGGTACTCGGACTGGGCGCAGGTGATGATCGACAGCTACGCGGACGGGCGCACGGGCTTCGCGTTCGGCGTGAACCCGCGCGGGGTGAAGCGCGACGTATACCTGTTCAACGACGCCAGCGAGGACTTCGGGTGGGACGCGGTGTGGGAGGTGGCCACGCAGGTGGACTCGGCGGGGTGGACGGCGGAGTTCCGCATCCCGCTGTCGCAGCTGCGCTTCGCGCGCGGCGAGCCGGCCGGCGGGCGCGAGTGGGGTCTGCAGCTCGTGCGCGACATCGCGCGCTACGACACGCGCCTCATCTGGTCGCCGTGGAACCGCAACGACAACGGCTTCGTGTCGCGCTTCGGCAAGCTCACCGGGCTGCGGGGGGTGAGGGCGCCGCGGCGGCTGGAGGTGCAGCCGTACACCGTGGCCCGCCTCACCCGCGCGCCGGACGAGGACGGCAACCCCTTCTACCGCTCGTCGGACGCGGACGTGTCGGCGGGGGCGGACGTGCGCTGGGGGCTCCCCTCGGGGCTCACGCTCACGGCCGCCATCAACCCCGACTTCGGGCAGGTGGAGGTGGACCCGGCCGTCGTCAACCTGAGCGCCTTCGAGACGCAGCTCCCCGAGCGCCGCCCGTTCTTCGCCGAGGGCACCGACATCTTCCGCTTCGGCAGCCTGCTGTCGCACATCAGCCTGGGCGGCCCGCAGTTCTTTTACACGCGCCGCATCGGGCGGGCGCCGCAGCGGCAGCTCGGCAGCAACGACTCCTTCGTGTTCTACGAGGCGCCGCAGAGCACCACCATCCTGGGCGCCGCCAAGCTGAGCGGAAAGACGGCCAGCGGGTGGACGGTGGGCGTGCTGGACGCGGTGACGGCCGGAGAATCGGGGCGCGTGCTGCTGGAGGACGGCGTGACTCGCGAGGAGGTGGTGGAGCCGCGCAGCAACTACCTGGTGGGCCGCGTGCGGCGCGACCTCAACGCCGGGCGCACGGTGCTGGGCGGCATCGCCACGGCCACTCACCGCGGCGTGGGCGACTCCGTGTTCACCCCCATGCTGAGGTCGGACGCGTACGTGGCCGGGGTGGATGGCGAGCACTCGTGGGGGCCCAGCCGCATGTGGTCGGTGAGCGGCTTCGCGGCGGGGTCGCGCGTGGCGGGGAGCGCGCAGGCCATCGCGTCCACCCAGCGCTCCAGCGCGCGCTACTACCTGCGCCCCGACGCGGACTACCTGAGCTACGATTCCACGCGCACCTCGCTGGAGGGGTACGCGGTGGGCGCGGCGCTGCGCAAGGGCGGCGACTGGCGCGGCTCCATCTGGATGCAGCAGGTGAGCCCGGGCTTCGAGACCAACGACCTGGGCTTCCAGAGCCGCGCCGACAGCCGGGGGCTGGCGATGCTCTTCGGGCGGCGCCAGGGGAAGCCGGGGCCGCTCTTCCGCGAGTGGTTCGTGCGCGCCTTCACCAGCCACACCTGGAACCTGGGCGGCGACCGCACGGCGGCCAACTACGCGGTGCGGGGGAACGGCACCTTTCGCAACCTGTGGAGCGGCACCGCTACGGTGGAGTACGGCGGACGCGTGCTGAGCGACCGGCTTACGCGCGGCGGTCCGCTGGCGGGCACGCCCTCGTCGTGGGCCTTCTCGGCGGGCGGCGGCACCGACCCGCGCAGGCGCCTCTCCGTTTACACCGATGGCTACACCTCCACCGACGAGCAGGGCGGCTACTTCCGCTTCCTGTCCGCCTCCATCGCCGCGCGGCCCGCGGCCAACGTGCAGGTGAGCGTGGGCCCGTCGTGGGAGGGGAGCCGCAACGCCACTCAATACGTCCGCACGCGCACCGACGCGACGGCGACGGAGACCTTCGGCCGGCGCTACGTGTTCGCCACGCTGGACCAGACGACGGTGGGCGTGAGCACACGCCTGGACTGGACCTTCACCCCCACGCTCTCCCTTCAGCTCTACGCGCGCCCCTTCATCTCCGCCGCCGAGTACCGCGGCTTCAAGGAGCTCGCGGAGCCGCGCGGCCTCGATTACACGGAGTACGGGCGCGACGCGGGCACCATCGCCCTGGACACGCCGTGCGGCACCTCGGCCGCCGACGCGGGCACCTACACGGTGGACCCGGACGGGAGCGCCGGCCCCGCCTCGTGCTTCCAGGTGGCGCGCCCCGACTTCAACTTCCGCAACCTGCGCGGCAACGCGGTGGTGCGCTGGGAGTACCGCCCCGGCTCCACGCTCTTCTTCGTCTGGCAGCAGGAGCGCAGCGGCGAGGAGCCGTTCGGCGACTTCGCCCTGCGCCGCGACGCATCGGACCTGTTCGGCGCGTCGGCGCGCAACGTGTTCCTGGTGAAGGCGACGTACTGGCTGGCCCGCTGAACAGCTTTATCTCCGTGCCTCCGTGCCTCTCCGTGAGATCTGGTAGACGTTGTTGTGCGTCACGACGTGGAGGACGCCGGCTCGCTCTTCCAGGTAGGAATGGGCGGTGTCGAGGGCTCGGGAGGCGACGACTCGGCCGCTCTCGGGGGAGATGAGGTGGAGGGAGTCGGGCTCGGCGGTGAAGCCGTAGCCGGCGACGATGTAGGCGCCCGAGAAGATGAAGACGTTGTTGGAGACGAGGTTGCGGGTGCGCCATTCGAGGCGGGCGGCGCGCGGGTCCACGCGCAGCAGGGCGGAGCAGCGGCCCCCCGCTTCACGCGAGTACGACTGGCAGGCCTCGTTGAAGTAGAGCTTGCCGGCGCGCAGGCGGATGTCCTGGATCTCCAGGTTGCGCGGGCGCGAGAGGAAGCGGTTCAGCTCCAACGCCCACCTGCGGCGCCCGTCCGGCGCGAAGAGGGCCGCGCGGTAGCGCTGGTTGGCGTCGCTGCGCGGGTCGATGTTGGACGCGTAGAGCGCCAGCCACCCCTCCGGCGTCGCGTCCGCCACGTGGATCGGCAGCCCATCCAGGAGGCGCGGCACGTACTCCGGCAGCTTCTCCGGGATGCCGTTGCGCAGCCGGTACTCCAGCCCGTTCGGCTTGTTCACCCCCGTCAGCCCCAGCGCCACGTAGCTGCCCCGCCCCCGCAGCGGCTCCCGCGCGATCACCTGCAGCACCGGCCCGCGCTGCGCGTGGAGCGGGCTGGGCGCGAGGAGGGTGAGTAGGACGAATAGGAGTAGTGGTCTCATTGGTCCAGGATTGTGCGTGCGGACGGGGAGGCCCCCACCCCCCCGACCCCCACTCCCCCAAGTTTGGGGGGGGGGGGCGCATTCCAGCCATCCAGCCGTGCCCAAGCATGGCAGGGGCCGCGGGTGGCGAGGGGCCACGTCTGCACGCCAGCGTGTGGAAATCGCCCCCTCCCCCGCACGCGGGGGAGGGGGCCGGGGGGCGGGGGCCACCGCGGACGCCAGCGATACGCTTGCCTGCCGCACCCGAAGTAGTCCCCTCTCCCATGGTGTTTATGGGAGAGGGTGGCAGCTGTAAGCTGCCGGGTGAGGGCCCCCTACCGGCTCCGCCTGTACCGCGCCAGGCTCACCGCCTCCCCCTCCGCCAGCAGCCGGTGGAGGATCGCCGCGGCGGCCTCCTCCTGGGGAGCGATCTCCTCGTCGACCACGGCGCGGAGCAGGGCGTGCTCGGCGCGGAGGTGGGAGGCGCTCCAGCCGAGGCGCATGCGCTGGTCGGCGTGCTTCCATGCCAGGAGGCGCTGGATCTGGTGGCCGTCGTGGAGGAGGGCCGTGTCGCCGCCGGCCTCGTCCAGGGTGATGAGGGTGGTGCCCACGTCCACCAGGTAGGTGGCGAGGTGGTTCTCCAGCTCCACGCGGTTGAGGCGCGCGATGCCGGGGACGTCCACCTCGGCGCGCAGGCGGTCGCCCAGGCGGCGGGCGATGGAGTCCGCGCGGTCGCAGAGGCGGCGGCCCAGGTCGCCCAGCCCCGGCACCTCGCCGGGGCGCGCGGGCCACCCCGGCTCGTCGGCGGGGGCGGCGGCCTCGGGGTGGGCGAAGCGGGTGCCGTCGTCGCTCCCCGAGCGAAGCCACAGGGCGAAGCGCGATCCCTCGCCGGGGACGCTCTCCACCGTGAGCTCGCCGGCCATGTGGCGCGCCAGGCGGCGGCTGATGGCCAGCCCCAGCCCCGTACCCCCCTGCTTGCGCGTGTTGCCGCCGTCCACCTGCACGAAGGGGTCGAAGACGGCGTCCATCTGGTCCGGCGCGATGCCGATGCCCGTGTCGTCCACCTCCAGCACGGCCCAGGTGCCGGGCTCCGCCGCGTGGTCGCCCGGCGGGGTGCCATCGCAGACGCGGCAGCGCACGGTGACGGAGCCGCCCTCGTCCGTGAACTTGACGGCGTTGGAGAGCAGGTTCACCAGCACCTGCCCCACGCGGTCGCTGTCGCCCCACGCGGCGTCGGACCTGTCGCACTCCCACTCGCGCAGCAGCCCCACGCCCTTGAGCGCGGCCTGCGGGGCGATGAGGTCCAGCGCGTGCTCGGCCGCCTCGCGCAGGTCCACCCGCTCACGCCGCACCTGCATCTCCCCGGCCTCGATCTTGGACAGGTCCAGGATGTCGTTGACCAGGGTGAGGAGATGGCGGCTGCTCTCGCGGATGCGGGTGAGATAGCGGAGCTGGGGCGGGGCGAGGGGGCCCGCGATGCCGGCGTCCAGCAGGTCCGAGTACCCCATCACGGCGTTGATGGGGGTGCGGATCTCGTGGCTCATGGTGGCCAGGAACTGGCTCTTGGCCACGTTTGCCGCCTGCGCCTCGGCGAAGAGGCGCGCGTTGTCCAGCGAGATGGCGGCGCGCCGGGCAAGCTCCTCGGCCAGCGCCACGTCGTCGTCGCCGTACACGCCCGTGCCGCCGCCGCGCACCAGGGTGAGCGTGGCCAGCACGCGCCCCCGCACCGAGAGCGGCACCACCGCGAAGGCGGCTGGCGCCAGCCGCCGGTACGGCTCGCCGAAGCGCCGGTCGCCTTCGTAGCGCGCCTCCAGCTCCTCGGGCACCCGGGAGTGCCACTCCGCGCGGCCCGTGTTGAGCACGCGCGCCACCACGCTGGCGGCATCTTCCGCCTCCACGCGGTAGACGCGCGCAAGCTCGTCCAGGGCGCGCTGCCCCTCGCTGTCACGGTGCACGGCGGCCACCTGCCTCACCCCGCCCTCGGCGTCGCGCTGGTGGACGAAGGCGTAGTCGGCCAGCACGGGCACGGCCAGCTCGGGGAGGCGGGCCAGCGTGGTCTCGGCCTCCAGCGAAGCGGCCAGGGTGGAGCCGGCGCGGGCCAGGAACTCGGCGCGCAGGGTGGCCGCCTCGGCGGCGCGCTGGGCGGCGGATGCGCGGATCAGCTCGCGCTCCCGCTCCTCGGCCAGGCGGCGCTCGGTGACGTCGCGCATCGTCACCACGCGCGCCTCCTCGCCCTCCCAGTGAAGGGGCGCGGAGCGGATCTCCACCGCGACCGTTGCCCCGCCGCGGCGCACCAGGTCCACCTCGGCCGCCTCGCCCTCCAGCATGGGAAGCCCCAGCTCGGCGCCCGCGATCTCGTCGGGCGACTGCGCGAACAGGCGCGCCGCCGCCGGGTTGGCGAAGCACACCCGCCCCGCGCGATCCAGGATCAGGATCCCGTCGGCGCTGGAGTCCACCAGCGCTCGCAGGTCCGCGGCGGCCCTCTCGCGCGTGCTCACAGAGCGCCTCTCTCCGTGTCTCCGTGCCTCTGTGTGAGACCGCTTTTCATCATACCGCCCCGTGCTCCGCGTCACCGTCGTCCGCGTGGTGAGTCACGTTGCCGGAGAGGATGCCGCCCGTGGTGCTGAAGCGGTCGCCCAGGTGCATCCCCGTTCCGTCGATGGTGTACTGGCGGATGCTGCCGTCGTGGGGCGAGCCGCGCATCTTGAGCACCAGCAGCGCGCGCTTCAGCTCGCCGTACGACTCCACGTAGCGAAGGAGGATGATGGTGTCGGTGAGGGTGGAGATGTGCTTCTCCGTCACCGAGTGCCCGCCCGAGATGCTGGTGGAGGTGGAGGTGAGCATCCCCGCCGTCTCGCGGTGCTTGAGCATGGAGGTGAGCCCCAGGATGAACTCCCGGAACGACCGGAGCGACGAGATCCGCTCCAGCGCCGAGAGCGAGTCCACCACCACGCGGTTGGGGCGGAACTCGTCGATCGCCCACCTCATCCTCAGCAGGTGGTCTTCGATGGGCATGGCGTGCGGGTACACGGGGATGATCTTCAGCGACCCTGTCCGCTCCATCGACTCGAAGTCCACTCCCCACCCGTTCGCGTTGCGGATGAGCTGCTCGCGGCTCTCCTCGAAGGCGAAGAGGAGGGTGCGGTCGCCGGCCCTGTGCCCGCCGTCGATGAAGTGGGTGACGGTGAGCGTCTTGCCGGCCCCGGTGGCGCCCGAAAGGAGGATCACGCTGTCGCGGAAGTACCCGCCGCCCAGCATCTCGTCCAGCCCCTCCACCCCACTGGAGATGCGCTCGGTGGAGGAGCGCTGCGTGAGCTCCATGGCCGAGAGGGGGAGCACCACCACCCCGCGCTCGGAGGCGATGGTGAAGGGAAACTCGCCGCGCTGGTGGTCCGTGCCGCGGAACTTGAGGATCTCCACGGTGCGCCGCCGCCGCTCGTCCTGCAGCGTGTTGCGCAGGAGCACCACGTTGTCGGCCACGAACTCCTCGATCCCGTAGCGCGACACCTCGCCGTAATCGTCCGTGCGCTCGGAGGTGATGAGCGTGGTGACGCCCATGTCGCGCAGGGTGCGCGTTACCCGGTAAAGCTCGGCGCGCAGCCGCTCGGGCGCGGGGAGGCGCGAGAAGAGGGCGTTGACCGAGTCGATGGAGACGCGCTTGGCCCCCGTGTCGCGCACGGCGCGGGTGACGCGGGCCAGCAGGGCGCCCAGGTCGAAGTCGCCCACCACCTCGGTGGCCTCCTCGTCCGGCGAGCCGTCCACGAACGCCCACTTCCCCTCGCGCTGCCACGCCTCCACGTCCCACCCGAAGGCGGCGAGGTTCAGGGTGAGCTCGCGCGGGCTCTCCTCGAAGGTGACGAACACCCCCGTCTCCCCCTGCTGCACGGCGGAGGCGAGGAACTGGGCCGCGAAGATGGTCTTGCCGCTCCCGGCCGTGCCGCCCACCAGCGTGGTGCGCCCCTGCGGGAAGCCGCCCTGGGCGATGACGTCGAAGTCTTCGATCCCGGTGGGGAGCTTGGGGACGGTGCGGGGGCGTGCGGCGGTGGACCCGCTCATGGCTGCCGTTCGGTTGGGGGGCTGGGCGCGCGGGTGAGCCCCAGCGCCTCGGCTACGCGGGCGCCGGCGCCCAGGTCGCCCACCACCCTGCGCTGCGGGAGGGGCTCCTCGCGCACCAGGGTGGGTGTGAGGAGGACGCGCGCCGCGTCCGCGCGCTCCGGCGCCTCCACGACGTCCACCACCTCGGTCACGGTCCCGGGCTCCCCTTCGGCGAGCCACTGGAGGGTGGCCCGCGCGGAGCGGCTGCGCGGCGTGTCGCCGGCGACGTATAGGACGAGCCGTACGCTCACACGTGCATTCGTTCGGGGAGTCCGCCGCGCGCCGGGAGGGCTGGCGCCGAGACACAAAGTAGCCGTTCGTTGATCGTGGAACCAGAGAGAGGGGGAACGGGGAACGGGAACCACCCGGGTTCAACCGTTCCCCGTTCCCGTCTGTTCCCCACGGCACAATTCATCCATCTTGTCCCCCTCCCGGCGAAACCGCGCCGGGCCGCCCCCACCCGGAGATCCATGGACGCCGCGCCCCCTTCGTCACCCGCCGCCGAGCCGCGCGGCACGGTGCTGCTGGTGGAAGACGACGAAGACAGCCGCGCCATCTACGGCACGGTGCTGCGGCACGCGGGGTACGTGGTGCTGGAGGCGCTGGACGGCGCCGCCGCGGTGGAGGCCGTGCAGCGCCACAACCCCGCCCTGGTGGTGATGGACGCCGGCCTCCCGGGGCTGGACGGCTGGGACGCCACCGCCCGCATCAAGGGCGACCCCGCCACCGCGCAGGTGCTCGTGCTGGTGCTCACCGTGCACGGCCAGGCCGAGGACCAGGCCCGCGCCGAAGCCGCCGGCTGCGACGCGTTCGTGCTGAAGCCCACGGACCCCCGCGGCCTCGCCGAGACCGTCGGGCGGATGATCGCGGAGCGCACTCGCTGACCAGTGCGTGAGTGCGTGAGTGCGTGAGTGCGCTTTAGTTACTCACGCACTGACGCACTCACGCACTCACGCACTTCCCCTAACTCGTACTTCCATGGAAATCCGCGAGCACGACCTTCCCGGAGTGGGGAAGAAGTTCGCCCTCACCACCAGCGATGGCGACCGGATGACGGTCATCATCCACAACAGCGGGCACCGCGAGATCTACCACTTCGAGCGCGGTGAGGACTACCCGACGCACGCCATCCGCATGGACGACTCCGAGGCGCGGAAGCTGGGGGCCATCCTGGGCGGCGCCTACTTCCAGCCCGTGGTGGCCGAGTCCATGGAGATGGTCTTCCAGCAGCTCGCCGTGGAGTGGCTCAAGGTGGGAGCCGGGTCGCCGCTGGCGGGGCAGAGCCTGGCCGAGGCCGCCGTCCGCAAGCGCACCGGCGCCAGCGTCATCGCCATCCTCCGCGACGGCAAGGCCGTGCCCAACCCGCAGCCGGGCGAGCGCTTCGCTTCGGGCGACACCCTGGTGGTGGTGGGCGACCGCGCGCAGGTGGGGCGCTTCGGCGACCTGCTGCGCGGCTCCGCGCGCGACGGGTAGATGCACGGAGACTTCCTGCTGGGCGCGGGCGCCATCCTCGCCGCGCTCGCCATCGCCGGCCTCCTCTTCGACCGCCTGGGCCAGTCCGTCATCCCCGCCTTCATCCTGCTGGGGATGGCCGTGAGGCCCATGGACCTGGACGCGCACCTGGTGGAGGTGCTGGCCACCCTCGGCGTCGTGCTCCTCCTCTTCTTCATGGGGCTGGAGTTCTCGGTGGGGGCGCTGCTGCGCGACCGGCGCCGCATCGTCCGCAACGGGGGCATCGACCTGCTGGTGTGCTTCCCCGCCGGCTTCGCCGTGGGGCTGTGGGTGGGGGGCGGATGGGCGGGGGCGCTCCTGCTGGGCGGTGCCTTCTACGTGTCGTCCAGCGCCATCATCGCCAAGAGCACCATCGAGCTGCGCCGCTCCGCCAACCCGGAGACGGAGGTGGCGCTGGGCGTGCTGGTGTTCGAGGACCTGTTCATGGCGCTCTTTTTGGCCGTGCTCTCCGGCGCCGTGCTGGCCGACGAGCCCAGCATGGGCGCGGCGCTGTGGGGGATGGGGAAGGCGGTCGTCTTCTTCGCGGCCGTGGTGGGCGTGGCGCTCTACGCGCGGCCCGTGCTGGACCGCGCGTTCGACCTGGACAGCGACGACCTCTTCATCCTCCTCTCCGGCGGCGTGGTGCTGCTGCTGTCGTGGGGGGCGCTGGCCGCGGGGCTCTCGGAGGCGATCGGGGCCTTCCTGGCCGGGCTGCTCCTGGCGGAGACGGAGCACAAGGAGCGCGCCGAGCGCCTTTTCGGCCCGCCGCAGGGGCTTTTCGCGGCCGTGTTCTTCCTGGGCTTCGGGCTGTCGCTGGACCCGGCCTCGTTCGCGGGGGTGTGGCTGCCGGCGCTGCTGCTGGCGGTGCTCGGCGTGGCGCTCAAGGTGGGTGCGGGGATGTGGATCGGCCGGCGCGACGGGCTCCCCAAGCGCAACGCCCTCACGCTGGGGCTCACCCTGGTGCCGCGCGGCGAGTTCTCCATCCTGCTGGCGGGGATCGCCGTCACGGCCGGGCTCACGGCCGTGGGCGCCACCATCGCCCTCCTCGTCCTCACCCTGTCTCTCGTCGGCACGGTAGGCCTGCGCTACGCCCCCGAGATCGCGCGCCGCGTGTACCCCCGCCGCGAGCCCAGATCGCTGGAGGAGCGCGGCTTCCGCCCCGACCTGGCCGGCTTCGGCGACCCCGCGCCGGGAGCGGGAGACGCGCGGACGAAGTGAAGAGTGCGTGAGTGCGTGAGTGCGTGAGTGCGTTAGTGCGGAGTGCGCAAGGAACTGAAGTGCCGAGTGCTGAGTGCTGAGGCCTGAGTGCGCTGACGGAGGCCCTCACCTCCCGACCTCCTCCCCCAAACAGCTGGGGGAGGAGGCGATTTCCACGGGCGGGTGCGGCGAGGCAGACCCTGTGCACCCGCGGCCCCCGTGATGCCAGGCCGCGGCTGGATGAATGGAATGTGCCCCCCTCTCCCATTATTGGGAGAGCGGGGGTCGGGGGGGTGAGGGCCCCCCCTTTCAGCCCGCCGCAGCCCCCTCCCCCGCGCGCTCGCCGTCAACGCACTCACGCACTCACGCACTCACGCACTCACGCACTTCCGCCCCCCGCGGCACGGTGGATGCGATCCCCCCCCGCCATGCCGAACGACTTCCCCATCTTCAAAGCCCTCCTCCTGCTGACGCTGTTCATGGTCGTCGTCGGCACGGCGGGGTCGTATCTCACGGGGCACGGCGAGCGGCCCGGGCGGGGCAGGGCGGCGGCCGGGAACGCGGCGGCGCCGGCGGCTCCCGTCGCGGCCACTCCGCTGGCCCCGGCGCGCACCGCCGTCAAGCCCGCCAGCACCGAGCTCTGCCGCGTGGAGACCTCGGGTGTCGCGCTGCCGGAGACGGTGCACGAGTCCAGCGGGGTGGCCGCCGCGGGGGGCGTGCTGTGGACCCACAACGACTCGGGCGATCCCGCGCTGGTGGCGGTGGGGATCGACGGAGGCGCGCGCGGCACCGTGCGGGTGACGGGGGCCACGGTGCAGGACTGGGAAGACGTGGCGTCGGGCCCGTGCCCCGGCGGCCGGTGCCTGTTCGTGGCCGACATCGGCGACAACGCGGCCGCCCGCCCGCGCGTCACCGTCTACCGCGTGCCCGAGCCGGCGCCCGGCGATGCCGCCTCGCGCCCCGCCGAGGCGTTCCACGCCACCTACCCCGAGGGCCCGCAGGACGCCGAGGCGCTCTTCGTGACCCCCGACGGCACGGTGTACATCGTCACCAAGGGCGAGACGGGCCCCGTGGCCGTCTACCGCTTCCCGCAGCCTATGCAGGCGGGCACGGTGGCGCGCCTGGAGCGCATCCGCGTCCTGGCCGGGGAGCAGGGCCAGCGCCGCGAGCGGATCACCGGCGCCTCCGCCTCCGCCGACGGCCAGTGGGTGGTGCTGCGCACCCTGCGTGAGCTCTCCTTCTACCGCGCCCGGGAGCTGACCTCGCCGACCGCCCCCGCCACGCCGCTCGTCTTCGACGTGTCGCCCCTCAACGAGGCGCAGGGCGAAGCCGTGTCCTTTGGCGGCAGCGGCACCCTTTACCTGACCAGCGAGGGCGGCAAGAAAAAGGACCCGGCCACCCTGAGCCGCCTCTCCTGCACCCTCCCGGCGTGAGGAACGGGCCGCCCGGGGCCACGCGGAGAGCCGGCTCGCCGCCCGCGAAGTAGTCCCCTCTCCCAGGGCGGTTACTGGGAGAGGGTGGCAGCTGTAAGCTGCCGGGTGAGGGCTCCGCCCTTTGACAACGCCACCCTCGCCCCCAGATTCCACTGATCCGTTCCCCTGCCGCTTCCTAGAAGTCCAATTCAGGCCATGGCCTCCGAAGTACTGATCGTCCTCGCGCTCCTGGTGGTCAACGGCGTCTTCTCCATGAGCGAGATCGCCGTGGTGTCGTCGCGCCGCGTCCGCCTGCAGCAGCGCGCCGACGCCGGCGACGCCGGGGCACGCCGCGCGCTGGCGCTTTCCGACGACCCGTCGCGCTTCCTCGCCACCGTGCAGGTGGGGATCACGCTGGTGGGGGTGCTGACGGGCGCCTTCGGCGGCGCGGCGCTGGCGGAGCCCGTGGCCGTGTGGCTGGGGGCGTTCCCCATCATCCAGCCGTACGCGGAGGGGGTGGCGCTGGGGCTGGTGGTGATCGCCATCACCTACCTGTCGCTCATCGTGGGCGAGCTGGTGCCCAAGGAGATCGGGCTGGGGCACCCGGAGCGCATCGCCGCCCTGGTCGCGCGCCCCATGCACATCCTGTCGCGCGCGGCGGCGCCGCTGGTGTGGATCCTCACCTTCTCCAGCCGCATGGTGATGCGCGTGCTGCGCATCACCAAGAACACGGACGCCGCCGTCACCGACGCGGACGTGGCGGCGCTCCTTGAAGAGGCCACCGAGTCGGGGGTCATCCACGAGAGCGAGCAGGACCTCGTGGAGCGCGTCTTCTGGCTGGGCGACCGCCGCGTGGTGGACCTCGCCACCCCCCGCCACCGCGTCGCCTGGGTGGACGTCACCGACGGCGAGGCGGAGGTGCGCTCCAAGATGATCGCCCAGCCGCGCACGGGCTACCTGGTGTGCGAGGGCGGGCTGGACCGCGTGGTGGGCACGGTGGAGGTGCGCGACCTGTGGGACCAGGCGCTGCGAGGCCACCCCATGGACCTGAACGCCGTGCTCAAGCAGCCCATCTTCGTCCCCGAGAACACCCGCGCGCTGCAGATGCTGGAGCTGTTCCGCGAGACCTCGTCGGGGATGGCCGTGGTGGTGGACGAGTACGGCGGCGTGGACGGCGTCCTTACCCGCGACGACCTGCTTGAAGACGTGGCATGGGAGACCGCCCCCAGCGATCCGCAGGTGGTGCGGCGCGACGACGGCAGCTACCTGATGGACGGCGGCATCTCGGTGGACGACTTCCGCGAGGCGCTCGGCCTGGATGAGCGCCGCACCGACGAGCGCGCCGCCTATCGCACCGTGGGCGGCCTGATCGTCACGCGCCTGGGCCGCATCCCCCAGGTGGGCGAGCACGTGATCTCGGAGGGATTCCGCATCGAGGTGGTGGACATGGACGGGCCCCGCATCGACAAGGTGCTGGTGGCGCCCGCCCACTGACTACGGGGCTCACACAGAGACACAGAGGCACGGAGAAGAGTCTAGTCGGTGAGCTCGATCCAGGTGGGCACGTGGTCGCTCGACTTCTCCCACCCGCGCGCCTCCCGGTCCACGCCCACCGCGGCCAGCCTCGCGGCCAGCGAGGGGGTGAGGAGGAGGTGGTCGATGCGGAGCCCGGCGTCGCGCCCGAAGGCGTTGCGGAAGTAATCGTAGAACGTGTAGATGCGATCCTTGGGGTGGAGCGAGCGCACGGCGTCGGTCCATCCCGATTCCACGAGCAGCCTGAACGCCTCCCGCACCTCGGGCTGGAACAGCGCGTCCTCCACCCAGCGCGCGGGGTTGTACACGTCCAGGTCGGTGGGGATGACGTTGTAGTCGCCCGCCAGCACCACGGGGCCGCCCGAGGCCAGCAGCTCGGCCGCGCGCGCCGCGAGGCGGTCCAGCCAGCGCAGCTTGTAGTCGAACTTGGGCCCGGGGCGGGGATTGCCGTTCGGCAGGTACAGGCAGCCCACGCGGATGCCGTTCACCGTCGCCTCGATGTAGCGGCTCTGCTCGTCCTCCGGCTCGCCGGCCAGCCCCCGCTCCACCTCCTCCGGCTCTCCGCCGCGCACCAGGATCGCCACCCCGTTCCAGCTCTTCTGCCCGTGCCACGCGGCTCCGTACCCCGCGTCGCGGATGGCGGCCTCCGGTATCTTCTCCGCCGGCGCCTTCAGCTCCTGCAGGCAAGCCACATCCGGCTTCGTCTCCGCCAGCCACCGCAGCAGCACCGGCAGGCGCGCGTTTATCCCGTTCACATTGTACGTAGCGATCCTCATCCCTTCCTCTGTGTCTCTGTGTCTCTGTGTCTCTGTGTGAGCCCCGCCGTTCAAGAACGGATGTTGCGAGGCCGGTACGGGTGCCCCACTCCCCCGTGATCCCGGTGCCGTGACCGACCCTCACCCCGCCACCTGGCCCGACGCGTTCCACGAGTTCTCGCCGCTCCCCAGCGCGCTCGTGGACCGGGAGCTCCGCTACCGCAGCATCAACGCCGCGCTGGCCGAGCTCTACGGCGCCCGTCGTGACGAGGTGGTCGGCAGGACGATTCACGAGGTGATCCCCGCCTACGCCGCGCAGGTGGAGCCCAGCTTCCGCCACGTGCTGGAGACGGGGGAGCCCATCCACAACCTGGAAGCCGTCGTCCCCAGCCGCGCGCACCCGGGCGAGGAGCGCGTGGTGCTCCACAACTACTTTCCCGTGCGCGGCCCGGACGGCCAGGTGAGCGGGGTGGGCTTCATCGGCATGGACGTCACGGAGCGCGTGCTCGCGGAGAGGGAGCGGAGCGACGCGGCGGCCACCGTGGAGACGCTCCACCGCGTGGGGCAGGCGTTCACCTCGGAGCTGGGAGTGGACCGCATCGTCCAGGTGGTGACCGACGCCGCCACCGAGCTGACCGGGGCCCAGTTCGGCGCGTTCTTTTACAACGTGGTGAGCGAGCGGGGCGAGTCGTACACGCTCTACACCATCTCCGGCGTGCCGCGCGAGGCGTTCTCGCGCTTCCCCATGCCGCGCAGCACCCAGGTGTTCGGCCCCACCTTTCACAACGAGGGGGTGGTGCGCAGCGACGACATCACCCAGGACGCGCGCTACGGGCGGAACGCGCCGTACCGGGGGATGCCCGAGGGACACCTGCCGGTGCGCAGCTACCTGGCCGTCCCCGTGGTGTCGCGCAGCGGCGAAGTGGTGGGCGGGCTGTTCTTTGGCCACCCGGAGCGCGGGCGCTTCAGCGAGCGGAGCGAGCAGCTCGCCGTGGGGATCTCCGCGTGGGCGGCGGTGGCCATGGACAACGCGCGCCTCTACCAGGCCGAGCACCGCGCCCGCGCCGAGGCCGAGCGCGCCAACCGCGTGAAGAGCGAGTTCCTGGCCACCATGAGCCACGAGCTGCGCACCCCCCTCAACGCCACCATCGGCTACGCCGAGCTGCTGCTGGCGGGGATCCCCGTCGCCATCCCCGAGCAGGCGCGCGAGCAGGCGCGCCGCATCGCGCTGAGCGGACGGCACCTGCTGGAGCTCATCGAGGAGGTGCTCACCTTCTCGCGGCTGGAGGCGGGGGAGGAGCGGGTGGACGCGGTGCCCATCGCCCTGGCGACGCTCCTGAACGAGGCGCAGGCGCTCACCGAGCCGCTGGCGCTGGCCAAGGGGATCGGCTTCGAGTGCCACGCCCCCGCCGAGCCCGGCACCCTGGTGAGCGACCGCCGCAAGGTGCTGCAGATCCTCCTGAACCTGCTGGGCAACGCCGTAAAGTTCACCGAGCGGGGAAGAGTGGTGCTCACCCTGGAAGAGGTGGGGCCCGACGCCGTCTTCCGCGTGGCCGACACCGGCCCCGGCATCGCGCGGGAGCACCTCGAAAAGGTGTTCGACCCCTTCTGGCAGGTGCAGGCCGGCACCACCCGCAGCGCGGGCGGCACGGGCCTGGGCCTGAGCGTCACCCGCCGCCTCGCCCGCCTCCTCGGCGGCGACGTCGAGGTCGCGAGCGAGGTAGGAGCGGGGAGCACCTTCACCGTGCGCCTCCCGCTGACACCCGTTGAATAGCCTCACAGGAGACACGGAGGCACGGAGATTGGTTCTTCTCCGTGCCTCCGTGTCTCCGTGTGAGGCCGGTTTTCAAAGCGTCAGCGAGTCCTCGTAGCACCAGCCCCAGCTCTCGCCGGGCTCGGCGGAGCGCATCACCGGGTGATGGGTCTGCTGGAAGTGCGCGGAGGCGTGGCGGTTGGGCGACGAGTCGCAGCAGCCCACGTGGCCGCAGGTCATGCAGATGCGCAGGTGAGTCCAGCCGGAGCCGATGCGCAGGCAGTCCTCGCAGCCGCGCGCGCTGGGGTGCACGGGGCGCACCTGCGCCAGGTGCGTGCACCGCGACGGCTCCGCCGGGGCGAAGGTGACCACCTGCTCCGGGTCCGGCAGCGTGGCGTGCGTGGTGGTGGCCGCGGCGGGCGCGGGGGAGGCGGCGGAGCGGCGGACCAGGTCCTCCTGCGCCTCCACCTCGGAAAAGGGGAGGTCCATCTGGCGCAGTACGCCGGAGGAGAGGCGCACCACGGCCTCCGTCTCCTCGGTGACCACCGTGTCCGCGCCGGCCGCCATCAGCGTCTCCGCGTCCACTGCGTAGCGGGTGCGCACCACGATGTGGAGCGACGGGTTGAGCGAGCGCGCCACGGTGGTGATGCGGTGCGCCATCACCGGCTCGTCGTCGGCGATCACCATCACGCGCGCGCGCTCCGTGCCCACCAGCTGGAGCGTGCGGGAGCGCGTGGAGTCGCCGCGCAGCACGGGGTAGCCCTGCGCCTCCGCGTCGCTGGCGCCCTGGGGGTTGAGCGTGGTGATGACGTACGGGACGCCCGTGCCGTGGAGGACGCGCGCCAGCGTGCGGGCGGCCTCGCCGTACCCCGCCACCACCACGTGGTCCTCCAGGTGCGGGAGGTGCGAGGCGTCCAGGTCCTCCGGCGTGCGCGCCTGCGCCATCGCCACCTCGTGCGCCGCCATGCGCCCCGAGAGGCGCGTTCCCAGGGCGGCCAGGAGCGGGGTGAGGATCATCAGCAGCACGGTGGTGGCGATGAACGCCTGCGACCCCGTCTCCCCCATCCCCATGGGCGTGAGCCCGGCCTCGCGCCCCGCCCGCTCCAGCACGAACGAGAACTCCCCCACCTGAGCCAGCACCAGCCCCGACGCCGCCGCCACCGGCAGCCGGTAGCCCAGCGCGCGCACCCCCGCGGCCGTGGTGATGAACTTCACCGCCAGCACCACCGCCACCACCGCCGCCACCAGCAGCGGGTGCCGCGCCAGGAAGCCCAGGTCGGTGAGCATCCCCACCGATACGAAGAAGGTGGCGCTGAAAAGGATCTGCAGCGGCAGGATCTCGCCCAGCGCGTGCTCGCTGAAGCGGCTCTCGCTCACCAGCAGCCCCGCCAGGAACGCCCCCAGCGACAGGCTCACCCCCGCCAGCGACGTCAGGTACGCCGTGCCGAAGCACACCGCGACCACGGTGAGCAGGAAGAGCTCGGGCGAGCAGGTGCGCGCCACGATGTCCAGCAGGCGGGGCATCACCCGGCGCGCCACCAGCAGCACCACGGCGATGATCCCCGCCGCGCGCAGCAGCGCGAAGGCGATCTCCTGCGGCGGCCCGCCCTGCCCTCCCAGCATGGGCACCATCAGCACCATGGGGATGATGGCGAGGTCCTGGAAGATGAGGAGCCCCAGCGCAACCTGCCCGTGCTCCGCCGAGGTCTCGCCCCGCTCGCCCAGCAGCTTGAGGACGATGGCCGTGGAGGAGAGCGCCACCAGGAACCCGGTGAACACCCCCGCCCGCCACCCCACGCCGAAGAGCGCCAGCAGCCCGGCCGTGACGCCCGTGGCCAGCGCCACCTGCAGCCCGCCCGCGCCAAAGATCAGCCGCCGGATGCGGTTGAGCTTCTCGAACGAGAACTCGATGCCGATGGTGAAGAGGAGGAGCACCACGCCCACCTCGGCCGCGGCGTCCACCAGCTCGCGGTTCTTCACCAGCCCCAGCGCGTTGGGGCCGATCACCACCCCCGCCATCAGGAAGCCGACGATGGGGAGCAGGCGGAGCCGCGACCCCAGGTAGGCGATGGCGGCACCGGACACGAGCAGCACCGCGACCTCGGTGAAGAACGCCGGGGTCGAGCCCGCCAGGGCGAGCAGGGAGATTGTCACGTGGACGGGATGGAGTAGAATCTCACACGGGGGCAGGGAGACACGGAGAGGATGTGTCTCAGCCGCGCAGCGTGTGGTCCACGGCGCGCAGCACGCTGCGGACGCGCTCCAGGACGGGGTTGGAGCGGGACGGCTTGTCGGCCTCGGCGGCCAGGGCGGCCGGTGCCTCGGGCTCCGGCGCGGGGGCGGCCAGGCGCGCGGGGCGGTTGGGCTGCGCGTCGGCCAGCATCGAGCGGAGCTCGTCGTCGCTGGCCGTCTCCCAGCCGGGAGGAACCGGGGCCAGCCGGCGGCGCTCCTGCTCGCATTCGAAGCCCAGCCAGCCGCTCTCGAAGCCCGGACGCACGTTGGCCGCGGAGCCGGGATACGTGTCCCATGCCCGCCACGAAACGCCCCCGCCGTCTACGAACTCCCGGTAGGCCATGGCCGTGCTCGGTTCGGTGGATCGAGATCGATGCCCCGAATATGTAGCTTTGCGCCGCGAGGCGGAAGGCTGGCGTGTGTCACGGATCGCCATCATCCCCCACGTTACGCGCCAGGGTCCGGCGCCTCCTCCCCCGGGCGGTCGTGGGCGGCCAGGCTGGCGGCCTCCGCGCGATCGAGGATGCGGTGCACCACGCCCAGCGTGCCGTCCGGCTCCACCGTCTCCAGCGCCGCGCGCGCCACCTCGTCCACCAGCGAGTGGAGGAGGCGGTACTCGCGCAGCAGCGCCGTGCGCTTCCACCCCAGGCGGCGCCGCTGCCGGCCGTGGCGCGTGGCGATCAGCTCCAGGATCGCCTCGGTGTCCTCCAGGTCGGCGGGGCTGGAGCCGCGCTCCTGCAGCGCCTCCAGCATCCTCCCCATGGCCGCCACGAACGCCCCCGCGTGCCCGCCGAGCTGCGCCGACTCCAGCTCCCGCGCCCCGGGCACGTCGGGGTCGGTGAGGAGGGCGGCGCGCAGGGCGTCCTCCACCCGCTCCGCCCCGTCGGAAAGCCTGCGCCCCACCTCGCCCAGCCCGGGAAGGTCGCGCACCGAGGCCGGCCACCCTTCCCCCGCGGAGGCGGGGAGGGTGCGCGGCGCGCTCCGCCGCTCGGCGGCCGGAAGCCACAGGGTGAAGCACGAGCCCGCGCCCAGGCGGCTCCTGACGGTCAGGTCGCCCCCCATCATCCGGGCGAAGCGGCGGCTGATGGTGAGCCCCAGCCCCGTGCCGCCGTGCTTGCGCGTGTGCCCCCCCTCCGCCTGCACGAACGGCTCGAAGACGCGCGCGAGCTGCTCCGGCGCGATCCCCATCCCCGTGTCCTCCACCTCCACCGCCAGCCACGGCCCGCCCCCCACGCCCTCCTGGGCGTCGTGCTGCACGCACCTCACCGCCACGCGCCCGCCGCGCCCCGTGAACTTCACGGCGTTGGAGAGGAGGTTGACGAGGATCTGCCGCACCCGGTCCTCGTCGCCCAGGAAGCGCGCCTCGGGGCCGCAACCCTCGGCCGCGGCCAGCTCGATCCCCCGCTCGTCCGCCTGCGGCGACACGAAGTGGAGCGCGGCCGCCACCGCCTCGGCCACCGTGCCCTCCTCGTGGAGCACCGTCATCTCGCCCGCCTCCACCTTGGCCAGGTCCAGCACGTCGTTCACCAGCCCCAGCAGGTGCTGGCTGCTGCGCCTCACGCGGCCCAGGTAGTCCTGCTGCGGCGGAGCCAGCGGGCCCGCGACGCCGGCGTCCAGCAGGTCCGAGTAGCCGATGATGGCGTTGATGGGGGTGCGGATCTCGTGGCTCATGTTGGCCAGGAACTGGCTCTTGGCCTGGTTGGCGCGCTCCGCCTCGCCGCGCGCGTGCTGCGCCTCGCTCAGCAGCCGCTCGCGCTCCGTGAGGTCGCGCGTCACGGTGGCCAGCGCCAGCAGCCGCCCGCTCACGGGCTCGGTGATGCGGAACAGCTCGTACAGCACGGGGATGGCCGCGCCCGTGCCGAAGTGGCGGAACCGCACCTCCCCCCTCCAGCGCCCCTCGCGCACGGCGGCGGGGAGGATGGTGCCCTCCAGCAGCGGCAGGTCCTCGGGGAAGAAGAAGTCCGCCACCGCGGTGCGCAGCGCGTCTTCCGCCGCGCCCAGCCCCACCAGCCGCCGCCCCGCCGCGTTGAGGTACGCCGTGCGCCCGTCCGGCGTGGCGATGCCGATGAAGTCGGCGGAGCTCTCCACCACGGCGGCCATCCGGGCGCGCTCCGCCTCGGCCACGCGGCGCGCGGTGATGTCCAGGAAGCTGACCACCGCGCCCGTCACCTCCCCCGCCTCGCGCATGGGCGCCGCGGCGTACTCGGCGGCGAAGCTGGTGCCGTCCTTCCGCCAGAGCCGCTCGCTCTCCAGCCGCGCCTCGGTGCCCGTGCGCGCCACGCGGCCGATGGGGCACTCGGCGGCGGGGTAGGGGGTGCCGTCGGCTCGGGTGTGGTGGATGAGGGAGTGCATCTCGCGCCCCAGCAGCTCGCCGGGCGCGTACCCCAGCATCCGCTCTCCCGCGGGGTTGATGAAGGTGCAGCGCCCCTCCAGGTCCATCCCGTAGATTCCCTCCGCCGCCGAGTCCAGCAGCGCCCGCGCCCGCGCCTCGCTCCGCTCCAGCTCCTCGTTCAGCGTCTGCGCCTCCTCCACCTGCTGCTCCAGCTCCGCCTGCTGCTCCTGCAGCTGCCGCAGGAGCGCCTCCGTCTCGCGCCCCCGCCTGCGCACCTCGATCTCGCGCTCCGCCGACGCGGCGAGCACGGTCATCGTCTCGATCTCGTCGGCCGTCCACGGGCGCGGCACGAAGTCGATGGCGCAGAACGAGCCCAGCACCTCCCCTTCGCCGGTGCGGATGGGGATCCCCAGGTAGGCGGCCACTCCCAGCGACCTCACGGTGGGTACCTCCCGGTACAGCGGGTCCGCGGCCGTGTCGGGGATCACCAGCGGGCCGGGGCTCACGATGGCGTAGTGGCAGAAGGTGGTGCCCTCCAGCTGGCGCACCGTGGCCAGCGGCTCGCCGAAGCCCACGCAGCTCTTGTAGAAGTCTCGATCCTCGTCCACCAGCGAGATGAACGACGCGGGCACGCGCACCAGCCGGGCGGCAAGGCGCGTGAGCGCGTCGAACGCCTCCTCGGGCGCGCTGTCCAGCAGACCGCTCTCGCGCAGCGCGGCCAGGCGCGCGGGATCGGCGCGGGGGTCTTCCGTTCCGCTCACGGGGCGCGGGGACTTGGGTGGATGGGCATCGGCCGCGGCAGCGTGGCAACACCCGTACCCGGGGCCGATTTCCCAGGCACGGCCGTGACTCGGCGCGACCGGTGCGGCCGTGTGCTTGACACCCCGGCCCCCGCGTCCCACCTTCGGCGGCCTGGGAAAGGGAGCGACAGTCAGCAGCGGAGGGCCGGTGGCCGAAGTGCATATCCCCGACGAGGTGCGGCGCCTGATCGCGGAGCGCATCGCGTCGGCCGAGATGCTCGAGATCCTGCTCCTGCTGGAGCGGGAGCCGGAGCGCGGGTGGACCGCGGACGAGGTGAGCCGGCAGGTGTTCACCGTGCCCGCCGCCGCCATCGGCAGCCTGGAGGGGCTGGTGGCGCAGGGGCTCGCCGCCTCCGACGGGGCCGCCAACCCCACCTACCGCTACGCCCCGGCCAGCGGCGAGATCCGCCAGCAGGTCACGGCGCTCGCCGCCGCCTACCGCGCATCGCGGGTGGCCGTCATCCAGCTCGTCTTCGCGAAGCCCGCCGACCCGCTGCGCAGCTTCGCCGACGCGTTCCGTGTGAGGAGGGACTGACCGTGGCCACCCTGGTATACGCGCTCTGCGCGCTGACGAGCACCGCCTGCGCCGTCCTGCTGCTGCGGGGCTACACGCGCAGCCGCTTCCGCCTGCTGCTGTGGAGCGGGCTCTGCTTCGCGGGGCTCGCCCTCAACAACGTCATCCTCTTCGTGGACAAGCAGGTGGTGCCCGACCTCGACCTTTCCGTGTGGCGGAGCCTCCCGGCGGTTGCGGGGATCGCGCTCCTCCTCTACGGCTTCGTGTGGGACACCCGATGAAAGGGGGGCTGCCTTGGTCCAGCTGATCTCGGGCGTCCTGGTCGCCGGCTACCTGGTGGCGGCGCTCTTCTTCCTCCGCTTCCGGCGGGAGACGGGCGACCGGCTCTTCCTGGCCTTCTCGGTGGCGTTCGCCCTGCTGGCGGTGCAGCGGGTGGCGCTGGCCCTCGCCCCCGGCACGGCGCGGAACG
>DASVSA010000393.1:0-2495 GCA_036388335.1 Longimicrobium sp. | reverse complement strand
GGGAAAGCTGATCCCCCTGGCCGCGCGCGTGGTGTCCGTGGCCGACACGCTGGATGCCATGACCTCCGCCCGCGCCTACCGCCAGGCGCTCCCCTGGGACGCCGCCGTGGCCGAGATCCGCCGCTGCGCCGGCACCCAGTTCGACCCCGCCGTGGTGGCCGCCTTCGACGAAGCCCTCCCGGCCCTCCGCGAACACTACGAGCGCCAGCGACCCGGCCGTACCGACGTGTAGGGACTCACACGGAGACACGGAGGCACAGAGAAGAACTTCTTCTCCGTGCCTCCGTGTCTCCGTGCGTTTCAGGGGCTGGTAAGAACTTATCACTTCCCGCAAAGTCGTGTTGTGCTATCTTGCACGCACGCTGGCGCGATTCACGCGGATGGAGGGTGTGGATTGATCGTCCGCCAGGGCGCCGCGGAGGGGGCGGGCGGCCCCTGGGAACACGCGACGGCGCGAGCGGTACGGGGAATGCACCGCCCATTTTGGCGCGCTACGTAACTCAGGCACGGTTCACCCTTTGGGCTCCATCGACGATCCTCAACGCCTCGCCGCGCTGGAGCTGCTCCACCGGCTCGACGCCTCCCCCGGCGGGTCCTTCGACCGCTGGACGCGGCTGGCCGCGCGCCTGCTGGGCGCGCCCGTCGCGCTGGTGTCGCTGGTGGGCGAGGATCGCCAGTTCTTCACCAGCCGCGTGGGGATGGAAGACGCCGGCCGCGACGCGCCCGCCTGCTCGCTGTGCAGCTACGTGGTGGAGGCCGACGCGCCCCTCTTCATCGGCGACGCGCGCGAGCACCCGCTGGTGCGCGGCGACCCGTCGGTGAGGGAGCGCGGCATCGCCGCGTGCGCGGGCTTCCCCCTGCGCACCCCCGGCGGGCACGTGCTGGGCGCCCTGTGCGTGCTGGACGTGCGCCCCCGCGCCTGGACCGACGAGGACCGCCAGACGCTGGCCGACCTGGCCGCCGCCGCCAACGCCGAGATCGCCCAGCACGTGCAGATGGCGGAGCAGTCGCGCAGCGAGGCCCACTACCGCCGCCTGGTGAGCGCCTCGCCCTTCCCCATCTACGCGCTGGACGCCGAGGGGCGCTTCGTGGAGCTGAACCGCGCCGGCGAAGCGCTGCTGGGCCGCGAGAGCTCGGTGCTGATGGGCACCCACTTCGCCGCCGTCATCTCCCCGGAAGACCTGCCCGGCACCGTGGACGTGTTCACCGCGCTGATGACCGGCGCAACCGACAGCGCCAGGCTGGACATCGGCCTGCTGCGCCCTTCCGGCGAGCGGCGGAGCGCCTCCATCACCGTCACCACCATCCGCGATGACGGGCGCGTGACGGGGGTGCACGGCATCGCCCGCGACGTCACCGAAGAGCAGGAGCTTCTGGCCGAGATGCGCCTCCTGCACCTGGCGCTGGCCAGCCTCAGCCAGGGCGTGAGCATCACCGACGAGGACGGGGGCGTCATCTTCGTGAACCGCGCCTATGCGGACATGTTGGGACTGGAGGGAGAAGCGGAGGCGCAGGCGTACCTGGACCACCTCCTCCGGGACCCCGAGGTACACGCGGAGGAGGAGGCGATCCGCGCGGCCGTGCGCGAGGAGGGGGAGTGGAGCGGGCTGGTGTGGCGCGCGCGCAGGGACGGGCGCCGGGTGCCGCTGGACCTGTTCGTGGGCGCGGTGAACGGGCCGGGCGGGCGCCGCTGCCTCTTCTCCATCGCGCAGGACGCCGGCGAGAGGCTGGCGCGCGACCGGCACCTGCGGCGCACGGAGCGGCTGGCGGGGCTGGGGACGCTGGTGGGCGGGGTGGCGCACGAGCTCAACAACCCGCTCACGGCCATCAAGGGCTTCTCGTCGATGATGCTGATGGACGTGCGCGGCGAGGGCGACCGCGAGGCGCTGGAGGTGATGAAGCGCGAGGCGGACCGCGCGGCGCAGATCGTGGCCAACCTCCGCCGGCTGGCGCGCGACACCCAGGAAGACGAGACCCCCCGCGGGCCGGTGGACCTCAACGACGTGGCACGCCACGTCCTGCAGGTGCGCGGCTACACCCTGGGGACCCACAACGTAGAGGTGAGCGTGGTGCTGGACGACGACCTGCCGCCCGTGTCGGCGGACCGGGGGCAGATGGAGCAGGTGCTGCTGAACCTGGTGGTGAACGCCGAGCAGGCGCTGGCCGGCCTCCCCGGGCCGCGGCTCACGCTGCAGACCCTCGCCACGGAGCGCGGCGCGGCCGTGATCGTGGCGGACAACGGGCCCGGCATCCCCGAGCACCAGGTGGAGCGCATCTTCGACCCGTTCTTCACCACCAAGGCGCCGGGCGAGGGCACGGGGCTGGGGCTCTCGCTGGTGCACGGCATCGTGGCCGACCACGGCGGGCGCGTGCACGTGGAGAGCGAGCCGGGGGAGGGAACCTGCTTCCGCATCGACTTCCCCGCCGCCGCCGTGTGGGTGGCCGCGCCGGCGCCCCCCGCCCCCACCCCGCGCCCCGCGGTGCCGGAGCCGCTG
>DASVSA010000392.1:0-5398 GCA_036388335.1 Longimicrobium sp. | reverse complement strand
TCTCTCGCTTTGCACTCAGGTTTTCGCGAGACGGTATCAGGCCTTCCCGTGCAGCTCCTCACCGGAGAGCGTCCGCGTCTCGCCCACGTTGGGCTCGCTTCCGGTGACGATTCCCTTCATCACCTCGAAGAGGACCACCGGGCGCGGCGTGTTGTTTACCATGTAAACGACCGAGTCCGCGTCCACCGCGATCAGGACGATGCGCGGGTCGTCCGGCCCGCCGTTGCGCTCGCCGCCCTCGTCGCCGAACCAGGCGCGCCAGTCGGGCTTGTAGAGCTCGTGGATCTTGGCCCGGTCGCGCACCACGCGCGCGCGCCCGCTCACCGACACCCACTCGCGCGTGCGGTCGCGGTAGTACGACACGTTCACGAAGGGCTCGGTCTCCAGCTCGTCCAGCTTGTGCGACTCCGCGTCGGTGGCGAACCAGAGGTCCGCGCCCGCGGAGCGCTCCTGCGTGGCCATGGGGCGCGACACCAGGTGCCCGTCCGCGCGGCGCGTGGTGAACATCGCGACCTCGATCCCCTCGATCAGCTTGTAGAGATCCTCGATCTTCTTTTCGGTGGGGACGTTCTCGTTGGCGCCGTGCTTTCCATCCTTCCAGTCCGACATGCGACCTCCAATCCAAAGTTAGTGTAAGGTCCAGGGCCGGGGCGCGTGCGCATCATGCGTGCCGCCCGCACTTGTCCGCGCGGCGCCGGGGAGGCACCTTGGGCGCTTCGTCCATCATCCCCAACCGTGCCGAGCCCGTGAACCCGCGCACCCTCCACCGCCTGCAGATCCTGGGCGCCGCCCTGCTCTTCTCCACGGGGGGCGCGGCCATCAAGGCCACCACGCTCAACTCGTGGCAGGTGGCCGGCTTTCGCTCCGGCGTGGCGGCGCTGGCGGTGTTCCTGCTGGTGCCCGCCGCGCGGCGCGGGTGGACGTGGCACGTGCTGCCGGTGGGGGTGGCGTACGCGTCCACGCTGGTGCTGTTCGTGACGGCCAACAAGCTCACGACCTCGGCCAACGCCATCTTCCTGCAGTCCACGGCGCCCCTTTACGTGCTCCTGCTGGGGCCTTTCCTGCTGCGCGAGGCCATCCGCCGGCGCGACCTGCTCTTCATGGTGCCCATCGGGGTGGGGCTGGCGCTCTTCTTCGTGGGCGCGGACACGCCGGTGCACACCGCGCCCAACCCCGCGCGCGGCAACATGATGGCGCTGGCGAGCGGCGTGTTCTGGGCGCTCACGGTGATGGGGCTGCGCTGGATGGGGAACCGCGGCGAGGGCTCCGCGCTCCCCACGGTGGTGGCGGGCAACCTGATCGCCTTCCTGGCCTGCCTCCCCGCCGCGCTCCCCGCGCACGGTGGCGCGGCGGACTGGGCGGTGGTGGCGTACCTGGGCGTCTTCCAGATCGCGGGCGCCTACCTCCTCCTCACCGCCGGCATCCGCCACGTGAGCGCGCTGGAGGCCAGCACCCTCCTCCTGCTGGAGCCGGCGCTCAACCCCGTGTGGGCCTGGCTCGTCCACGGCGAGAGCCCCAGCGCCTGGGCCATCGTGGGCGGCGTGCTCATCGTGGGCGCCACCGTCCTCAAGACCTGGTGGGACGGCCGCGCCCCCACCGAGCCCGAGGCGACGCCGGCCTGACTCTTCTCCGTGTCTCCGTGCCTCTGTGTGAGGCCACCTGTTGCCCGTGACCCCGGTACCCGTGCTCTCGCTGGACGCGCTACTCAGGACCCTGCCGCCGCGCCCCGAGGCGGGCGAGCTGCTCGCCGCCTTCGTGCCCCCTCCGCGCTTCGCCGGAAAGGGGTTCGAGGACTACCGCCCGGATCCGCGGCATCCCTCGCAGGAGGCCGCGGTGGACCGCCTGCGGGCCATCGCGACCGAGCTGGGGGGCGGAGCGCGCATGGGGTGGCGCGGACTGTTCCGCGGCGCGCGCACGGGGAGCGGGGTGTACCTGGACGGTGGATTCGGGGTGGGGAAGACTCACCTCATGGCGGCCCTGTGGAACTCGGCCGGCGAGGCGCGCTCCTACCTGAGCTTCGACGAGCTGATGTACACCATCGGCCTGCTGGGCGTGGAGGGGACGCGCGAGCTGTTCAGCGGGCAGCGGTTGGTGTGCGTGGACGAGTGGGAGCTGGACGACCCGGGCAACCTGCGCATGGCCATCGCCTTCCTGCGCGGGGCCCTTGCCGACGGCGTGCGCGTGGCCGCCACCTCCAACACCGTCCCCGACGAGCTGGGCCGCGGCCGCTTCCCGCAGAAGAGCTTCGCCGCCGAGATCGAGGAGCTCGCCTCCGCCTTCGAGACGCTGCGGGTGGAGGGCGAGGACTTCCGCCACCGCCTCTTCCGCGCCGACCCCGGCCGCGAGCTCTTCCTGGACGACGCAGCGATGGAAGCCGCCGCGCGCGCCGCCACTCCGCGCACGCTGCGCGCCGGGTTCGCCGAGCTCCTGGCCGCGCTGGGCGAGGTGCACCCCATCCGCTACGCCGCCCTCGCCGACTCGCTGGACGGCCTCCTGGTGGACGGCATGGCCCCCATCGCGAGCATGGCCGAGGGCCTGCGCTGGGTGCACTTCGTCGACAAGGTGTACGACGACGCCCTCCCCATGGCCGCCACCTCGTCGGTGGGCCTGGGGGGAATCTTTCCGAGCGATTACGTGGCGGGGCCCTTTGGCAAGAAGTTCTCGCGCTGCCTTTCGCGCATGGAGGAGATGCTGGGGAGCTGAAAAAACAGGGCTCACACGGAGACACGGAGGCACAGAGAAGAACTTATCTCTGTGCCTCCGTGTCTCTGTGTGAGCCCCGCGGTTTACACGTGCGTGCGGCGCCCGGCGATCATGCGGTAGAGAGCGAGCAGGATCAGCGCGCCGATTACGGAGCCGATCAGCCCGGCCGTGTTGTCGCTGCGGTTGCCCGTCAGCATGTTCCACAGGAAGCCACCGACCACGGAGCCTGCGATACCCAGAAGGATCGTCACGATGATGCCGCCCGGGTCACGTCCCGGCATGATGAGCTTGGCGATGGCGCCAGCGATCAGGCCCAGGATGATCATCCCGATGATTCCCATGATTCCCTCGCAGTCGGGTTGAGGATCGTCGGCCCCCAATGGACCGCCGTCGGCGCCCTTTCAACGCAATTCAGGTGCCGGAACGGGGGAAGTGCGTGCGTGAGTGCGCTGGTGAATCGCGCGCGGAGATCCCGCTGGCGTCCGCGGGGGCCCCCGCCCCCCGGCCCCCCGCGTGCGGGGGAGGGGGCGCATCCGCGGTGCTCGCCAGCACGTCGGCTGCGTCGCGCCCGCAGTGCAGCAGGACCCTCAGTATGCATTCGAAGTACTCCCCCCGCCGCAGCCGCCAAAACACCCTATCGTCGCACCTGCACAGAAGATGCGCCCCCCTCCCCCGCATGCGGGGGAGGGGGGGCGGGGGGGTGGGGGCCTTCGCGCACGCCAGCGAGATCCCCACGCACTAACGCACTCACGCACTCCACGCACTTCCTCTATTCGTCCACCCCACACACCTCGTCCAGATCCTCCACCCCCGCGGCCTCGAAGATCTTGCGGCGGATGCGGCGGTCGAAGAGGGCCCACTTGAGGCGCTGCTGCTCGCGGTCCTCGCTGTCGCCCGTGAGGAAGCCGATGTCGATCTCGAAGCCGCCGGCGCGCGCACGGCCGCCTCCGTACGGGCGGCCGCGCGGGTCGGAGCCCAGGCAGTCCTTTAGGAAGCGGTCCACGCCCAGCGTCGTCTTGTTGGTGCGCAGGCTGCCGGAGATCACCTCGCGGCCGTCATCGTCGTCCAGCAGGCCGTAGACGATCACGGTGTGGACGTTCTCCTCGGTCAGCAGGAAGTCGGCGGCCTGGGGGATGGCGTCGCGGTCGGCGATGCGCAGGAAGCCCACGCCGGCCACCGAGAAGCCGTTGCGCACCACGCGGCGGCGCAGCGCCTCCTCGATGATGCGCAATGTGGCGTGCGACTTCTGCACGCAGAGCACACGCTCCAGCAGGTCGGAGTCCATGTAGCGGCTGAGGTATGCCGCGGCGCTGTACTCCGGCGGGCGGGCGTGCACGAAGCCATCCGTCTCGCTGTGAAGGCCGTGCATGAGGGCGGTGGCCACGCGCTCGTGCATCTCGTTGGATGCCTCCAGGCTCAGCAGCACGCCGCTCTCCAGGTACTCGGCCAGCAGCGTGGCGGCGGCGGCCACGGGGCGCACGTCGGAGAAGATGGGGTCCAGCACGTCCTGCGGGTCGTGGTGGTCGATCACGGCCAGCGTGGGCACCCCCGCCGCGGCCAGCCGCTCCGTGAGGTGAGTGGTGGTGCCCTGGTTGTCGATGAAGACGGCCGCGCTGTACCCCTCCAGCTCCATCCCCTCCTCGTACCGGATCACGCTGAGCTCCAGCAGGTTGACCAGCGCCAGGTTCTCGGGGTGGCTGATCTGCCCGTCGTACATCACGTCCACCTCGATCCCAAACACGCGCGCGATCTCGCGGTACGCCAGCCCGCCGGAGAGCGCGTCCGGGTCTGGAAAGTCCTGCAGCGCCACCAGGTGCCGCTCGCCGCGCCGCCCGTTGAGGAGGCGCGCCAGCTCCGACGCGCGCGCGGCGCTCTCCGCCAGCCGGGGTTCGCCGGCGGCGGGGGGCAGGGTCTGCGCGGCGGCTTCCACGGGTTGCGACATGGCTCTCCTCTCGGGGGTCTCGGTTGCGGGAACCTCTACCGGCGAGGGGCGTGCCAGCGCGCGAATAAGCCCGCCGGCGGGGTTGCCGCCGGCGGGCTCGTGGAACGGATGCCCCGTGAAGGGACCTTCTTGCAGAGGAGGGCGCGTGGGGCCTCCGTTCACCCGCCGTGGCTCAGGTCAGCCGCAGCAGTAACAGCGTCCGGCGATGTACGAGCCGCCAAAGGTGCCGCACTCCGGCGCGCAGATCCTGCTGCAGGTTCCCGGCTTGCCGTCCGCCACCTTGGGCGCGGCGAGCGCCTGCGTGGCTCCGAATCCCATCGACGCGGTCACGGCCGCGGCGAAGATGGCGTTGCGAACCCTGCTCAGTGTAAGCGTCATGCGTCTCTCCCGTGTGGGTGCTGCGTGATGTTCGCGCCCTCTTCCTCTGCCCTGCTCCCGCGAAGTCCCCTATGGGCCGGATGCGCGGTCCGGCGTTCGATGTACGATGAGGCCCGTGTCAGCGTGTGAGGGCGGCCCGCGCGGCGCTCACCACGGAGTCGATGGCGGCGGCGCTCTCCAGGGCGCCGTAGCGCGTGTAGGTGGCGCGCCCATCGGCGTTCACCACCGTGATCAGCGGCACCGTGCGCGCGCGGAACAGCCCCACCACCCGCCGGCCGGGTACGCTCGCCGTCGGGAAGGGGAGGGTGTGGGCCCGCGTGTAGCGCCGCGTGTCCTCGGCCGGCTCGTCGGACACGCCGATCATCGCGACGCGGG
>DASVSA010000391.1:0-5759 GCA_036388335.1 Longimicrobium sp. | reverse complement strand
GCCGCCGCGCTCGCCGCCGCGCCGGTCGCCTTCCCGCCGCTGGTGGTGGGGCTGGTGCAGGCCGGCGAGGGCGGGAGCGGTCTGGCCGCGGCGGTCACCCGTGCGGCCGAGCTCACCGAGTCCGCCGCCGAGACGCGCCGGGCCGTGCGCGCCGCCCTCGCCTACCCGCTGATCCTGGCTGGGGCGGGAACCGCATCGGTGCTGCTCCTGGTGGGCTTCGTCCTCCCGCGCTTCGCGGCGATCCTGGGCGATCTGGGGCAGAGCCTTCCCCCCACCGCGCGGCTGGTGCTGGGTGCGGCCGACGCAGCGCGTGCCGGGTGGCTCCCCGCGCTGGTGGCGGTGATCGCGGGCGCGATCGTGGGGCGCACCTGGGCCTCCACTCCCGCCGGGCGCGTGCGCTGGCACGCCTTCCTCCTGGCCTTGCCCGTGGTGGGCGAGGTACGGCGGGCGGCGGCCGTGGGGCGCTTCGCCGCCGCGCTGGAGGCGCTCCTGGAGAGCGGGGTGCCGATTTCCGCGGCCCTGGGCAGCGCAGTTCGCGCCACCGGTGACACAGAAATCGCCCGGCGCATCCTGGACGCGCGCGAGGCGGTGCTGGGCGGGGCGGGGCTGGCGTCGGCTCTGGGCGCGGCGGGCGCGGCCACACCCACGGCGGTGCGCCTGATCCGGGCGGGGGAGGAGAGCGGGCGCATGGTGCCGATGCTGGCGCAGGTGGCCCGCATCGAGTCCGCCCGGGCGGCGGAGCGGGTGCGCGCGGCCGTGCGGGTGCTGGAGCCGGCGCTGATCCTGGTGTTCGGGGGGATGGTGGCGCTGGTCGCCGCCGCGCTGCTGCAGGCCGTCTACAGCGTGAGGCCCGGCGGATGACGGCCCGCTCCGGCTCCACGCTGCTGGAGCTCGTCGTCGCCCTTGCGGTCCTGGGGATCACGGCCGGGGTGGCCGGCGTGGCGCTGCGCGCGACGGACGACCCCGACCCCGCGGCCGTGCGCGCCGCGCAGGTGTCGGCGGCCCGGCGCTCGGCGCTGGAGGCGCGGCGCGCCGTCCCTTTCATCCTCGCCGATGGCGGGCCTGCGGGCGTGGCGCTCCCCGATGGGCGCGTGCTGCTGGCGGACAGCGCGCTGGACGTGGACCCCCTCACCGGGAGGCCCCGTGCGGCACGGTGAGGCGGGCGCGGCGCTGCTGGAGGTGATCGTGGCCGTGGCCATCCTCGCCACGGCGGGGACGGCGGCGGTGGCGATGACGTCCGAGTCCGCGCGGGCGGTGGAGCGCGCGCGCGACGCGGACCGCCGGGTGCGCGAGGCCAGCGCCTTCATGGACGCCGTGGCGCTGTGGACGCGCGGCGACCTGGACCGCCGCCTGGGCGAGCGTCCGCAGGGCCCCTGGCTGCTGCGCATCGACCGTCCCGCGAACGAGCTCTACACCGCGGCGCTGGTGGACAGCGGCGGACGCGAGCTCCTGCGCACGGACCTCTTCCGCCCGGACACCTCCCGTGCGCTTCGCTGATCGCGGCGGCTTCACGCTGCTGGAGGTGATGGTGGCGCTGGCCATCTCCGGCCTGCTGCTGCTGGGCGCTCGCGCGCTGCTGGTGCAGGTGGGCGATGCCGCGGAGGAGATCGCTGGCACTGCGGCCGGCGTGGACCGCGAGGCCAACGCCGAGCGCCTCCTCCGCGCCCTGGTGGGGCGCGTGGAGCCGCCGCGGCCGGAGAGCGAGTTCGTGGGCACGCCGCGGGGGGTGCGCTTCGCCACCTGGTGCGACGTGCCGGCCGGCTGGCTGGAGCGCTGCTCCGTCTCGCTGGGCATCCTCCAGGCGGGCGACGGCCACGTGCTGGCGCTGCAGGCGGAGGGCGGCGAGGTCGTCGCGCTGCGCCGCGGCTTCGCGGCCGGCCACCTCCTCTACCTGCAGGACCCCGCGGGCGGCGGGATGTGGCGGCGGGGGTGGAGCTCGTCCGTGACCGCCCCGGTGGCCATCGGTGTGGTGATGGACGGCGACACGACCATCCTCCGCGTGGGGGAGCACGGATGAAGGGGCGCGAAGGATTCGCCCTGCTGGCCGTGCTCTGGGTGCTGGTGGCCGTGGCCGCCCTGGGGATGGTGGCGCAGCTCGCCGCGCGCGAGTCGGTGGCAGCCGCCCGCAACCGCGCGGAGCTCACCGAGGCCGCCTGGCGCGCGGAAGGGTGCGTGGAGCGCGCCCGCGCCGCCATCTCCGCCGCGCTCCGTGCCTCCCGGATGGAGAACTCGTCCGGGCGGAGCTGGAACCGCGTTCCCATCATCGTGGCGGAATCACCGTTCACGGATGGATGCGACATCGAGGTGCGCGCCGCCGGCGCCGCGCTGGACGTGAACACGGCCGACGCCGAAACCCTTCACCGCTTCTTCGCCGCCATGGCAATCGCCCCCGCAACCGCCGATTCGCTCACCGACGCGCTCCTCGACTGGCGCGACCCCGACGCCGATCCACGCCCCAGCGGCGCGGAGGCGGACGCGTACCTGCGCGCCGGGCTCGCTCCTCCGCGCGACGGGCCGCTCGCCGCCCGTGCCGAGCTGCGCCGCGTGCGCGGGTTCGACCGCTTCCCGGCACTCGACACCCTGCTCGACGTGGAGGGCGCCCGTGTGCCGCTGGCGCACGCGCCGCTCCCCGTGCTGGCGTCGCTTGGGGGGCTGCCCCCGCAGGCGCTGGCCCGCATCGCCGAGCTGCGGCTGCGCGGCGAGGCGGTACCCGAGATGATGACGCTGGGCCAGTCGCTCTCGGGTGCGGCGCGTGCCCGGCTGGAGCGTGCCGCGCCCGAGCTGGCGGCGCGCACCACCGACGCGCCGGACGCCTGGGTGCTGACGGCGCGGGCACGCGTGGGAACGCCGCCCGTGGCCGCCGCGCTGGAAGTGAGGCTGGTGCGCGGGGGCGAGCGCGCCGCCGTCGTCCGGCGCCGGAGCTGGACGGAGTGATGCGCATCGGAATCGCCGTGGGGAGCGACTGCATCCGCGCCGTGGCCGTGCGCGGCGGGCGCGTGGTGGCCGCGACGGAGGCGGAGATCGGGCCCGGCGAGCGCCTGGAGGACGCCGTGGGCGAGGTGCTCGCGTCCATTCCGGCGCGCCGCTTCCCCCGGCCGCGGGTTACGGTGGCTCTGGGCCCCTCGCGCGCACAGACGCGCCGCCTCACGGGGCTCCCCCCGCTGGACGACCGCCGCGTGCTCGCGCAGCTGATCCGCGAAGGCTCATCCAAGTTCTTCCTGCGCAACGGCCATCCCCTCCTCACCACCGGGGTGCGGGTGGAAGAGCCCGGTACGGTGTGGGCCGCCGCGCTGGACGAGCCGGCCGCCCGCGCGGCGGAGGCCGGGTGCCGCGCCGCAGGGCTGGCCGTGGACGCGTTCGTCCCCTCGGTGGTCGCCCTGGCCCGCGCCCTGGAGGACGGCCGCCACGTGTGGGCCGATGGAGCCGCCGCGGCCGAGGTGGAGGTCGCCGGCGGGACGCTGACGGCGGTGCGCCGCGTGCCCGCCGCCGACGGGGAGCCGCGCCCGGTCGCCGCGCTGGCGGTGCTGGGCGAGCACGCCTGGCGCTTCGCGGACGCGTACGGCGCCGCGCTGCTCCCCGCCGCCGAGCCGCTGGCCGTGCGCCGCGGCGAGGGCGGCCGCCGGCGCGAGGACGTGCCGCCCTGGCGGCTGGCGCTGGCGGGGACGGTGGCTTTCCTGGCCCTCGCCGGCGCCGCGGTCGCCCCCGCCTGGCGCGCCATGCAGGCGGAAGAAGCGGCCGCGGGGCGCCTGGCCGCCATCCAGCGGGAGCGCCGCGCCGCCATCGGCGCCGAGCGCGAGCTCCACCGGGTGACCGCCGCGCTGCAGGAGGTGGCGGCGTTCGACTCGCTGCGCCGCTCTCCGGTGATGGCGCTCGCCGACCTCGCCCGAGCCCTGCCGGAGGGGAGCGCCCTCGTCTCGGTGCGCGCGGACAGCGCGGGGGGGAGCATCGTGGCGCTGGCGCCACGCGCGGCGGCCGTGCTGGTGCCGCTGGAACGGGTGCCGGGGATCGGGGCCACGGAGATCGTGGGGCCAGTGGCGGGCGAGGTGGCGGCGGGTCGCCGGGTGGAGCGTGTGACTGTCCGCTTCAAGCGCGGGGACGGACGGTGATCCCGGGCCTCTCCGGCCGCGACCGGCGCGTCGTGCTCCTGGGCGCCGCGGCCATCGCCCTACTCCTCCTGGTGGGACGCGGCATCCCCGCGTGGCGCCACTGGGACGCGGACCTCCACGCCTCGGCCGCCGAGCTGACGGCCGAGGCGGCGCGCGCCGAGGCCGCCGTGCGAGCCCTCCCCGCGCTCCGCGACAGCGCGGCGGCGCGGCGTGCGCGGCTGGTGGCGCTCGCCCCGGCGGTGCTGGACGGCGAGAGCGCGGCCTCGTCGGGGGCGGCGCTGGCGGCGCTCGTCTCCGGCGCCGCGGCGAAGGCGGGGGTGCAGGTGGGGGCCGTGCAGCTTTCGCAGCCAGACTCGGCGGCGCGCACCGTCTTCACCCGCGTACGGGTGCGCGCGGACGCCACGGGCGACCTCCCGGGGCTCCTCCGCTTCCTGCGCGAGCTGGAGGGCGGGCCCGCCCTGGTCGCGGTGCGCGAGTGGTCCGTGGCGCAGCCCGCCGCCGGCGGCCCCGCCGAGGTGGCGGAGGAGCTCCGGCTGGAGCTCACCGTCGAGGGGCTCACCGCGCTGCGCCCGGCGGAGGTGAGCCGATGAACCGGCGCCAGTGGGAGCGTGTGATGTGGGGAGCGGCGCTGGGGCTGGCGCTGGGCGGCGGGGTGCGGTGGCGGCGCGCCCTCCCCGAGGCCGTCCCTCCCGCCTTCCCCGCGCTGGCGGCACCCGCCGCCGTGCGCCCCGTGGCGCCCGCGCGGCTCGCCTCGGCGGTGGACGCGGTGGCCCGCGGCAACCCCTTCCGGCTGGACCGGTCGCCGGCCCCGCTGGGCGCGCCGCGGCCGGGAGCGCTGGGGATGATGGTCGGCCCCGGCTACGCGCCCCCGCCGCCGCCCGGCCCGGGGTACGCGCCGCCCTCACCCTACCCGTCCGGGCCGCAGATCCGCGTCACCGGCATCTCCGGCCCGCCGTGGGAGGCGCTCGTCGAAGGGCTTCCGGAGCGGCAGGGCGCCGTGGTGGTGCGCGAGGGCGATCGCTTCGGCGGCCTCCGCATCCGCTCCATCTCGCAGGACCTCGTAGTCATTCAGGGCGCGGACGGCACCCGGCGCCTCCAGATCCAACGCACAGGCCCGTGAACCGTTCATCGATCAAAATCGCCCTCGCCGCCGCGCTCTGCGCCGCGTCGCCCCTCCGCGCCCAGGTGGCCGACTCGCCGCGCGGGGTCACCATCGACTTCGCCGACGCGGAGCTGCGCGCGGTGGTGCAGTCGCTCTCGCGCTACCTGGACCGCCCGGTGCTCTTCGGCGCCATGGGGAGCCAGCGCGTGTCGCTGCGCACCCCGCAGCCCGTGCCCCAGTCGCAGGTGGCGGCGCTGCTGCGCAGTACGCTGGAGACCAACGGCTACGAGCTGGGGGAGGACGGCGGCTCCTACGTGGTCCGGCAGCGCGGACAGGGGGTTCCGGTGCCCGGCGGAGCGCCGCCGTTCGGGGGAGCCCCGCCGATGGGCGGCGCGCCGTACCCGTCGCCCGGCCCGGGAAGCGGGGGGATGGAGCTCTTCGTCATCGCCCTGCGCCACGCGCGCGCGGCCGACGTGGCAGCCACCATCAACGCGCTGTACGGCCGGGCCAGCGCGCTCGGTGAGCTGGGCGCCGGCGGGCGCGGCACCCTG
>DASVSA010000390.1:0-9642 GCA_036388335.1 Longimicrobium sp. | reverse complement strand
CAGCTTGACGGGCGTGGAGCGGTTGTTCGCGTCGGTGGCCGCCGGGTCGGGCCGCATCACGTGCAGCTTCGCCCCGCCGTTGAGCGTCACCGTGCAGACGGAGCGCCCGTCGCCGCAGGGATCGTCGGTGTCGCGCACGATGAGCTCGCCGCGTGCCACCCGCGCGTTGATCGAGTCGCGCAGCTCGCCCAGCGAGACGGCCGTGCCCGCGTCGCGGTTCTCGAACAGGTAACGGAGCTGGATGTCGTTGCTGCGCTTGAAGAGCTCGCGCAGCCCCGAGTAGTGGTCGAAGTGCGCGTGTGAGATGATGACCGCGTCCACCGTGCCCCCGCGCAGCCCCAGCGCGTCCAGGTGCTGGCGGAAGGCGGTCGTGTCCGGGCCGCCATCGATGAAGACGCGCGAGGTGCCGTTGGCGATGTAGGTGGCGTCGCCCTGGCCGATGTCGAGCACCTTGACCACCAGCTCCGTGGGCGAGCCGGGCTCTCCGCCGGTTCCGCCCGCCGTCACCGTGAGCGTGGCCTCGCCGATCACGCCGTTGGGAGCCGTGGCGCGGATGGTGGCCGTGCCGGCGGCGAGCCCCCTCACCAGCGCGCCCGCATCCACGGCCGCCACCGAGGGATTGGAGCTGCTCCAGGTGTACGTGGTGGTGACCGCCGCTCCGTTCGCGTCGCTGGCCGACGCGGTGAAGGCCTGGCTCCCGCCCACCGCGATGCTCGCCGTCGCCGGGGCCACGCGTACCGTGGTGAGAGCGCCCACCGGCGCGACGTAGCCGTCGTTGCGGGCGCCCGGAGTGCCGCGGTCGCCCTTGCCGAAGAGCGACGTGGCAGTGTGCCAGTTGCTCCCCCTGGCGTCCGGGTTGTCGACCGTGGGATTGCTCACGCCGCGCGTGCCCCCGGCCGGCATGGAGGTGCCCCACGCGACGGAGTCCACCGTGGCGCCCGCCCCGTTGCGCAGCACCACCCAGTCCGACGCGAGCGTGATCCCGGTGCCGTACGCGTAGGCCGCCATGGCGCCGCCGTTCTTGCTTGCCGTGCCGTTGCGGGCGAGCACCGCGTATCCGCCGGCCGGCACGGAGACGGAGGTGGAGATGGTGTGCGCGGCCTCGTTGTTGGACACGAGCCGCCATCCCTGCAGGTCGATGGCCGCGGTGCCGCGGTTGTGCACCTCGAACCACTCGCCCACGTCGTCGAGCACGGCGCTCGGATCGGCCATCACCTCGTTGATCAGCAGCGCGGGAGCGGCGGCGGGCTCCACGGCGAACGAAGGCCCCCACGGGTGTGCGCGCGGAATCGGCGCAGGCGGCCAGGATGCCTCCCGCGGCGAGCGCGAATAGCAGGTGCGAAGGACGGGGCGTGGGCCCTCCGGCTGATTCGATGGAGTTGGGTTCGGATACCCCATCCTGACAACAAATGTTGTGCCTCCGTGTCGCTATCTCTCGTTGGGGTCTTCGTTTCAGGCCTCGAAACGGTACCCCGCCTTCCAGACCGTGAGGATGTGGCGCGGGTGCTCGGGATCGGCCTCCAGCTTCTGGCGCAGCTCGGATACGTGGGAGTCCACCGTGCGGGTGAGGACGCGCCCGCGGTGGCCCCACACGGTCTGCAGCAGGTGCTGGCGGGTGGCTACGCGGCCGCCGAGCGCGGCGAGGGCCAGGAGCAGGTCGAAGGCGCGGGGGGTGAGCACCACCTCGTGCCCGGCGCGCGTCACCTTGCGCGCGGCGGGGTCGACCTCCACGTCGCCGAAGCGGAGGGTGGCGTCGGCGGGCTCGCGCAGGCGGGAGCGGCGCAGCAGGGAGCTCACCCGCTCCAGCAGCTCCATCAGCCCGAACGGCTTGGTGACGTACTGGTCCGCGTCCAGCCGGAACGCGCGCACCCGGTCCGCCTCCTCGCCGCGCGCGGTGAGCATGAGGACGGGCGCCTGGAAGCCCTCCTCGCGCAGCGTGCGCAGCACCTGGAAGCCGTCCATCCCCGGGAGCATCACGTCCAGGATCACCAGGTCCGGGGCCCCGCCGCGCGCCGCCGCCACGGCCGCGAGCCCGTCCTCGGCCAGGAGCACCTCGTGGCCTTCGAGCTCCAGGTTGTAGCGGATGCCGGCGGCCAGCTCCAGGTTGTCCTCCACCACCAGGATGCGCGCCATCACCCCACCCCCGCCGCGCGCGGAAGCTCCACCACGAACCTCGCCCCGCCCCCCGCGCCGCTCTCCACGCGCGCCGTCCCCTCGTGCCATTCCACGATCTCGCGCACCACGGAGAGGCCGATGCCGCTGCCGGCGCTCGCGCTCCCCAGCGCCCCCACGCCCCGCCGGAACGGCTCCCAGATGGCGGCGCGCTCGGGCGGATCGACGCCCGGACCTTCATCCTCCACGGCGATCCTCACCCGGTCGCCCGCGGCGGCGGCTTCCACCGTCACCGTCTGGCCGGCGGGGCCGTACTTGATGGCGTTGTCGAGCAGGTTGAGCATCACCTGGCGGAAGGAATCGGCGTGGAGGAGCGCGTGGAGGCCGGGCTCGAAGCGGGTCTCGATGCGCGCCTTGCGCGACCCGGCCAGCGGCGCGAAGTCGCCCGCCAGCGCCGCGAGGTAGGGAGCGAGCGCCACCGGCTCGCGGCTCCCCACCGCCGCGCCCCGCTCGGCGCGGGAGAAGTGGAGGATGTTGTCCACCAGCGCCGCCAGGCGGAACGACTCGCGCTCGATGTTGTCCAGGATCCACTCGCGCTGCTCGTCCGTGCGGTAGCGCCCCAGCCGCAGCGTCTCCAGGAAGAGGCGGATCTGCGCGAGCGGCGTGCGCAGCTCGTGCGACACGCTGGACACGAAGTCGGAGCGGAGTCGCGCCAGCTCCCCCTCCCTCCGCAGCAGCGCCAGCGCGACGGCGCCGGTGACCACGGCGAGAGCCAGCAGCCCCACCAGCAGCGGGACTCGTGACTCGGCGCGCCCGCCCAGGATCAGCTCGCGCGCCGCGTCCTGGCGGATGCTCGCATACACGCGCATCCCTCCGAACCCGAGCGGCTCCGTCATCCCCGCCTCCCACGGCTCGCCCGGCGTGGCGAACACTACGCGCCTATCCGGCGCCAGCACCCGCACCAGCACCACCTCCGCGTTCGGCCGCCCGCCCCCCATGCTCGCCGGCAGCAGCGGCTCGCGCTCAAAGATCTCGTTGAACACGGACGCGTACCGCCGCGCGTCCGTGTCCCCCGCCAGCCGCTCCCGCGCGTGCCTCGCGAAGGTCCACGCGGCCACCGCGCCATGCCCCTTCACCAGCGTGCGCGTGGCGTCGTGATCCGACCTGGACGCGCGCCGCGCCTCCAGCAGCGCCGCCCCCGCGATCCCCAGCGTGAGCAGCAGCACGGCCGCCGGCATCCAGCGCGACGAGCCCTGCTGGATGCGGCGCAGACGGTTGTGGGGCATGGGGTTCTCGTCTCTGTGTCTCTGTGCCTCTGTGTGAGGCCCGCCGTTCATCCGCCCGTCTCGCCCTGGGGCTCCTGCGGGCGCGTGCGCAGCTTGGGAGCTTCGCCGAAGTCGTAGCTGAAGCCCAGCGTGAGGGCGCGGGCGCCGAAGCTGCGCTCGCTCTCCATCCAGTAGGGGAGCTCCTCGGCGGTGGCGTCGGTCGTGCGGCGGTTGCGCATGGTGTTGAAGGGGTCGCTCAGGCGCAGGGAGAGGACGCCGCGCTCGCCCAGCATCTTGCGCCTCACCGACAGGTTGGTGGTGGCGAAGTAGCCTACGCGCCCCTGCTGCACCGTCATCGGCGCGCGGTACTGCGCGAACGCCTGCACGTCCGTGCGCCCACCCAGCCGCAGGTTGCCGCTCGCCCGCGCGGACCAGCCCAGGCCGCTCCCGTACACGCTCCCCGCGGTGGTGGCGCCGCCCGTCTCGTGGCGGAAGGCGTTGAGGCCCAGCATCCCGCTCAGCCGGCTCCCGCGCAGCGAGGTGTTCACGTCGGCGCCGTACGAGCGGGAGCGGTCCAGGTTGGTGAACACGCCCGTGGTGGTGTCGCCCTGCACGCCGCGGATCACGCGGATGGCGCCGTGCGTGCGGCGGTAGAAGGGCGAGAGCTGAAGCGATCCCCAGGCGCCGCTCTGCTGGCACCCCAGCTCGAACGCGTCGGTGTACTCCGGCCGCAGCCGCGGGTTGCCGAGCGAGCGGTTGAGCGGGTCCTCGTAGAAGAGGATGGAGTTGAGCATGAAGGTCTGCGGGCGCTGGATGCGGCGCGAGTAGCTGGCCTTCACCTGGCGCCCCGCATCCAGGTTGTACGCCAGCAGGCCGCTGGGGAAGAGGTCCGTGTACGACAGCGCCTTGTCACCGGTCCCCACGAAGCCGCGCCCCGTGCGCTCCACGCGCACCCCGCCCTGCGCCTCCCACGGCCCCGCGTTGCGCGTGAGCACCCCGTACGCCGCCCGCGTCGTCTCGTCCGTGCCGAAGGCGTAGCTCATCCCCGCGTCCGGCTGCCACACCCCGCCCGCCACCAGCTCGGCGTCCGCGTCGTTGGCCACGCGGCGGCGGCCGGCCTTCACCCCCGCCTCCAGCCGCGCCCCGTAGACCATGCGCGTGAGGTCCGCCTGGAACGAGAGGTCGTCGTTGAGGGCGTCCACGGCGCGGCGGGTGAGCTGGGGCGTCCCCTCCTGCATGGGCCTCAGCGTGGCCGCGTTGTTCATCGCGTTGTCCAGCCGGTTGTAGCGCAGCTCGGCCGTGAGCTCGTTGCGGCGCGCCTCCACGGTGCGCTTGAAGGAGAGCACTGCATCGAACACCAGGTCGTCGGTGCTGCTCGCCAGCGAATCGCGCCACCGCGACACCGTCTCCCCCGCGGGGCCGCGCGACTCGCGCCCGCTGCGCGTGTCGAACTCGTACTCGCGCCCGCTCACCAGCAGGTTGGCCGCCAGCGACTGGGTGCGCCCCAGCTTCAGCTCGGCGGTGGTGTTGAGCGTGCTGGAGCGCGTGAGCGCCTCCACGTTCCCCGCCTGGTCGATGAACCTCACCGGCGCGCCGCCGAACAGGTTCTCGCGGGTGCTGGTGGCGACCGTGCGCCGCGCCTCGTCCAGGTAGCCGTAGCTTCCGAAGAGGGAGAGCGGCCCCGCCTGGTATCCCAGGCTCCCCGTGCCGTTGTAGCGCCCGCCCGTGCCCGCCGCCAGCGTCACGCCGCCCGAGAGCCCCAGGTCCGCGTTCTGCTTGAGGACGATGTTGACGATCCCCGCCATCCCCTCCGGATCGTAGCGGGCGGAGGGGTTGGGCACCACCTCCACGCGCTCCACCATGTTGGCGGGGAGCTGCTGGAGGAAGGCGCCGAGCTGGTCGCCGCGCATGGGAGCGGCGCGGCCATTCACCTGCACGGCCACGTTCTGGTTGCCGCGCAGGCTCACCCGCCCGTCCGCGTCCACTTCCACGGCGGGCACGTTGCGCAGCACGTCCGTCGCGTTGCCGCCGGCCGTGGCGGGCATGTCGCGCGTGGAGTACGCGTTGCGGTCCGCCGACATCGTCACCCCGCTCGCCGCCCCCGCCACGCTGATCCCCTCCAGCGCGATGGCCGCGCTCGCCAGCCTCACCGTGCCGACGTCCAGCGGCGCGGACGAGACGTCGACCGGGCGCGTCTTCGTGACGTGCCCCAGGTGCGACACGCGCAGGAAGTAGCCGCCGGGCCGCAGCCCCTGCACGCGGAACGAGCCGTCCACGCGGGTGAGCGCGCCGGCCGCCAGCGACGAATCCGCCGCGCTCATCACCGCCACCGACGCGCTCGCCACCGGCCTGCCGTTCCCGTCATCCACCACCGAGCCGCGGATCTCCCCCTGCTGGGCCTGCGCAGCGAGAAGCAGAACGAGGAATTTCATGGGACACCACCCGCCGTTGTGAGATGAAGTTGCTTTTCATCTCAACGATCGGCTTCGGGGCGCGCGGAGCGGTGGAGGCGGGGTGCCGAAGATGTAAGAGAGTTGTGAACGGCGGGGCTCACACAGAGACACGGAGGCACGGAGATGACTTCATCTCCGTGGGCGCGCGGCGCGGCCGGGGCGGGCGCCGGTGTGCTCGCCGCCCTGGATCACCGCCACCCCGTTGACCCAGACGTGGGGGATGCCGACGGGGTACTGGTGGGGGCGCTCGAAGGTGGCGCGGTCCGCGACGGTGTCGGGGTCGAAGGCGACGAGGTCCGCGCGGGCGCCGGGGGCAACGGTGCCCCGGTCGTGGAGGCCCACGCGGCGGGCGGGGAGGGCCGTCATCTTGTGGATGGCGGCCTCCAGCGGGAGGATGCGCCGCTCGCGCACGTAGCGGCCCAGCACGCGCGGAAAGGTGCCGTAGGTGCGCGGGTGAGGCACGCCGCTGGAGAGCGGGCCGTACGGCGCCCACGCCGCCCCGTCGGAGCACACGGCGGCGAGCGGATGGGCAAGGGTGCGCTCCACGTTCTCCTCGCTCATCCCGAAGCCCACCATCCCCGCGCGGTTGCGGTCCTCCACCACGATCTGCACCAGGAGGCGGAAGGGATCGACGCCGCGCTGCGCCGCCAGCTCGCCCAGCTTGCGGCCGCGCGCCCAGGCCAGCGCATCGGAGCCCGTGGAAGTCACCTGCACCGAGTCCCAGCTTCCCAGCTGGTCGATCTTGCCCCGCACCGCGGGCTCCAGCGCCGCCAGCCGCGCCGGGTCGCGCAGGCGGGCCAGGAACGCGTCCGTCCCCCCGTCGCGCGCCGAGATCGGGAAGAGGTTCGCGAGGCCCGTGCTGTACGCGACGTACGGGTACACGTCGATCCCCACCTGCACCCCGGCGGCGCGGGCCTGCTCCACGGCCTGCAGCGTGGTGGCCGACTTCCACCAGTTGCGCCGCCCCTGCGCCTTGAGGTGCGAGATCTCCACCGGCACCCCGGCGATGCGCCCCACCTGGATCGCCTCCTCCACGGCGGCGAAAAGGCGGTCGTCCTCGTTGCGCATGTGCGACGCGTAGGGGAGGCCCGTCCCCGCCAGCGCGGAGGCGAGCTCGGCCAGCTCCGCCGTGCTCCCGAAGGCGCCGGGCGTGTACTCCAGGCCGCTGGAGAGCCCGCACGCGCCGTCCGCGAGGGCGCGGCTCACCTCCTCCTTCATCCGGCGCAGCTCGGCCTCGGTGGCGGGGCGGTCCGCGTGCCCCACCACGCGGCCTCGGATCGTCCCCTGCCCCACCATGCTGGCCACGTGCACGGCGGCCCCGTGCTGGTCCATCCAGCGCAGGAAGCCGCCCACGTCGCGGAAGGGGAGATCCACGCCGTAGCGCGAGCGGTAGTCGGCGCGCGTCTCCTGGTACGCCTCGTCGCTCCAGGGGCCCACGGAGCCGCCGTCCTGCCCCGTGACCTCGGTGGTCACGCCCTGGCGCACCTTGCTCTCGGCGCGCGGGTTCACCAGCAGGTTCAGGTCGGTGTGCGAGTGGATGTCCACGAACCCGGGCGCCAGCGCCAGCCCGCGCAGGCTCGTCTCCGCCACGCGCCCCGCCTCGATCCTCGGCCCCACCCCGATGATCCGCTCCCCCTCCAGCGCCACGTCCGCCTCCCTCGGCGGCGCCCCCGTGCCGTCGAAGACCAGCGCCCCCCGCAGCACGTGCGTGGCCCGCCACCTCGGCGCGCTCCACACCGCCTCCCCCTTGAAGAGCAGCAGGCCCGCGCTGGACTGTAGAAACGTGCGACGCTTCATCTCTCTGTGTCCCTGTGTGGGCCCAATCAGTTCTTCGGCGCCTCGGGACGCAGCGTGGGGTAGCGGATGCCGAGCTGCTCCAGGTACGTCTTGTAGCGCGTGGGATCGTAGTAGAAGCGGCGCATCTCGGGGCGGTAGCGCTGCATCACCTGAGCGTTCATGTGCACGGGCGGCAGGTCGCCGGGGCGGATCAGCGGCTCGTACTTCACGTCCTTCGTCTGCACGTTGCGGAAGTAGCTCCACGCGCTGTCCACCAGGGCGGGCCTGGTGAAGAGGTCCAGCAGCGTGAGCGCGGTGGCCTTGGCGCCGGCGGTGGCGCCCTTGTGCGCGATGGGCGTGGCCATGGCGATGGCGCTGGACCAGTTGTGGCCCGGCAGGTTGGGGATGTTGGACGGGTAGCGGAGCGTGATCGTAGGCACCACCCACGAGATGTCGCCGATGTCGTCCGACCCGCCGCCGCGGTTCTGCTCCGGCGGCACGCCGCTGTCGATCTTCGCGAGGGCGGTATCCAGTCCGGGAGTCTTCTCGTTCCCCAGCTCGCGCTGCACGGCGCGGGCGAGCGTCTGGTCCGCCTCGTCCCAGCGCGGAAGGCCCACGCGGCGGATGTTCTCGTACATCGCCAGGGCCACGGGGCGGTTGAAGTGCCTCGGCCACGCCGCCCCCAGCACCTGCATGGTGTCCAGCGTGGTGCCCGTCATCAGCGTGGCGCCCTCGGCGATCCTGTTGCCGATCTCCCACAGCTCCTTGATGCGCGGGTACTCCACCTCGCGGAAGTAGTACCAGACGGCGGCCGTGCGCGGCACCACGTTGGGCTGGTCGCCGCCCTCGGTGATCACGTAGTGCGAGCGGTGCGGGAGGCGCAGGTGCTCGCGCCGGTAGTTCCAGCCCGCGTTCATCAGCTCCACCGCGTCCAGCGCGCTCCGCCCGCGCCACGGAGCCCCCGCCGAGTGGGCCGTTTCGCCCTGGAAGCGGTACATCACGCTCACCAGCCCCGTGCCGTCCGCGGGGCCGTACGACACGTTGAGGTTGCTCCCCACGTGCGTGAAGATGGTGACGTCCACGTCGCGGAAGAAGCCGGCGCGTACGAACCACGCCTTGGCCGCCACCAGCTCCTCGGCCACGCCCGGCCAGATGCGGATGGTGCCGCCGATCCCCTCCCGCTGCATCACCTTTTTGGTGGCGATGGCGGCGGTGATGACCACGGGGAGGCCGGAGTTGTGGCCCTCGCCGTGCCCCGGCGCGCCCTCCACCAGCGGATCGCGGTACGCCACGCCGGGCTTCTGCGACGCCTGCGGAATGCCGTCCAGGTCCGACCCCAGCGCGATGACGGGCTTCCCCGAGCCCCAGGTGGCCATCCACGCGGTGGGGATGCCGGCGATCCCCTCCTGCACCGTGAACCCGTTGCGCCGCAGGATGCCCACCAGGTAGCGCGAGCTCTCGCTCTCCTGGAACCCCAGCTCCCCGTACGAGAACACCTGGTCGACCATCTGCTGCGTAAAGGTGTGCATCCCGTCGATCTCGCGCGCGATCTCGTCCTTGAGCGCGGCGATGCGAGCGGAGTCCAGCGGCGCGCGCTGGGCGTGGACGGGCGACGACAGGACGAGGGCGAGCAGGCCGGCGGCGATCAGGCGCATGGTGATTGTCAGTTCGAGGAAGAACTACTCTCTGTGTCTCTGTGCCTCTGTGTGAGCCTTCCGTAGAAGCTCCACGAGATGCTGCTTCCAGAGCGCCGGCATCGAGTGCGTGCCGTGCCCGCGCGTCTGCTCGCTGGTGGGGATGAGGATGTATCGCCCGCCGCGCACGCGTGGCATCAGCCGCTCCATCAGCCCCAGCTCGGGCGGGTTCACCAGGTCGTCGGCCGAGTTGATGGCCACGAGCGGCGCCCGGATGCGCTCCAGGTGCGGCGACGGGTCGTAGTCGCGCGACGCCTCGAACTGGTAGAGGAAGTCGTTCGCGTCCGTCGCCGCCATCCGGTCGCGCAGCCACGTCGTGATGTACGTGTCGGCGCTGTCGCG
>DASVSA010000389.1:0-9008 GCA_036388335.1 Longimicrobium sp. | reverse complement strand
GATCGCCACCCTGGAGGGCTTCACGCGCGAGGAGCTGGACGCATTCGCGCTGGAGAGCCAGCGGCGCGCGGCGCACGCCCAGCAGTCGTGCCACTTCGGCCGCGCGCTCTTCCCGGTGGTGGACCCGGAGACGGGCCAGGTAGCATTGGAGCGCGACGAGTACCTGCGCCCCGAGACGACCCTGGAGGCGCTGGCCGGCCTCCCCGGCGCCTTCGAGGCGCTGGGCGCGACCGCCGCGGGCCCCAACGGCGAGACGATGGACGAGCTGATCCTGGCCCGCTATCCCGAAGCGGACCACGTGAGCCACCTCCACACCGCCGGCAACTCCAGCGGCATCGTGGATGGCGCCGCCGCGGTCCTCCTGGCCTCCGAGGGATACGTGCAGCGCGCCGGCCTCAGGCCCCGCGCCCGCATCCGCTCGATGGCCGTGCACGCCGAGGACCCGCTCATCATGCTCACCGCGCCCACCGAGACCGCGCGCAAGGCGCTGCGCAAGGCGGGGATGGAGACGGGCGACATCGACCTGTGGGAGATCAACGAGGCGTTCGCGGCCGTGCCGCTGCAGGTGATGAAGAAGCTGTCGCTGGACCCCGAGCGCGTGAACGTGAACGGCGGCTCCATCGCCCTGGGCCACCCTCTCGGCGCCACCGGCGCCATGCTGCTGGGCACCGCCCTGGACGAGCTGGAGCGCCGCGGACTCGCCACCGCGCTCATTACCCTGTGCATCGCGGGCGGCCAGGGAGTCGCGACCGTGATCGAGCGGGTCTGAACAGCATGGCTCACACGGAGGCACAGAGACACGGAAACGAGCGGACGCGCATCATCACCTGGGAAGATCCCATGGTGGGGGCCGCGGCGGGGCTCACGATGACGGGATTGGAGTACCTGCGGGCCATGCAGCGCGGCGAGCTCCCCGCCCCGCCCATCATGGCGACGCTGGGGATCGGGATCGTGGAGGTGGAGGAGGGGCGCGTGGTCTTCTCCGTGGAGCCCGCGGAGTACCACTACAACCCCATCGGCGTGGTGCACGGCGGCGTCGCCAGCACGCTCTGCGACTCGGCGATGGCGTGCGCCATCCACTCCACCCTCCCGCTCGGCGTGTCGTACACGACGCTGGAGCTGAAGGTGAATTTCGTGCGCCCGATGACGCGCGACACGGGGCGCGTGGTGTGCGAGGGGCGCACGATCCACGTGGGCGGGCGCGTGGGCACCGCCGAGGCGCGCATCACAGATGCGGCGGGCAAGCTGTACGCGCACGCCACCAGCACCTGCATGGTGATGCGCCCGTAGGCACTTGCACGGGGGCCTCCGCGGCGGCATCGTGGGGGCCCCGGCTTCTTCCCCATGACGGAGGTCTGCGCGATGCGAGTAGTGGTAGTCGGTGCGACGGGAACCATCGGCAGCGCGGTGGTGGAGGCGCTGGGGGCCCACGAGGTCATCCGCGTAGGAAGCAGCAGCGGCGATATCCAGGCCGACATCTCGCGCCCGGACTCGATCCGCGAGCTCTTCCGCGCGACCGGCCCGGTGGACGCGGTGGTCTCGTGCGCCGGGAGCGCGCGCTTCAAGCCGCTGGCGGAGCTGGGCGACGAGGACTTCGCCTTCAGCCTCGCCAACAAGCTGATGGGCCAGGTCAACCTGGTGCGCCTGGGGATGGAGCACGTGCGCGACGGCGGCTCGTTCACCCTCACCAGCGGCGTGCTGAGCCAGGTGCCGATGCGGGGGAGCGCCGCCATCAGCCTGGTGAACGCGGGCGTGGAAGCCTTCGCCCGCGCCGCGGCCCTGGAGGCTCCGCGCGGCATCCGCGTCAACTCCGTGAGCCCGCCCTGGGTGAGCGAGACCCTCACGCAGATGGGCCAGGACCCCTCCGGCGGCCTCCCCGCCGCCACGGTCGCCCGCGCCTACCTCGCGAGCCTGCAGGAAGAGATCAACGGCACCGTCATCGACGCGCGGCGGTACGGGTAGGGGCGCACGGCGGGCCCTCACCCCCCAACCCCCTCCCCCAAACCGCTGGGGGAGGGGGCGATTTCCACAGATCCGCACAGGACCGAGGCATCGCCGCAGCCGCGGCCCCAGATAGACCCGCGGCCACCGCCCGCCACCGAAGATGCGCCCCCTCCCCCGCATGCGGGGGAGGGGGCCGGGGGGTGGGGGCCTCTCAGCGTTCCCCGTTCCCAACCCCCGCATGCCCCTCAAGCTCGGCATCGTCGACCAGTCCCCCGTGCCCACCGGCGGCACCGGCGCGGACGCCGTGAGCAACACGCTGGAGCTGGCGCGCGCGGCGGAGCGGCTGGGCTACACGCGCTACTGGCTGGCCGAGCACCACAGCACCAACTCGTTCGCGGGCTCGGCGCCGGAGGTGCTGATCCCCATGGTGGCGGCGGCCACGCGCACGCTGCGGGTGGGCGCGGGCGGGGTGCTGCTCCCCCACTACTCGCCGTTCAAGGTGGCCGAGCAGTTCCGCGTGCTCGAAGCGCTCTTCCCCGGCCGCATCGACCTGGGGATCGGGCGCGCGCCGGGGGGCGACGCGCGCACGGCGGCGGCGCTGGGCTACGGGCGCCCGCCCGACATCGCCGGCTTCCCCGCGCAGGTGGCGGAGCTGATCGGCTGGCTGGAGAACTCGTACGACAAGCGCCACCCCTGGGGCCGCGTGCGCGCCATGCCGCGCGGCGACACGGTGCCCCCGGTGTGGCTGCTGGGCTCGGGCGGGCAGAGCGGCCTGTACGCGGCCGAGCTGGGGTGCGGCTACTGCTTCGCCCAGTTCATCAGCGGCGAAGACGGCGCCGCCTCCGTGCGCGCCTACCGCGAGCGCTTCCGCCCCTCGCGCCACTTCGCGGAGCCCCACGCCTCCCTGGCCGTGGGCGTCGTGTGCGCCGACACGGAGGACGAAGCCCGCCGCCTCGCCTCGTCGCTGGAGCTCTGGCGCCGCCGCATCACGCTGGGCCGCGACCGCGGCATCCCCTCCCCCCAGGAGGCGCTCGCCGAGCTGGGCGAGGACTGGCGCCCCCCCGCCGGCCGCGCCGTCGTCGGCGACCCCGCCCAGGTCTCCGCCGAGATCCGCCGCCTCGCCGCCCACTACGAAGTCGACGAGGTGATGGCCGTCACGGTGACGCACGACTTCGCCGCGCGCCTCCGCTCCCACGAGCTGCTCGCCGAGGCCCTCCTCTGAAGCCAGCGGCTACACGGGATGAAGTCATCTCCGCGCCTCCGTGCCTCCGTGTGACACCCGCCGTTCTTTTTCCGCGGCTCCGGCCTTGCAGGAAACATCCGGGTTACGCCATCACCCGGAACCCTGTACCCGAGTCGTCGTGCTCCGTACCGACCCAGGCTCACCCCCATCCGACGGGCAGCGAGGTGAAGAGCGCTACCGCGCCTTCATCGAGCAGAGCTCGGAGGGGATCTGGTGCTTCGAGTTCGATCCGCCCGTGCCGCTGGACGTACCGGTGGACGAGCAGATCGAGCACGCGTACCGGCACGGGGTGCTCCTGGAGTGCAACGACGCCATGGCGCGGATGTACGGCTTCGAGTGCGCCGGGGAGCTGGTGGGCACGCGCCTGGTGGACTTCCTCCCCCCATCCGACCCGGCGAACGTGGAGTACATGCGCAGCTTCCTGGGCTCCGGCCACCGCCTGACGGACGCCGAGACGCGCGAGCACGACCGCGACGGGAACGAGCGGATCTTCGCCAACAACCTGGTGGCCATCCAGGAGCACGGGACCATCCCCCGCGTGTGGGGCACCCAGCGCGACATCACCGCGCAGAAGCAGCTGGAGGCGCAGCTCCTGGCCGCCCAGCGCGACGCGGCGCGCGCCCGCCAGCGCACGGACCTTCTCAACGAGGCGGGGGCCATCCTGGCCTCCACGCTGGACTTCGAGGCGACCCTCGCCGCCGTGGCGCGCCTGGCCGTGCCGGTGCTGGCCGAGGCGTGCATCGTGGACGTGGTGGGGCCGGAGGGCGGAGTGGTGCGAGTGGAGGCCATCCACGTGGACCCCACCAAGCAGGCGCTCCTGCGCGAGGTCCGCCGCCGCTATCCGCCGCGCCCGGGCGACCCCGATCCTACCCTGGAGGCGGTCTCCACGCGCCGCCCGGTGCTCGTTCCGCACGTCACGGACGCACAGTTGCAGGGAATCGCGCGCAACGAAGAGCACCTGCGGCTCCTGCGCGCCGTGCGCCCGCGCTCGGGGATCGTGGTGCCCATGCTGGCGCGGGGCGAGGCGCTGGGGGCGCTCACCTTCGTGCGCTACGGCGGCGACCCGTACGTGCAGGCGGACGTTCCCTTCGCGCAGGAGCTGGCCCGGCGCGCGGCGCTGGCGCTCGACCATTCGCGGCTTTACCGTGAGGCGCTGGCCGCCAACCGCGCCAAAGGCGACTTCCTGGCCACCATGAGCCACGAGCTGCGCACCCCGCTCAACGCGGTGCTGGGGTACGCGGAGCTCCTGCTGATGGGGATCCCGGTGCAGGTGGAGCCGGAGGCGCAGGAGCACGTCCGCCGCATCGGCAGGGCTACGCGGCACCTGATCTCCATCATCGAAGAGATCCTGGTGTTCTCGCGGATGGAGGCGGGGCGCGAGACGCTCTCGCTGGCCCCGGTGGACCTCGTGGAGCTCACGCGCGAGGTAGCGGCCATCGTGGAGCCGCTGGCGGCCGGCAAGCGGCTCCGCTTCACCGCCCCGGAGCCGCCTCCCGGCGAGGTGATGACCGACGGGCGCAAGCTCCGGCAGATCCTCATCAACCTGCTGGGCAACGCCGTCAAGTTCACCGACCACGGCGAGGTGTCGTTCTCGGTGGATCGCCGCGACGGCGAGATCCTCTTCCACGTGGCGGACACGGGCGTGGGGATCGCGCCGGAGCACCTGGAGCAGATCTGGGAGCCCTTCCGCCAGGTCCAGAACCCGATGACGCGCACCGCCGGCGGCACCGGCCTCGGCCTCTCCGTGAGCCGCCACCTCGCCCGCCTCCTCGGCGCCGAGCTGACGGTGGCGAGCGAAGCCGGCCAGGGGAGCACGTTTACGTTGAGGCTGCCTGCGATGTAATGAGTGCGTGAGTGCGTGAGTGCGTGAGTGCGTTTACGGAACTGCGTGAGTCGCAGGTGCGAAGCCCGGCAGGTGCGAGGTGATTTGCGGTTACTAACGCACTCACGCACTCACGCACTCACGCACTTCGTCCAACATCTCCAACCCCGGATCTTTGCCCTATGACCGAACGACGGCGCCGGGAACCGAGGCAGGTAACCGGACGGGTAGCCGCCTGGCCCTGGTGGAGGATGCTGCTGGCCGCGGCCCTGGTGATCCCGGGCGCGCTGGCCATCGCGCTCAACACGTCGGGAGTGGCGTCGGTCTTCCGCCCGCCGGTGGGTCCGCCGGACACGATGAAGCACGTCGGCGCGCCCCTTCCCAAGCCGCCGCTGCTGGTGGAGGCGCGCTACCTACGCCGCGCCATCGCGCCGGCCGAGTCGGGGCGCGAGGCGGAGGTGACCGGGTTCGTGGAGCGGTACAACGTCACCCGGCCGCTCGCCCGGCGCATCTATGACGCGGCCGTGGCGCAGCGCATCGATCCCGAGCTCGCCTTCCGCCTCATCCGCGTGGAGAGCGTCTTCGACGCGGACGCCGGCAACCGGGGCGCGCTGGGCCTCACGCAGGTGATGCTGGGCACCGCCCGCGACATCGACCCGGAGGTCGACACCCCCCGCGAGCTGCTGGACCCCGACACCAACATGCGCGTGGGCTTCACCAACCTCCGCAACATGCTCGAGCTCTTCGACGGCGACGTGCGCCTGGCCGTGATCGCGTACAACCGCGGCGAGGTCGCCGTGCAGCGCGCCATGCGCCGCGGCCGCGACCCCGAGAACGGCTACGGCGAGCGCGTCCTGGGAGCCGTCCACCACGGCGGCAAGCCCTACGCGGGCCGCGGCCTCCTCCCCCAGACCGCGGCGACTGCCCAGCAATAAGCCTTATACCGAAACGCGGAGGCACGGAGATCCGTTCTTCTCTGTGCCTCCGTGTCTCCGTGTGATTATATTCTCCCCATGCTCAACCGACTCGTACTATCCGCGGCGATCCTCCTCGCCGCACCCGCCGCCGCGCAGGAAATCACCCTGCGCGCCCCCACTCAGAGCGCCCGCGTCTACGCCCGCGACAACTCGCTGATCGCGGAGCTCGGCCCGCAGGTGCGCACGGTCATAACCATGCGCTCCCTGCCGCGCTACGTGCCCATGGCCTTCGTGGCGGTGGAGGACCGGCGCTTCTTCGAGCATTCAGGCGTGGATCCGCGCGCCGTGGCCCGCGCCCTCCGCAACACGCTGGGCGGCGACCGCGAGGGCGCATCCACCATCACGCAGCAATTGATCGGGGCGATGTACCCCGAGCAGGTGAACCGCCAGGAGCAGACGGCCGAGCGCAAGCTTCGCGAGATGCGGCTGGCCCTGGAGCTGGAGCAGCGGCACGGCAAGGAGCGCATCCTGGAGTCGTACCTCAACTGGATCTACTTCGGCCACGGCTGGTACGGCATCGAGGCCGCCGCGCGCCATTACTTCGGCAAGGGCGCGGCGCAGCTCAGCATCGCGGAGGCGGCGATGCTGGCCGCCCTCCCCAAGGGCCCCGGCGTGTACTCGCCCAAGATCAACCCGGAGCGTGCCCTGGACCGGCGCAACCTGGTGCTGGACCTGATGGCGCAGAACAACGTGGTCACCCGCGCGCAGGCCGACGCGGCGAAGCGCACCCCTATCCGCCTCGCCCCCAACCACGGCTACTCCGCGCGCCCGCAGTGGGTCATCGAGCAGGCGCGGCAGTTCCTGGCCCAGCACGTGGGGCCGCAATACGGCACCACCGGCGCCCGCATCTGGACCACCATCGACCCCGCCGCGCAGAACGCCGCCGACACGGCCCTGGTGCGCGGCCTCGAACGCATCGAGCGCGAGACCTGGTTCCGCGGGCCGCGCAAGGGCGCGGCAGGCTCCGTCACGCCGGCCGGCACCACGTACCTGCAGGGCGCCATGGTCACGGTGGATGCGCGAACGGGCGAGATCCTGGCGATGGTCGGTGGGCGCGACTGGGAGGATTCGCACTTCAACCGGGTGACGGCGGCGCGCCGGCAGCCGGGCTCCTCCTTCAAGCCGCTCGTCTACGCCGCCGCGCTGGAGGCGGGGACGACGGCCGCCACGGTGATGCAGGACACGGCGCTGCGCATCCCGCTGCGCGGCGGGCAGGTGTACTCGCCCCGCAACTCGGACGGACGCTTCCGCGGCGCCATCACGGTGCGCGAGGGGCTGGTGGAGTCGGTCAACACGGTGGCCGTGCAGCTGGCGCAGGGGCTGGGATGGCAGACGATCCCGGGCGTGGCGCAGCGCTTCGGCATCCGCTCGCAGGTGCAGCCCTACCCCTCGTCCGCCATCGGCGCGGGGGCGGTGGCGCCCATCGAGATGGCCGGCGCCTACACCGCCTTCGCCAACGGCGGGATGCGCGTGGAGCCCTTCCTGGTTCGCCGCGCGGCAGACGGCACCGGCAAAGTGGTGTACGACGGACGCGGGCGCGGCGTGCGCACCCTCACCCCCGCCCTGGCCTTCGTGACCACCGACATCCTGCGCGACGCGGCGATGCGCGGCACTGGGCGCGAGGCCCGCACGCGCCTCCCCGCCCGCGTGCCCATGGCCGGGAAGACGGGCACCACCAACGACGGCACCGACGTCTGGTACGTGGGCTACACGCCGGAGATGGTGACGGCGCTCTGGGTGGGCTTCGACCGTCCGCGCTCCATCGGCGCGGGCGCGTTCGGGGGCACAGTGGCCGCTCCCATCTGGGGCGAGATGATGCGCTCCACCTACGCCCGCCGCCGCGCCCCGGCCCCCTGGGCGATGCCCGCCGGCGTCGTCGCCGTCGCGGCGGACCCCGCCACCGGCCAGCCCCTCACCGGCGCCTGCCCCCCCGCCGCCGCCCGCCGCGAGTACGTCCTCGCCGGCACCGAGCCCCCCGCCGTCTGCCGCGTGGACCGCGGCCGCGTCGTCGCACCCGTGGACAGCGCCGCCCCCGACTCGCTCGCGGAGCCCGACACAACGGGCTCACACAGAGACACAGAGGCACAGAGATGAACTGATCGCCGTGGCTCCAATCGGATCGCTCTTAGGCCGTATGGCGCAACGGTTTGCACACCTATCGTGGGGCAGTTGCGCAGGTGGAAAACCTCCGTATGATTCACGTTGACCGAGGCCTCCGGCAGTTCACCACGCAGGTGCGAAATGGCGAAGAGCAAGAGTGCAGATCCGCGATCCGTCGCTCCGGTCAAGCCGCGCGGCGGGCGGGTGAACGTGCACGCCGAGCTGAGGGATGGATTATGGGTCGTTCGCGTGCGGCGGAGCATCAAGAGCACCCATGAGGACCGGCAACAGGCGATCGACGCGGCGCTGGAGCTCGCACGGCGCACAGAGGTCGACGTCTCAGTTCACAGCACCGACGGACGCGTCCAGTACCGGCTGTCCGGCTCGATCGCCGACAAGCTGATGTTCGACATGTGGAAGTCGATCCGCGAGAACCCTGAGCTGTGGGAGTTCTGATGATGGAACGGTGCACGGCGTGACGTTCGACACGAACATTTTCATTCGGTACAACCCGGCGGACTTCCCCGCCGGGTTTTTTATGTCTGCCGTCGTCGTACAGGAACTGACCGCAGGCGCAAAAGACGCGGCAGCGGTACGTGAGTACGGTCACATGTGGAAGCACTACGAGGCGACGGGCCGTCTCCTCGAGCCTACCGGCGAAGACTGGTGGATCGCCGGCAAGGTGCTCAACTCCCTGCTCCGTGGGCTCAGATCCCACAAGCGCGGGCGAATCGCGGCGATCTCCAAGGAAGAGCAGCAACGCCTGATCCGCGACGTGCTCATCGCGCGCACAGCCCGGCGGGCCAACGCCGCCGTCGTGACTGAAAACGTCGCGGACTTCGAAAAGATCAAAAACTTCTGCGATGTCCAGATCATCAGGCCGGCCGAGTACTTCAAGATCTTCGGCACCAGCTAAGACACA
>DASVSA010000388.1:0-7063 GCA_036388335.1 Longimicrobium sp. | reverse complement strand
CTTGAGGATGGCCGTGTCGCCCACGATGAGCGAGGTGTTGCTCTGCTCGCCCGAGATGGGGCGGATGGGGCCGCGCTGCCGGTCCAGCTCCTCGAACGCGGGCCCGCGGCGCGCGACCAGGCGGCCGTTCGTCCCCTCGATGGCCGCTTCCTCGCGCATGGCGTCCAGCAGCGCGCCGGCGAAGCGGCGGTCGTGGAGCGCCTCGAAGACGCGGAACTCCCCCGCCTCGGTAGACTGCGAGACGATGGCCTCCGGGTTCACCCCCGGCTGCAGCGTGGGGTGAAGCGAGAGCGGGAGGAAGTAGAGCTCCGGCTCCCCCTCCTCGTACTTCACCCGCAGCATCGAGGCGATGGCGCGCGGGCCGCGCTCCGGCCTCACGATGGCCTGGTCCACCAGCTCGGTGGAGAGGATCTCGCGCGCCTTGCCGCGGAACCAGCGCTGCGCACGGAGCCACTCGTGCGGCACGGCGGACACCATCCCCGCCAGCACGCCCGCGTCCTCGAAGATGCGCGCCTCCGCCTCCGCCCACTCCGCCGGCACGTCGTTCCCGGCGTCCGCTTCCACGCGCACGGGGCGCAGGCCGAACCAGAAGAAGCCGTACGGGCTCAGCGTGAGCGCGTAGGGAGTCTCATCCACCGGGAGGAACGAGGTCTGCCCCAGCAGCTCCACGGGCACGCGGCCCGCGAAGCGCGAGAGGTCCAGCTGCACCGCCTGCGCCGTGCCGCTCAGGTTGTTGACCACCAGGATGGCGTCGCCCTCGTACTCGCGGATGTAGGCCAGGACGTGCGGGTTCTCCGGCTGCAGGAACTCGATGCTCCCCCGCCCGAAGGCGTGGTGCTGCTTCCTCACCTCGATCAGCCGCTTCGTCCAGTTGAGGAGCGAGAAGGGCGAGCGCTCCTGCGCCTCCACGTTGATGGCCTGGAAGCCGTACTGCGTGTCGGAGATGGGAGGCAGGAAGAGGCGCGCCGCCTCCGCGCGGCTGAAGCCGGCGTTGCGGTCCGGCGACCACTGCATGGGCGTGCGCACCCCGTCGCGGTCGCCCAAGAAGATGTTGTCGCCCATCCCCAGCTCGTCGCCGTAGTACACGATCGGCGACCCCGGCATGGTGAAGAGGATCGAGTTGAGGAGCTCGATCTTGCGCCGGTCATTGTCCATCAGCGGCGCCAGCCGGCGGCGGATGCCCAGGTTTAGCCTCATCCGCGGGTCGGCGGCGTACTCGCGGTACATGTAGTCGCGCTCCTCGTCGGTCACCATCTCCAGGGTGAGCTCGTCGTGGTTGCGCAGGAACATGCACCACTGGCAGTCCTCGGGAATCGGCGGCGTGCGCTCGATGATCTCCACGATCGGCTTCCGGATCCCCTGCCTCACCGCCATGAAGATGCGCGGCATCAGGGGGAAGTGGAACGCCATCTGGAACTCGTCGCCGTCGCCGAAGTAGGGGCGCACGTCGTCCGGCCACTGGTTGGCCTCGGCCAGCAGGATGCGTCCCGGGAAGTTCTTGTCCAGCCGGGTGCGGAACTCCTTGAGGATCTCGTGGGTTTCCGGGAGGTTCTCGCAGATCGTCCCCTCGCGCTCGATCAGGTACGGCACCGCGTCGGCGCGGAAGCCGTCCAGCCCGCGCTCCAGCCAGAACTCCATCACCTGGAACATCGCCTCCTTCACGGCGGGGTTGTCCCAGTTGAGGTCCGGCTGGTGGCTGAAGAAGCGGTGCCAGTAGTACTGCCCCGCCACCGGGTCCCACGTCCAGTTGCTGGGCTCCGTGTCGGTGAAGATGACGCGGGCGTCCTTGTAGAGCGTGTCGTCGTCGCTCCACACGTAGAAGTCACGCTCCGGCGAGCCCTTGGGCGCGCGGCGGGCGCGCTGGAACCAGGGGTGGTCGCTGGAGGTGTGGTTGAGCACCAGGTCCGAGATCACGCGCAGCCCGCGCCGGTGCGCCTCCTCCATGAAGCGCGTGAAGTCGTCCACCGTCCCGTACGAGGGGTGGATGTTGTAGTAGTCGGCGATGTCGTACCCGTCGTCGCGCAGCGGCGAAGGGTAGTAGGGAAGGAGCCAGATGACGTCCACGCCCAGACTCTGCACGTAGTCCAGGCGCTGCATCAGCCCGGCGAAGTCGCCGATCCCGTCGGCGTTGGAGTCCTGGAAGGCCTTGACGTGGAGCTCGTAGAAGACGGCGTCCTTGTACCAGAGCGGATCGGAAGCGCTCAACGGGGGCGTTCTCCTCGTTCGGGTCGCGCCGACCGATGCGTTCGGTGCGGCTCAAGGGGCCGCCGCGCTGCAGGAAGTGCGCCCACCGCGATATCACGCAGAGACACGGAGGCACAGAGACGACTTCATCTCTGTGCCTCCATGTCTCTGTGTGAGAACCGCCGTTTTTTACCGGGCGGTCACCAGCTCGCCGCCGCGCACCACGCCGATCAGAACCGGCTTGCGCTCCACGTCGCCGTTCTCGTCGAACTGGATGATGCCGGAGACGCCCTGGTGGGCCTGGTCGCCCCGTACCTTCTCCAGCTGGGCGCGGATGGCGGCGCGGCCCGCGCCGGCCTTTTCGATTGCGTCGCGCAGCAGGTACACCACGTCGTACGTCTGCGCGGCGCGGTGGTCGGGCGACTTGGAGAAGCGCCGGCGGTACTCCGCCACGAACTCGCGCGCCCGCGGCTCCTGGCTGTCGGCCAGGAAGGCCGAGCTCACGAACACGCCCTCGCCCACCGCGCCCGCGTCCTTGACCCCCGTGAGGCCGTCGGAGCCCATGATGGGCCCGCTGAAGCCCAGGCGGCGCGCGGCCTGGATGATGGTGACCCCCGCGTCCGCCTGCCCGCCGATCACCAGCGCGTCGGCGCCTCGCCGGATGGCGCGCACCAGGTACGCGTCGAGCGACTGCGGGTTCTTGATGACCGCGGGAAGGTACGGGTCCGTCGAGACGATCTGGCCGCCCTGCTCGCGGAACGCCGCCTCGAAGGTGGAGGTCACGCCCTGGCCGTACTCGTCGTTGGCGTAGAGCACGGCCGCCTTGCTGCTCCCCAGGCGCGTGCGCGCGTGGCGGGCCAGCGCGGGCGAGAACTCCAGGTCGGTGGGGGTCACGCGGAAGGTCCACGGCCCCGCCCCGGTGAGGGCGGGCGCGCTGGAGGCGGGCGAGATCTCCACCACCGGCTCGCCCGGCACGCTGTCGCTCACCGAGTTGTAGATGGTGGCCGCCTTCACCGAGACCGCCGAGTTCACGTGGCCGATCACCGCCACCACGCGCTCGTTGGCCCGCAGGTCGCGCGCGACCTCGATCCCCCGCTTCTCGCTCTTCTCGTCGTCCAGGATCAGGAGCTCGATGCTGCGCCCGTCGATCCCGCCCTTGCGGTTGATCTCGTCCACTGCCATCTGGGCCGCGTTCCGTACCGATATGCCGTTGGTCTCCTTCATCGGCCCGGCCACGCCGAGCACGATGGTCTCCTGCTCGCCGCCGCAAGCCCCCAGCAGGAGCGGGAGCGCGGAAAGGGAGGCCAGGAAGCCGGCTGTAGTCTTGAGGCGCATCGAAGTGCTTAGGGTAGGGGATCGTCGGGAGAGGCATCCACCGCCTGGCGCGCCGCGGCCAGCCACTCGGGGTCGAGCCCGGCTTCGGCGTGGGCGGACTCCAGCACCGACAGCAGCCGGCCCAGCGCTTCCGGGTGGCGACGCGGAGGGAGCGCGCCCGCCAGAAAGCGAAGCACGGCCAGGGCGCTCTCGGCGGTCGGGGGCTCGCCGGCGGCGGCCCTCTCGAACGCCCAGCGCTCAAGCTTTCGGCAGGTGCTCTCGGCAGGCGCGGTGCCGGACAGGAACTTCTGCAGACCGGTGGGGCTCATCCCCACCTGCCGGGCTGCGTGGCGCAACGACCGCTCGGCTACCTGCTGCTCCACGGCTTCGCGCAGGCGGGCCAGCGGTGCGGCCCCATCGTTCGCCGCCATTGACGCGCTCGGTACAGGGGACTATACTGCGGCTGTCCACTCTGTCTACTTTTGGGTGGGGTTCCTGAGCAACAGTATATCGGAGGGGGCCGCTCCCGCAAGGGTGCCCTCCGTGAACATGCGGCGCCCGCCGGCCCGGCGCGCCCGCGCAGCCGCCCTCCCTCCGCGCCCGCCGCGCGTGCGGGAGCACAACCCGGAGGCCGTCATGGAGCCAGCGACACCACGCGGCGCGCGCTTACGGGCGCGCACTCCGCGCCGTAACACAATCCGGCGGTGGTGCATCCCTCCCGCCATCCTGCGCGAGCCGGACGAGACGCTGGAGGGCACGGGGATCCTGGAAGAGCACCGCGGCGAAGCCGGTCTCCTCCTGTGGCACTCCCTTCGCGACGTCACGCTGTGGGCGGCCGTGTCGCCGGAGGAGCGCGCCGCCCTCTTCGCCCAGCCCGCGGCGGCGGAGCGGCTGCGGCTCCTGCGCGCCGCGGAGGTGGAGCCCACGCTCGAGGTGTCGCTCACCACGCTGGCCGCGCTGGTGGGGAACCCCTCGGGCGCCAGCGCGGAGATCGTGACGCTGGTGTGCCTGCAGGTGTCGCGCTGGGCGCAGGAGCGCGGCGCGCCCAACACCACCCTCGCCTTCGCACAGGCGGGGGCGCTCGCCTCGCCCGAAGACGCGTCCGCCGCGCTGGCCGTGGGGGTGCTCGCCCTCCACTTCCGCCGCCTCCCCCGGGCGGAGACCTGGCTGCGGCGCACGGTGGGCCTGGCGCGGCGGCGGAGGGACTGGTCGTCGTACGCGCAGGCATGGGTGGAGCTCGGCCGCCTCTACACGCGCCGCGGCTCCGCGGATTTCGCCCGCCGCGCGCTCATCAAGGGGCTCCGCGCCAGCCGCCGGCACGGCCTTCTTGCGATCCGCGCCACCGCACTGCACGGCCTTTTCTTGCTGACCCTGGAGTCGGGGGACTTCGACGACGCGGAGCGCCTGGCCCGCCTGGCCATGCGCGCGTACGGCCGCGGCAGCGCGCGCCAGCCCCAGCTCCAGCACGACCTGGCGCGCCTGTGGGTGCATCGCGGCGCGTACGACCGGGCCCTCCCGGCGCTCCAGAAGCTCCTCCCCACCCGCGTGCATCCGGACGAGCGGGTGCTCACCCTCGCCCTGCTGTCGCGCGCCGCGGCCGGCGTGGGCAACCGCCCGCTCTACCAGGAGATGTGGTGGGACGCGTGGACGCTGGTGGAGCGCGGCGGCGACGACGAGACGCTTGCCCGCGCCCTCCTGCAGATGGCCCACGCCTCGGCCCTGCTGCGCGACGCCCCCCGGCTGGACCAGGCGTGCCGCCACGCCCTGCGCGGCCCCCTGCGCAACGCCGAGCCCCGCGTGCTGGACGAGGTGGAGTCGCTCGCCGCGACGCTGCGAAATTGACTCACACAGAGACACAGAGGCACGGAGATGAAGTCATCTCCGTGCCTCTGTGTCTCTGTGTGAGCTTTGTTTCAACGGCGGTCCGTGCCGCACTCCCTCATCAGTTGCTGCTCGGCGAGGCGCCAGGCGTTGCCCTCCTTGCGATAGCGGAGCCGCCACACACGGTCGCAGATGACGGTGGGGAAGGCGCGGCGGTCGGTGACGTAGCCCACCACGATCATGGTGATCTGGCCCTCGGTGGCGCGCACCACGTTGGGCGAGACGTAGGTGCCGTACTCGCGCACCCAGGTGCCGCCCAGCCCGCCCTGCTCCTCGCTGTCGATCAGCAGCACCTGGTTGGGATCGGCGATGCGCGGCCTGCCCAGGAGCTGCATCATGCGGGCGATGGGGATGGTATCGCCGCTGGCCTGGGCAGCGCGCTTGGCGAAGCCCTTTACGTCCACCCAGCGCGGCCCGTCGGAGGGGCGGCCGAGCTGGTTCTTGCGCGTGTCTTCCTGGATGAAGGCCACCACCTGCCGCACGACCGTCACGTACTCGTCCTGCGATGGGCGCTGGCCGGTGCACGCCGCCAGCAGGGGGAGCGCAAAGAGGAAGAGGAGCCGGGATCGCTTCATGGCCTTGCGTGGAACGGGTGTGGATGCCGCACTCTGCCCAACGATAACCGCGCGCGCGCGCCGCGCAACCGTGCGCCCTCCCGCCGCGGGGCGCGGGGCGATACGTTGGGGGCGGACCGAGCGCACCCACCCGCACGCGAGCAAGGATGAAGTTCTGGAGACTGACGCCCCGCCACGATACCCTCTGGTGGTGCGTGGACGGCAAGGACCCCTGGCAGCCCCACCACGAGCGCGTCTTCGGCTTCGTGGTCCGCGCCGCCGACGCCGAAGAGGCGCGCTGGCTCGCCCACCAGGCCGGCGGCGAGGAGAACGGCGCCATCGACGGAATCCGCCCCTGGCTGGACGACAGCTACTCCACCTGCGAGGAGCTCGCGGGCGACGGCGCGCCCGAGGTGCTGCTGGTCAACTTCCGGCACTGAGAACGATCGTCACACAGAGACACAGAGGCACAGAGACGACTTCGTCTCTGTGCCTCTGTGTCTCTGTGTGAGCCTTGTTTTAGACCCAGGTACGCTGGATCCGGCTGATGCCCTCGACGCGGCGCTCGGCGATGCGGTCGGCGGCCACGTAGGTGGGGACGCCCTCGGCCTCGGCCAGCGAGAAGATCTCGATGAGCGTGGTGTAGATGTCGCCCGCCTTGCGCATGGAGCGCTCGGCCGACCACCCGTTGAGCTCGCCGAACACGTTGATCAGGCCGCCGGCGTTGATCACGTAGTCCGGGGCGTAGAGGATGCCGCGGCGGTGGAGCTCGTCGCCGTGGCGCGCCTCGGCCAGGACGTTGTTCGCGGCGCCGGCCACGATCTGCGCCTTGAGCTGCGGGATCGTCTCGTCGTTGATGGTGGCGCCCAGCGCGCTGGGGGCGTACACGTCCACCTCCACCCCGTAGATCTCGTCGAGCCCCACGGCCCGCGCGCCGAACTCGCGCACCACGTGCTGCACGCGCTCCTGGTCGATGTCGGTCACCACCAGCTCCACGCCCTCGGCGGCCAGGTACTGGCAGAGGTAGGCGCCCACGTGCCCCACGCCCTGCACGCTCACCCTGCGCCCGTTCAGGTCGTCCGACCCGAACCGGGCCTGGGCGGCCGCCTTGATGCCGCGGTACACGCCGT
>DASVSA010000387.1:0-3006 GCA_036388335.1 Longimicrobium sp. | reverse complement strand
CGAAGCCGTCGCGGATCACCACCTCGCCGTCCGCGAAGCCGTTCGCCGGCTCTTCGGCGAGGGCCGCGTCGATGCGCTCGCGGATGTCTTCCAGCGGGTCCAGGGTGCGCAGGAGCTTCTTCAGCGACTCCGTTTCGGACTCGGCGAGGACGGCGCGCAGGCGGGGGAGGTGGGCGAGGGAGCCGGCCAGGGCGCGCAGCTCGCGCGGGGTGACGCGGCCGGCGCCCAGCTTGCCGGCCGCCCGTTCCAGGTCGCGCACCCCCGCCAGCTCCGCGCGGATGCGGCCGCGCAGCGCGCCGTCTTCAACGAAGCCGGCGATGGCCTCCTGGCGCGCGTGGATGCGCGGGAGCGAAAGGAGCGGGCGCAGGATCCACCCGCGCAGCAGGCGTGCGCCCATGGGCGTGAGCGTCTCGTCGATCACGTCCAGCAGCGTCCCCTCGCCGGGGCGGGCGCCGGGCTCGGCGCGCACGGGCTCCACCAGCTCCAGGTTGCGGCGCGTCATCTCGTCCAGCGCCATCGCCTCGCCCGCGTTCTCGATGCGCGGCGGACGCAGGTGGCGCGTGCCGGCCGGGCGCACCTCCCGCAGGTACGAGAGGAGCGCGCCCAGTGCCCCGATGGCCGCCGCGTCCCCATCCCCCAGCCCGAAGCCGTCCAGCGACTGCACGCCATAGTGGTTGCACAGCTCGTCGTGGCCGAAGCGCGCGTCGAAGGCGACGTCGGGGCGGCGGGTCACGCGCGTCCTCTCGGCGCCGGGCACGGCGCGCTCGCCCCAGCCGATGGACAGAAGGAGCTCGGCGGGCTCGAAACGGGCCAGCTCCGACTCCAGCGTCTCGGGCGTCGCGGGGGTGACGACCAGCTCGCCCGTGGTCACGTCCGCCGCGGCGAGGGCCAGGTTGCCGGCCGCGTCTTCCGCCAGGGCGCCCAGGAAGTGGTTGCGGCGGCCGGCCAGGAGGCTGTCGGCCATGACCACGCCGGGGGTGACGACCTCCACGACTTCGCGCGGGACCACCCCCTTGCTGTCATCCGCCGCTTCCATCTGCTCGCAGATGGCGACGCGGTAGCCCTCGCGCACCAGCTTCTCCACGTACTCGTCGCGGGAGCGGGCGGGGATGCCGGCCATGGGCATGCCGCCCGCGCCGCGCTTGGCCGTGAGGGTGAGGCCCAGCACGCGCACGCCGATCTCGGAATCGGGCCCGAAGAGCTCGTAGAAGTCGCCGATGCGGATCAGGACGACCGCGTCGGGGTGCTGCGCACGGGCGCGCATCCACTGCTTCTGTACGCTGTCCATCATCAGAAAGCTGGGCTCACACGGAGACACGGAGACACAGAGAAAACGAGAGAAGACATTAGAGGCCGCGGCTCATGCGCCGGGCGAGCTCGGCGACTGGGATGAAGAGCGCGGCGGGGCGGCCGTGCACGTCGTGGACTGCGAGGTCCACGCGCACCAGGTCCTTCCACAGTGCGCGGATCTCCTTGTCCGAGAGCGCTTTGCCCGCCTTGATGGCCGCGTGGCAGGCGATCGTCTTGAGGAGGCGGTCCTCGGCCGGGGAGATCCCCTCCGCCGCGTCTTGGGAGCTCACGCCCGTGGAGCGCACGGTGAGGTACGCATCCACCAGCTTGTCCAGCGCGGCGGCCGGCGCCGCCTCGCCGAGGGCGGCGGGGACGGCTTGCACCCACATCTCGCCGCGTCCCGCCGGGGCCAGCTCGAAGCCCATCCGGTCCAGGTACGGCTTCATCTCCTCCAGGAGCGCCGCGCGGTCGGCGGAAAGCCTCAGAGTCTCGGGGAAGAGGAGCGGCTGGACCTCGGTGTTGCGCCCGTCGCGCTCGTACCGCTCGCGGAGGCGCTCGTAGTTGACGCGCTCGTGGGCGGAGTGCTGGTCCACCACGAACATCCCGTCGTCGGCCGAGCAGACCAGGAAGACGTTGCCCACCTGGATGAGCGACGACGGGTTCTCGGGGAGGCCGTGGCGTGGCGCGTCCGGGGCGGGCCGCTCGCGCACCGCGGCGGCACGTCCCGTCAGCTCCCAGGACTGCGGGTAGCGGTAGCCGGAATCTGCTGGCTCCACGGCGGGCGGCGCCGGGGGGTCGGGAGCCAGGGCGGCTTCCAGGCGGCGCGTGAAGGCGTCCCCGGAAGGCGCGGAGCGCGGCACATCCAGCGCGGCCTGCGCCGGGACCTCGGGCACGCTCGGAGCCGCCGCGAAGCCCGCGACGGCTTCGCGCTCGCCCAGGGCGTAGCGGAGCGCGTCCGTGACGGCGGCCCACACCTGGCCGGCGCGGCGGAAGCGGACGGTGGACTTGTCCGGGCTCACGTTGACGTCCACGTCGCCCACGGGGAGGTCGATGCTGACGATGGCCTCGGGATGCTGCCCGCGCGGGACGATCCCGGCCAGCTCGTTGGCCAGGACGCGGCGCAGCTCGGGGCTCTCGAAGGGGCGCCCGTTGACCAGGAAGGTGTTGCGCCGCGGGCGCCGCACGGCCGCCGACGGGCGCGTCACGTAGCCGGAGACGATCACGTCGCCGCGCTCCCCCATGAGCGGGAGGAGGGTGTCCGCGAAGGCGTCGCCGTGCGCCTGCCGCACGCGCTCCAGCAGCTCCTCCACGGCGGGGAGGTCGAGGAGCTCGCGGTCGTCGCTGCGCAGGGTGAAGCGCACGTCCGGGCGCGCCACCGCGAGCTGCACCACCGCGTGCACCACGCGCGCGGCTTCGGCGCGGGCGGAGTCCACGAAGGCGCGGCGGGCGGGGGTGTTGTAGAAGAGGTTGAGGACCTCGATGGTGGTCCCGGGGCGGCGGGCGGCGGGGCGCACCTCCTCCAGCGTGCCGCCCGCGGCGCGCACCAGGGTGCCGGAGTCATCGTCCGCGCGGCGCGTCTCGATGCGCATGTGCGACACGGCGAGGACGGCCGCCAGCGCCTCGCCGCGGAAGCCCATGGTGCGGATGCGCCACAGGTCCTCCGGCTCCACCACCTTGCTGCTGGCGTGGCGCGTGAGGCAGAGCCGCGCGTCCTCT
>DASVSA010000386.1:0-22555 GCA_036388335.1 Longimicrobium sp. | reverse complement strand
CTGGAAGATGCCGTCGAGTTCGCGGACAATCCCGAGCCGCGCTGCCCCTGCGTGCTCCTGCTGGACACGTCGGGGTCCATGCAGGGCGCCGCGATCCAGGCGCTCAACGAGGGGCTGCGCGTCTTCCGCGACGAGGTGTCGGCCGATCCGGTGGCGGCGCGGCGGGTGGAGGTCGCGATCGTGACGTTCGACAGCGAGGTGACGGTGCGGCAGGACTTCGTGAACCCCGACGCGTGGACCCCCGGGACGCTGGAGGCCGAAGGGCTCACCCACATGGGGGAGGGGATCCAGAAGGCGCTGGACCTGGTGGAGGCGCGCAAGTCGCGCTACCGCTCCAACGGCATCGCGTACTACCGCCCCTGGGTATTCCTGATCACCGATGGCGCGCCGCAGGGCGAGTCGGAGGCGGTGGTGGAGGCGGCGACCCGGCGGCTCCACGACGAGGAGGCGGCGCGGCGCGTGGCCTTCTTCGCCGTGGGGGTGGAGGGCGCGGACATGGACCGGCTGGGCAAGATCGTGGTGCGCACCCCGCTGAAGCTCAAGGGGCTCAGCTTCCGCGAGCTGTTCATCTGGCTCTCGGCCAGCATGGCGCAGGTGAGCCAGGCCAAGCCGGACGAGCAGGTGCCGCTCCCCGCCGTGGGGTGGGCGGCCGTATGACCGAGACGGTGGAGCCGGCGCCGGCGCCGGTGGCGGCGGCGGGATGGCGGGTGACGGCGAGCTCGGTACAGGGCACCAGCCACGTGCAGGCGGGCCTCCCCTGCCAGGACGCCCACGCCTGGTGCGTGACCCCCCGCGGCACCCTGGTGGCCGCCGTGGCCGACGGCGCCGGCTCGGCCCCGCTGGCCGACCGCGGCTCCCGCCTGGCGGCCGACGCGGCGCTCGCCTACCTCTGCGCCGCCGATCCGCACCCCGTTGCGGACGACGACGCCTGGAAGGAGGCGCTGCGCGGCGCCCTGGAGGCCGCGCGCACCGCCGTGAACGAGGGCGCGGCGGAGCAGGGCGCCGAGCCGCGTGACCTGGCCACCACGCTGATCGTGGCCGTGGCCACGGAAGGCGCCGCCTGCGCCGCGCAGGTGGGCGACGGCTCCGCGCTGGTCCGCACCGCCGACGGCGCGCTCCACCCGCTGACGGTGCCCGTGCGCGGCGAGTACGCCAACGAGACGGTCTTCCTCACCTCGCCGGGCGCGCTGGAGGGGGCGCAGCTCTCGGTGCTGCGCGCCGAGGTGGTGGGGCTGGCGGCGCTCAGCGACGGCCTGCAGTCGCTGGCGCTGAAGGCCGCGGCTCCGCACGCGCCGTTCTTCGACCCCCTTTTCCTCTTCGCCGCCGAGCCGCTCCCGGCGGAGGACGCGCAGGCGCGGCTCGACGCGTTCCTCACCAGCCCGCGCGTGACGGCGCGGGCGGACGACGACCTCACCCTGCTGCTGGCGGTGCGCGAAGCCGCCGCATCCGCGTAGCGCGATGGCGCAGCAGGCCGTGCGCGCGCGCCGGGAATCTACCGGCGAGGAGCTGCTCCTTCCCGAGAGCGAGATCCTGGGGAGGGGCGGGGAGGCGATGGTGTACGCCCCGGCCGCGCACCCGGGGCTGGTGGCCAAGATCTACCACGCCAGCCGCCTGGACCGCGGGCCCAAGCTGCAGGTGATGCTGCAGGCGCCCCCGGTGGACCCGATGGCGGGGCGCGGCCACATCTCGTTCACCTGGCCGGCGGACCTGCTGCGCAACCGCAAGGGCGCCGTGGTGGGGTACCTGATGCCCCGCATCCCGCGCGACCGGGTGAAGGTGTTCGAGCTCTTCAACCCGCGCACGCGCCGGGCGAAGATCCCCGCCTTCAACCACCGCTACCTCCACCGCACGGCCCGCAACCTGGCCGCCTGCCTGCGCGCGGTCCACGCGCGCGGCTACGTGATCGGCGACATCAACGAGTCCAACATCCTGGCCGGCGCGGACGCGCTGGTGACGCTGGTGGACACGGACTCGTTCCAGGTGCGCGACCCGGCCACGGGCGCCGTGTACCGCTGCCGCGTGGGCCGCCCCGAGTTCACCCCGCCGGAGCTTCACGGGGTGAACTTCGCGGAGGTGGACCGCGCGCCGGAGCACGACCGGTTCGGCCTGGCCGTCCTCCTCTTCCAGCTGCTGATGGAGGGGACGCACCCTTTCGCGGGCGTGTACGCCGGCACCGGCGAGACGCCCACGGTGGGCGAGCGCATCGCCGCCGGCCACTTCGCGTACGCGCGCCCGCCGCGCGCCCGCTACACCCCCATCCCCAGCGCGCCGCGCTTCGACCTGCTTCACCCGGAGCTGCAGACGCTGTTCGTGCGCTGCTTCGACGAGGGCCACCTGCGCCCCTCCGCGCGCCCCTCGGCCGACGAGTGGGAGCGCACGCTGGCGCACGCCGAGGCGAGCCTGGAAAGCTGCCGTACGAACCCGCAGCACGTGTTCGGCACCCACCTGCCGGCGTGCCCCTGGTGCGAGCGCGCGCGGCGCCTGGGCGGCTTCGACGCCTTCCCGCCGCTCGGCGCCCAGGCCCCGCTGCCTCCCGCGCCGCGCCCCACCGCGCCGGCCCCGTTCCCGGTGTTGACCCACGCGCCGCACGTTCCCGCGTACACGCCGCCGGCGCCGGTGCCGGGCACCCCGACCGCGCAGCTCACCAACCCGCCGCCCCCCGGGAACGCGTACGCCATCGCGACGCTGCTCCTGGCCCTCGCGGGGATGGTGCCGATGCTGCGCCCCTTCGCATGGGGGCTGGCGGTGCTCTCCGGCGCGCTGGGGATCGGGCGGGTGTCGGAGCGCGGAGGCGCGGGCCGCATCCCGCTATGGACCGCCGCCGCCGTCGTGGTCGTGACCCTCTTCACCACGTACACGCCGCCGGTCTACCCGGGCGCTCCGGCCCCCCCCGCGCAGCCGCCGGTGGCCACCACGCCCGAGCCGGGCCCGTCCGTGGTCGTCGAAGATCCCGTCCCGTACGACCCCGGGATCGACTCCGCAGCGGTGTCCCAGCCCGAGCCGCCACCGGTCATCACGTACGAGCCGCCGGTCATCACGTACGACCCCCCGGAAGCGCCGGTGCGCGCCCCGCGTCCGCGCCGCACGGAGCCGGCGCCCCGCGTCGCGCAGCGGCCGCCGGAGCCCGTGGTGGAGCGCCCTCGCGAGGCGCCGGAGCACGGCAGCGTGGCACGCATCCGCGGCACCCTGGCCGCCGCGCAGGCGCAAAAGGACCAGGGCGCGTACGTCCAGGCCGCCGCCACCAACCGCGAGGCCCATCGCGCCATCGAGGGCTACGCCATCCGCAACCCTGGAGCGGACGTCACGGAGCTCCGGCAGCGCGCCCGCACCCTGTCCAACGAGATCCGCCAGGCCTGCCAGGCCGAAGCCGCCCTTCTCGGCGAGACCGGCCGCTGCCCCTGAGCTCACACAGAGACACAGAGGCACAGAGACGAACTTCATCTCTGTGCCTCTGTGTCTCTGTGTGAGCCCGATCAGTTGTGGTTCGGCTCGCCCTTCACCCCGTCCCCCGCCACGCCGCCCGCGTGGTGCATGGTGCCGGGGTTGTGGAACAGGAAGCCCTGCGTGAGGTGCACCCCCAGCCGCTTCACCGCCGCGAACTCCTCCTCCCGCTCCACCCCCTCGGCGATCACCTTGATCCCGTGGTCGTTGGCAAAGGACACCATCGTCTCCACGAGGTTCTGCTTCATGAAGTTGGTGTCGATCCCCGCGATCAGGGAGATGTCCAGCTTGATGAAGTCGGGCGACAGGTTGGCGATGCTCCCCAGCCCCGCGTACCCGCTCCCCGCGTCGTCCACGGCGAAGCGGAAGCCCCGCTCGCGGAACTCGTTCAGGTAGCCCACGAACTTGGGATAGTCCGTGATGGCGGTGCGCTCCGTGATCTCCAGCACGATGCGCTCGGGGTGCTCCACGCCCAGCTCGTCCAGGTCCAGGTACCGGAAGGTGGGGTCGCGGAAGTCGTGCGGATCGATGTTCAGGAAGAGGAGCTCGTTCTCCTGGAGGTGCGTGTCGATCCCCTCGATGGCGCGCTTGCGGCAGAGGCGCGAGAGCTCCCAGATCAGGTTGGCCTCCTCCGCCACGCCAAAGAGCACCTCGGGCGAGCGCAGGGCGCGCATCCCGCCGCGGGCCAGCGCCTCGTAGCCGTAGATCTCGCGCGTGGCGGTCACCACGATGGGGTGGTAGACGATGTAGACGTCTTCCTCGCGCAGCAGCGTCTTGAGGTCGGCCACCTTGCGGGTGCGCTCGCGGCTCTCCACCCCGCGCGCGGCGGCGGCGGCCTCGCGGATGCCGCGGTAGATCTGCCGCTCCGTCCTCACCTTGGGGTTGCGGAAGAGGGTGGCCGAGCCGATGTAGATCTCGAACAGCCCCGCCACATCCTCGCCGTGCTCCCCCTCCAGCCGCGCGCGCACGTGAAGCTCCAGCTCGGTGGCCAGCTCGTTGATGCGCTGCTCCGCCTCGGCCACCGGGTCCGGCAGGTCGGTGAAGAAGATGAAGTCGTCGTCGCCCGTGTGCGACACCATCAGGAGCGACTCCTCCTTGGTCCGCCGCCGGTCGTAGAACTCGCGCACCGAGTTGGCGGTGGTCTGCAGCACCTCGTCCAGCTTCTCCCACCCGTAGATCTCTTCCAGCTTGCTGTAGCGCACGAACTGGATGTAGAGCACCGTAAGGCGCCCGCGCCGCTCCAGCATCTCGCGCCCCTGCTCCAGCATCACGGGCAGGGTGGGGAAGCCGGTGGAGCGGTCGAAGAGGAGCTCCTCGTAGCGCAGGTGCTCGGCCGCCTGCGAGGTGGCCGCGGGCGCGGAGCCGCGGCGGATGCGCTGGCTCACGGCCCAGATGCGCGACGCCACCTCCTCCGCCGTGGTGGGGAGGAAGAGCCAGTCGTCCGCCCCGGCGCTCACGGCGCGGCGCACCTCCTCCTCGTTGTTGCAGGCCACGAGCAGGCAGATGCCGCGGGCGCCCGTCTCGTCGCGCAGGTTGGGGAGCAGGTCCGGGCGCGGCTCCACCAGAGCCACATCGGGGTGGGTGCGCATGGCGGCGGTGAGCTGCTCCACCCCGGCCGCCCCCGTGTCGCCGGCCTGCAGCAGGGTGAGCTCGGCGCCCAGCCCCGCGGCGGCGCCCTCCAGCGCCGTCTGCAGCCCCTCGTTGCGTACGTAGCCGACGATCCTCACGCCGCGCCCCCCCGCGCCGCGAGGTTGCGCTGCACCTTCTCGAGCAGGTCCTTGAAATCCACGGGCTTCACCACGTAGTCGTCGGCGCCGGAGCGCAGGCCCTCGAACTTGTCTTCGAAGGCGCCCTTGGCCGTCACCATCACCACCTTGGTGGTGCCGCCGAAGTCGGGGTGGTTCTTGATGGCGCGGCACACCTGCCACCCGTCCATCCCCGGCATCATCACGTCCAGCAGCACCAGGGCGGGCTTCACCGTCTCCATCTTGGCGAGGGCCGATCTCCCGTCGCTCGCTTCCGCGATCACGTAGCCCCGGGATTCCAGGAACGCGCGGAGGATCTCTACGTTGTCCAGGTTGTCGTCCACCACCAGGATGGTCTGATTGGGGTCTGCCGAGGTCACGATCTTCACCTCCGCCAGGGGCGGATCGGTGTTGCGCGGGCGAGGCGCGGGCACAAAACGAGGCCCGCCGAGTGGACAGCCCCGGCGGGCAAGAAGCGAGCCATTTACCTCGCGCAACCGCAAGCGTTTCCCCCGCTTACGCGCGCTCCAGCACGGATTTGCGCCCCATCCGGCGCCGCCGCGCGGGCCCAATCAGCCGCCGCGCACCCTCTCGAATCCGCGGTAGCCGTGGAAGTCGATGTCGCCCTCCAGCTCCGTGATGATGAGCCCCATCCGCCCGCTGGGGTCGGCGCGGACGCGGCTGGAGCGCGGCAGGCGCACCGTGCCGAACGGGGTGGACACCTCGGCGAAATCGAGCGTGCCGGACGCCCACTCGCGCCGCCCGTCCAGGTACTGGAACTCGATGCGCCTCACGGCGAAGGTGCGGCTGTCCAGGCGCAGCGCGCCGGCCAGCGCCAGCCCGCCGCGCGCCGCGGCGCCCACCGGGCGGAAGCGCAGCGTCCAGGCGCCCGCGGAGTCCAGCTGCGGGTTGGCCTCCAGGCAGTGGCCCACCAGGAAGTCGTCGCGCAGCAGGGTGAGCTCGCTCGGCACCCGGATCATGAGCGACTTCCCCTGCACCGTGTCTCCCGCCGCCTCGGCGCGGGCGCGGCGTGCGCGGCCCGAGTCCGGGTGGACGAGGATGGTGGTGTCGCTGTTGATGCGGCGGTCGGGAAGCAGGCGCAGGTGGGCCGCCCCCCGCGTGCGCATGTTGTAGCGGTAGGCGTACTGGGCGGCGAAGGCGCGGCGCTGCTCCACTCCCTTGATCGCCTCGCGCCAGAGCGTCTGCACGGCGGGAGACTCGCCCAGGCGGTCGCGCGTGTAGCACGCCGGCCGGCCGCTGGTGACCCCCTCCAGCACCACCGGCTGCAGCGCGGCGCGCAGCGTGTGCTCGCTCGTGCCCCCGGCGCCCACCACGAACTCGGCCGACGGCGGGGCGGTGTAGCCGATGCGCTCCATGCGCAGCCGGTAGCTGCCCGCGGCTACCGTGTCGAAGCGGAAGGCGCCGCGCGCGTCGGTGAGCACGGTGCGTCCGCTCCCCCCGGTGGCGGGAAGCAGTCGGATGACGGAGAGCGGCACCGGTGCTCCGTCGTCGGCCAGGGCGCGTCCCTGGACCGCGGCGGTCTGCGCCCCGGCGGCGGATGCGGAAAGGATCGCGCAGAGCGCGGCGGCTAAGATGCGTCGGGAAATCATGGGAGCACGTGTGTCGGGAAGCGGAGGATTGCGGACGATGCGCCATCGGGCAAAGGCGGGGCCGCGCGCGGGGCGGCTCGCTCCACCGTTCGATGTGGATGCGCCGCAACGGCTTCCCTCGCCGGGCCCGGATTCGCGGTTTCGGCCGCCGTCCTCCCGCGAGGACGTTTCGCCGCTCCACGGGATACGAACGCCCTGCCGGGTTTCCCGGCGGGGCGTCGAAAGTCCACTCTCGCGTGCGCTCAGCGGAGCGAGGGCGCGCCGGTGGAGGAGGTGGCGCCCGCGTGGCCCATCCTCCCGCTGCGGGTGAGCCCTTCCCAGCCGCAGCGCGGGCACCAGCGGCGCTGCACGTATCCCATGGACAGCGCCGTGAGGGCGCGCCCCCAGCCGCCCATGCGGATGGGGATGGTGTCGCAGGCGCAGTTGGCGCAGTCGCGCTCCGACTCCAGCATCAGGTAGATCATGGCGACGGCGAGGATCGCCTTCGCGCCGAACGCCACGAAGAAGAAGAGCAGCCACATCAGCATGGGGTACCACGACGGCTCGGGTTCCTGCGCGGTTTGCTTCCCGCCTTCCTTGCAAGAAGCGGGGCGCTCCCGGTACGCCGCCAGGGGGCGCGTGTTCCCGCGGGTTGAACCACGGGGGGGCGGGCGTGTACACTTGGACTCGCGCCACGCCGGCCGGTCCACACACTGAGCGAGCATGAACGTCGTCAACGTCCAGAACCTGCACAAGAGCTTCGGTCCCCGCGTCCTCTTCGATGGCGTCTCGTTCGCCATCGACGAGGGCGAGAAGGTGGGCTTCATCGGCGTCAACGGGTCGGGGAAGAGCACCCTCTTCCGCATCATCGCCGGGCTGGAGGGGTCCGACTCGGGGACGCTCGCCTACCAGCGCGGGATGCGGGTGGGGTACCTGGCCCAGGAGCCCGAGTTCGAGCCGGGCGCCACCATCCTCAGCGCCGTGGCGGGAGGCACGCCGGAGCTGAACGACGCCATCGGCGCCTACCACGCCGTCTCCGGCCAGCTCGCGCGCGGCGAGGGCGACACCGAGCGCCTCCTGGCCCGCCAGGGCGAGCTCGCCTCCCGCATCGACACGCTGGGCGGCTGGGACTACGAGCACCGCATGGAGGCGATCCTCACACGCCTGCAGGTGGACCGCTGGGACCGCCCCGTGGAAGGGCTGAGCGGCGGCGAGAGGAAGCGCACGGCGCTGGCGCGCGTCCTGTTGCAGGAGCCCGAGCTGCTGCTGATGGACGAGCCCACCAACCACCTGGACGCCGACACCACGCTCTGGCTGGAAGGACGCCTGCGCGAGTACCCGGGCGCGGTGATGCTCATCACCCACGACCGGTACTTCCTGGACCGCGTGGTGAGCCGGATGATCGAGGTGTCGCCGGGCGAGCTGACGCCCTTCCCCGGCGGCTACACGGAGTACCTGGAGGCCAAGGCCGAGCGCACCGCCCGCCTGGCGGTGGAGGCGGACAAGCGCAGCCGCCTGCTGGAGAAGGAGCTGGCGTGGGTGCGCCGCTCCCCCAGCGCCCGCACGGGGAAGCAGCAGGCGCGCATCAACCGCCTGGACGACCTGCAGGGCGAGCACCGCGACAAGCGCCTCCCCAATCGCACCACGGTGGAGATCGCGGCCGCCGACGCGCCGCGGCTGGGGCGCACCGTGCTCAACCTTCATGGCATCGGCAAGTCGTTCGGCGCTCACACGCTCATCCGCGACTTCAGCACCATCCTGCAGGCGGGCGAGCGCATCGGCATCATCGGGCCCAACGGGGCGGGGAAGACCACGCTCCTGCGCATCATCATGGGCACCGAACCGCCCGACGCAGGCGAGGTGGAGCTGGGGAAGAACACGCACATCGCCTACTTCGACCAGCGCCGCGAGGAGCTGGACCCGGAGCTGAGCGTGTACGAGGCCGCAGCGGAGCAGGACTGGGTGACGGTGGGCGGCGAGCGCATCCACCTGCGCTCGCACCTGGAGACCTTCCTCTTCCCCGTTCCCCAGCAGCGCCAGAAGGTGAAGTCGCTCTCCGGCGGCGAGAAGAACCGGCTGCTCCTGGCCCGCCTCTTCCTGCGCGAGGCCAACCTGCTGATCCTGGACGAGCCCACCAACGACCTGGACCTGGTGACGCTCCAGGTGTTGGAGGAGGTCCTTTCCGGCTACCCGGGGTGCGTGCTCCTGGTGACGCACGACCGGTTCTTCCTGGACAAGGTGGCCACGGGGCTGATCGCCTTCGAGGGCGACGGCGTCCTCCGCCGCCACGCGGGTGGCTACGACCTGTACCGCCGCCTCAAGGAGCAGCGCGAGGCCGAAGCCGCCGCCGTCCCCGCTCCGCGCAAGTCCGCCCCCGCCGCTCCCACGCGCCCCTCCAGCGAGCGCAAGCTGAGCTACAAGGAGAAGCGCGAGCTGGACGGGATGGAGGAGGCGATCATGGAGGCAGAGGCGCGCAAGGAGGAGCTGCAGGCCCGCCTCGCCGACCCCGCCCTCTACTCCGCCGGCCAGGACGAGGTGCAGCGTGTCACCGCGCAGTTCCGCGAGGCCGGCGAAAAGGTGGACGCCCTCTACGCCCGCTGGGCCGAGCTGGAGGAGCTGGCGGGCGCATTACGGTAAGAGACAGGGCTCACACAGAGACACAGAGGCACGGAGATGAAGTCGTCTCTGTGCCTCTGTGTCTCTGTGTGAGCTAAAAGGTCGTGACGATGGTGTACGCGGCCATCGCGGCCATGGCGAGCGCCACCGCCCAGCCGAAAAGGGACATCCACAGCGGGTGGCGGTAGTCGCCGGTGATGGCGGTGCGGCGCGCGGCAATGAGCATGGCGCCCAGGGCGAGCGGGAGGATGAGGCCGTTGGCGGCGCCGGCGGCGACCAGGAGCTGCACGGGGCGGCCCACGGCCAGGAAGACGGCGGTGGAGAGGAGAACGAAGAGGATGATGGTGGTGCGCTGGCGGGTCTCCACGCGCGTGCTGAGGGTGCGCAGGAACGAGACGGAGGTGTAGCTGGCGCCCACGATGGAGGTGACGGCGGCGCACCAGATCACCAGCCCGAAGAGGCGCAGCCCCACCTCGCCCGCCGCGTGCTGGAAGACGGAGCCGGGCGGGTTGGCGGGGTCCAGCGTGAAGCCGGCGGAGACCACGCCCAGCGCCGCCAGAAAGAGCCCGACGCGCATGACGCTGGTGACGGCGATTCCCGTAACGGCGCTGCGCGACACCTCGGGGAGCGCGGCCCGCCCGGAGATCCCCGCGTCCAGCAGGCGGTGTCCGCCCGCGAAGGTGATGTAGCCGCCCACCGTGCCGCCCACCAGCGTGACCACCGCGATCCAATCGAGCTCCAGCGGCGCCACGGAGCGGAGGAGCGCCTCGCCCAGCGGCGGGCGCGAGGTAGCCACCACGTACAGGGTGAGGGCGATCATCACGAAGCCCAGCACCTGCGCGAAGCGGTCCATCGCCCGCCCGGCGTCGCGGAAGAGGAAGAGCCCCACCGCTGCGGAGGCGCTGGCCAGCGCGCCCGCGGCGAGCGGTACCCCGAAGAGCGCCTGCAGCCCCAGAGCGGCCCCCGCCACGTTGCCGATGTTGAAGATCAGCCCGCCGAGCGCCACCAGCGCGGCCAGGAGCGTCCCCAGCCCCGGCGCCACCATGTTGGCGATATCCTGCGCCCGCCGCTCCGCCACCGCGATCACGCGCCAGATGTTGAGCTGCGCGCCGATGTCGAGGATGACGGAGGCCAGGATCGCGAAGCCGAAGCTGGCTCCCAGCCTGCCCGTGAAGACGGCCGTCTGCGTGAGGAAGCCCGGCCCGATGGCCGAGGTCGCCATCAGGAACGCCGCGCCGGTGAGGGCGCTCCTCCGTGCCGATTTCTCCACCGTCATCCTCCCGCGTTCGGTGCCGCCACGCGGACCCCCGCGCTCTCCAGCCCCTCCCTCAGCATCTTCGCGAAGCGGGCCGCGTCCGGGCGGTCGCCGTGCACGCAGAGGGTGTCCGCGGCCAGCATCAGATCGCCCCCCTGTGCCGTGACGACGCGTCCCTCCGCGGCGATGGTGATGGCGCGGCGCACCGCAACGTCGGGGTCGTCGATGACGGCGCCCGGGGTGCCGCGCGGGACGAGCGAGCCGTCCGGGGCGTAGGCGCGGTCCGCGAAGGCTTCGCGCGCGAAGGGGATCCCGGCCGCCTCCGCGGCGCGCTGCAGGGCGCTGCCCGGGAGACCGAAGAGGATGAGCCGCGCGTCCAGGTCGCGGACCGCGCGGGCGATGGGCTCGGCCAGGGCGGCGTCCGCGCACGCCATGTTGTAGAGCGCGCCGTGCGGCTTCACGTGGCGGAGCGCGGTGCCGGCGGCCGTCGCGAACGCGGCGAGCGCCCCCACCTGGTAGAGCACCAGGTCGTACGTCTCCTGGGGTGAGATCCTCATCTCACGCCGCCCGAAGCCCGCCAGGTCGGGGAGCCCCGGGTGCGCGCCGATCGCCACGCCGTGCTCCAGCGCCGCCGCCACCGTGCGCCGCATCACCGAGGGATCGCCCGCGTGGGCGCCGCACGCCACGTTGGCCGAGGTCACGTACGGCAGCACCCCCGCGTCGTCGCCCATGCGGTACGCGCCGAAGCTCTCGCCCAGGTCGCAGTTGAGGTCGATGGTCGGCATGGATGACCGGGAACTCAGCCGTTCGCCACGCGCAGGCGGATGGCGTGCGCCAGCTGGTGGATGGCGTGCTCGCGCGCCACCAGGCGCCGGTGGGCGTCGTCCAGCATCGTCTCGCGGAAGCGCAGCGTGTCGCCGGGGCGAAGCTGAGCCAGGCGCGGGAGGTCCACCGTGGCCACGTGGCCGATGCGCGGGTATCCGCCGGTGGTGCCGCCATCCGCCAGCAGGACGATGGGCGAGCCGCCGGGGGGAAGCTGCACCGTTCCCGGCGCGACGCCCTCGCTGGTGAGCTCCCGCGGAGTGGAGAGGGTGAGCGCCGGCCCTTCCAGGCGGCACCCCATGCGGTCCGAGTGCTTGCTCACGCGGAACCGCTCGCTGAAGAGGAGCGCCCGGGCGGACGGCGCCAGGGCGGCCGTGTGGCTGCCGGGCACCAGCAGGAGCACCGGGTCCGGCCCGTAGGCGGGAAGGGCGCGCGGCCCTGCCCACCAGGGAGCCGCCCCGTCCCTCCGCCCCCGCCGCTCGATTGCCCTCCACACGGCCGCCGCCTGCGCCCCCGCGTCGCCCACCGGCAGGAAGTCGCCGGCGCGCAGGGGACGGCCCATCATCCCGCCGAAAGCGGAGGGGAGGTAGGTGCTGCGGCTGCCGAGCACCTCGGGCACGTCGATGCCGCCCGCGCACGCCAGGTACGCCCGGCACCCGGTGCGCGCGCCGCCCACGTCGAGCGTCTCCCCCGCGCGGATGCGCACCGGGCGCCAGTAGGGGATCGCGACTCCATCCACCTCCGCCGCCATGGGCGCGCCGCCGAGCGCGACCACCGTGTCTCGCCCGAAGCGGAGACGCGGCCCCGCGAGGGTCATCTCCAGCCCCGCGGCGCCCTCGGGGTTCCCCACCAGCAGGTTGGCGACGCGGAGCGCCACCGGGTCCGCGGCGCCGCTGAGGGGCACGCCCTGGTCCCGGAACCCGGTGCGCCCCAGGTCCTGCACCGTGGTGAGGAGCCCCGGCCGGAGCACCTCCATCACGTGCCCCCCTCCAGCGCCCGGAACGCCGCCTCGTCCACCGCCCGGAAGCGCACCCGGTCCCCCGCGCGCAGGAGTGCGGGCGGATCGCCCTGCGCATCGAAGAGCCGCAGCGGCGTGCGCCCGATGAGCTGCCACCCGCCCGGCGACTCCACGGGATAGATCCCCGTCTGCGCCCCGCCGATCCCCACGCTCCCCCTGGGAACGGAGGTGCGCGGCGTCTCGCGGCGCGGCGTATGGAGCTGTGGATGGAGTCCGCCGAGATAGGGGAATCCGGGGACGAACCCGACCAGGTGCACACGATATTCGCCCGCGGCGTGAAGCCTCACGACCTCGTCCGCCGCGATCCCGTGCAGCGCCGCGACCGCCTCCAGGTCCGGCCCGAACTCCCCGCCGTAGCATACCGGGATCTCCACGACACGCCCCTCATCCCCCGCGGACTCGTCCAGGTCCGCGAGCAGGCGCAGGAGCGACCGCCCCACCCACCGTACCGACGAGGTGCGCTTCGTCACCTGGATCGGATCGTAGTGGATGGTGATCGAGGTAAATCCAGGCACGACCTCCACCACCTCCGGCAGCCCGGCCGCGCGCAGCCGCGTCCCCGCGGCCGCGATGCGCCGCCGGGTCGTCTCATCGGGCACATCCCCCAGCACCACCTGCACGGCGCAGTCGCCCACGAGCTCGATCCTCATCACGGGCGAGCCCAACGTTGGTGTCCGTCCGGAGTCGGTTTGCGTCACGCGAGAATCAGGGAGTGAGAAGTGCCTAGTGCCTAGTGCCTAGTGCCCAGTGCCTAGTGTTTGACACCTCAGGACTTCAGTTACTAGGCACTCGGCACTAGGCACCAGGCACTGCCGTTCAGTCCGGCTCGTTCACCGTGGTGCCCGCGCCCGAGAGATTCTCCACCTTCTGGGTGTCGACCGTGAAGCCGCCGGGGACGGTCTCCTCGTCGGCGGGGGCGCCGGCGGCCGGGCCGCCGGTGGACGCGGTGGAGCCCGCGGCGGCGCCGGCGGCGCCCGCGGGACGGTCCTTCTTGCAGCCCGCAGCCGTCAGCACGGCCACGACGGTCGCGGCCGCCATCCACTTACGCATCGCTGTACTCCTCGGTCCCCGTGAGCGGGGTGGTGTGTCCGCAAGAAGACGCAGGCGAGCCCGCACGGAGGCGGCGCCCGCCTGCGCCCGGCAAATCGCTACTGCTTGTTCCCCTCGGCGGGCTGCACGTCCACCGTGGGCGTCACCACGGTGTTGGTGTCCGAGCCGACCTGCACCGTCGCGGGGTCCACGTCCACATTCGGAGCGTCGCCGCCCTTCACGTCCACGTCCGGCAGGCTTCCCTTGTCCTCCACCTTCGCCGTGCACGCGGCCGACACTGCGACGAGCGCCAGCATGACCAGCGAGCTGCGAATTCGCATCGGTACTCTCCTTACGGCGGGTGAGAACTGACTTCGTGACAGGGACAGGCGCAACGACCATGCCCGGGAGCCTTGTTGTGCCCGGGAGCGGCCTCTACGTTGCGTGCCCGTGACCGCTCGACGCACTCCGAACCCGTCCGCGAAACCGCCATGGCCCATCCCGAACCGCTCCGTCCCGTGCCGCTGGAGCAGACGCGCGAGCGCGTGATCGCCGAGCTCTGCCGCGGCTTCGCCGAAGAGCACCTGGAGGCGGACGAGCTCCAGTCGCGCCTGGACGGGGCCCAGCGCGCCACCACCCTCGAAGAGCTCCGCGCCCTGGTGGCCGACCTCCCCGCCGTGGTGCCGCCCGGCGTGCCCGCCCCCGCGGCGGCCGGCGAGGTGCAGATCGCCCACCCGTCGCAGGTGGCGGAGCAGCAGTTCGTGGTGGCGGTGATGGGGGGCGCCACCCGCCGCGGCGCGTGGGCCCCGCCGCGCCAGCTCAACGTGATCGCCGTGATGGGGGGCGCGGAGCTGGACTTCCGCCAGGCGCGCATCGCCCCCGGCGTCACCGAGGTCAACGTCTTCGCGCTGATGGGCGGCGTGCAGATCGTGGTGCCCCCCGGCGTGCACGTGGAGATGAACGGCATCGCCATCATGGGCGGCTTCGACGAAAAGGTGCGCGCCGAAGCGCCCCCCGCCCCCGGCTCTCCCATCCTGCGCATCGGCGGCTTCGCCATGATGGGTGGCGTGGAGGTGACCGTCCGCCTCGCCGGCGAATCGGAGCGCGACGCCCGCCAGCGCGCCCGCGAGCTGCGCAAGGCGCAGAGGGAGCAGCGGAGGCTGAGCTGATTGGCTCACACAGAGACACAGAGGCACGGAGATCACTTCATCTCTGTGCCTCTGTGTCTCTGTGTGAGCTATGTTCTCGTGCGGCCCGGCCTTTGCCCGGGAGGCGCGGCCATGAACGATCTCCGCGCGAAGGCCCTCGTAGTCCACGAACGCCTGTGTGCGGCGTACGGGTGCCCCATCGCCTACTTCCACGACATGGACCCGCTCAGCGAGCTGGTCTCGTCGCTCCTTTCGCACAGGACCAGGAACCGCGACTCAGGCCGGGCCTTCAAGCAGCTCCGGGCCCGGTTCCCCACCTGGGAGGCGGTGCGCGACGCGCCCGTGGAAGAGGTGGAGCAGGCGATCTCCGCGGCCACCTGGCCCGAGCAGAAGGCGCCGCGCATCCAGGCGGTCCTCCGCCGCATCGGCGAGCTGCGCGGGGAGATGTCGCTGGACTTCCTGGCGGAGATGCCCGTGCCGGAGGCGCGCGCGTGGCTCGAGGCCCTCCCCGGCGTGGGACCCAAGACCAGCGCGGCCACGCTCCTCTTCAGCCGCCTGCGACTTCCCGCGCTCCCGGTGGACAGCCATCACCACCGCGTGGCGCAGCGGCTGGGGCTGATCCCGGAGAACGTCCCGGTCGGTCCCGCGCACCGGCTGCTGGAGGCGCAGCTTCCGCCCGGGTGGAGCGCGCAGCAGGTGTACGACAACCACGAGGCGTTGATGCTTCACGGCCAGCGCTGCTGCTACTTCCGCGGCCCCGCGTGCCCGCGCTGCCCCGTGCTGGACCTCTGCCCCGAGGGCCAGCGGCGCATGGGCGGGGCCGAGGCGGAGCTTTTCGCGTGAGCGCGGCGCGCCCGGGGCGGAGCACCTGGCTCCCGCTCTCGCTGGTGATGCTGTCGCTGCTGGCGTCTGTGCTGGTGCCCGCCATCCTCCAGCGCCGCAGCGAGATGCTGCGCCGCGAGATCACCGAGGTGGTGGAGCCGGCCCGCCGCGCCGAGGCGGAGCTGGACGAGTCGCTGGCGGTGGAGGTCTCGGCCGGGCGCGGCTACGTCATCACCCGCGACCCGGCCTTCCTGCGCCGCAGCGCCCTCGCCGCCCGGCGCGCCGAGGAGCAGATGAGGACGCTGGAGGGGTACGCGCGCCGCCTGGGTAGCGAAGCGGAGGCGCAGGTGGCCGAGCTGCGCGCCCACATCCGCGCCTGGCAGGAGCCGTCGGCGGCGCTGGGCGGGGGACGGCTGACGCCGGAGGCGTTCGCCCGGCGCATCCCCGAGCAGCAGCGGCACTACGAGGCGGCGCTCGCCTCGGCGCAGCGGGTGCAGCTCTACCTGGAGCGCGTCGCCGCCGACCGCCGCGACCAGATCCGCGACAACAGCCAGATCGAGCTGGTGAGCAGCATCGTTCTGGCCGCGCTGGCGCTCGCGGCCGTGGGCGCGGTGACGGCGCTCACGGTGCGCGAGCGGCGGCTGGCGGCGCAGGTGGCCATGCGGGTGGAGAAGGAGGCGTCGCTCCGCGCGCTTGCCCGCACGCTGAGCGGCGCCCTCTCGGTGCGCGAGATGGTGGAGCGGGTGGCGGAGGAGGCGGTGGCCTCCACCCGGGCCTTCGGGGCGTACGTGGAGCGGGCCGAGGCGCACGAGGTGGAGGTGGTGGCCGGGCGCGGCGAGGGGGTGCCGCCGCTGGGCACCCGCGCGCCCTACCCGGGCTCCCTCACCTCCGAGATCATCGAGGCGCGCGAGCCCCGCGCGCTGGCCGAGGTCGCCCGCATCGGCGAGTCGATGGCGCCCTACCTGCGCGAGGCGTGCGAGCGGTGCACGGGCCTCGTGGTGCCGCTCGCCGACGACCAGGGGGTGCTCGGCGCGCTGATCCTCCTCCGCTCCCCCCAGCAGGGCGCGTTCGGCGACGAGGAGGCGGCCCACGCCCGCGCCATGGGCGACCTGCTCTCGGTGGCCTTCCGGCGCGCCATCGTGATGGAAGAGGAGCAGCAGGCGCGCGGGGAGGCCGAGACGGCGGTGCGCACCCGCGACGAGGTGCTCTCGGTGGTGTCGCACGACCTGCGCAACCCGGTGCACACCATCGGGATGAGCTCGGCGTTCCTCCTGGACGTCCTTCCCGCGGAGGGGAAGCAGGGGGAGATGGTGAAAAAGCAGCTCGCCATCATCAAGCGCGCCACCGACAGCATGAACCGGATGATCCAGGACCTGCTGGACATCACCCGCATCGAGAGCGGGCGGCTGGCGGTGGACTGCTCCCCGCTCCCCGTGCCCGCGCTGATGGACGAGGTGGTGTCGATGATGGGCCCCCTGGCCCGCGACGCGGGGATCGCGCTCGAGTGCCGCTTCGCGCCGGAGCTTCCCGTGCTCCACGCCGACCGCGACCGGCTGGTGCAGGTGTTCTCCAACCTGCTGGGGAACGCCATCAAGTTCACCCCCGAGGGCGGCACCGTCGCCCTGCGCGCCGACGCCGTGGAGCGCGCCGTGCGCTTCCAGGTGGCCGACTCGGGCGCGGGCATCCCGGCGGAGCACCTCCCGCGCCTCTTCGACCGCTTCTGGCAGGCCCGCCGCACCGACCGCCGGGGCCTCGGGCTGGGGCTCCCCATCGTCAAGGGGATCCTGGATGCGCACGGCGGACGCATCGAGGTGGAGAGCGCGCCGGGGCAGGGGAGCACCTTCTCCTTCACCATCCCGGCTCACGACGGTTGACGGCGGCCCGCGCGCATCGTACGATCGGTTGCATCCACCAACCGGGCGGTCCGCCATGCAGAGCTCCCCCATCCACGACGAAGCCGACGCCTTTCACGAGGTGCTCGGCGACCTGATCCGCCTCCAGCAGCACCGGGCGCGCGACCGTGTTGCGTTCTACGGGATCACGGTCTCGGGGGCGCACGCGCTGGAGGCGCTGGAGCGGCTGGGGGCGGTGTCGCTCAACCGCCTGGCCGCCGAGCTCTTCGTGGACAAGAGCACGGCCAGCCGCGTGGTGGATGCGCTGGAGTACCGCGGCTGGGTGGCCCGCACCGTGGACCCGGCTGACCGCCGCGCCCTCCACCTCTACCTGACCGACGAGGGCCTGGCGCTCCACGACCAGCTCCGCGCCGACGCCGTGTGGGAGATGCAGGCGGTGCTGGCCGGCCTGGACCCGGCGCTGCGCCACTCCACGCTCGGCTTCCTCCGCGACCTGGCCCGCACCGCCGCCCTGCACGCGGGTGCCACCGAAGCATCCTGCTGCCAGTAACAGCGGGCTCACACAGAGACACAGAGGCACAGAGACATATGAGGCGGCTGGTCCTCTTCGACATCGACGGTACGCTCCTCAGCGCGGACGGGGCTGGGAAGCGCGCGGTGAACGACGCGCTGGTGGAGGTGTTCGGCACCACCGGTCCCATCGAGAGCTACTCCTTCGCGGGGCGCACGGACCCGCAGATCGCCCGCGAGCTGCTCACCGCCGCCGGCCTCCCGCTCCACGAGATCGATCCGCGCCTCCCGGCGCTCTGGGACAGCTACATCGCCAACCTGCGCTGGGAGATGGAGCGCACCGAGGTGACGGCGCTCCCCGGCGTGGCCGAGCTGCTGCGCCGGGTGGAGGAGGCGCAGGGCGAGACGGTGCTGGGGCTGCTGACGGGGAACATCGAGGAGGGCGCGCGCATCAAGGTGGATGCGGCGGGGCTGGGGTGGGAGCGCTTCCGCGTGGGCGCCTTCGGCTCCGACCACGCCGACCGCCCAGAGCTCCCCGCCGTCGCCGTGGGCCGCGCCCGCGACCTCACGGGCCTCGACTTCGCCGGCAAGGAGGTCGTCATCCTGGGCGACACCCCCTTCGACATCGAGTGCGGCGCCCACCTGGGCGTGCGCACCATCGCCGTCGCCACCGGCCGCCACCCGGCGGAAGAGCTCGCCGCGCACAACCCCGACCACCTGTTCGAGGACTTCAGTGACGTGGACGCCGCCTGGGCGGCGATCGCCAGCTAAGAGCGATCTCACACAGAGACACAGAGGCACAGAGAAGGTGTGGCTGCTTTCCACGGCGCTAAACGAGCGGTGCGGTGCCGTAGTTGAGCGGGATTCGGTCTGGGCCGTTCCGCAGTAGGAGCTTCCCATGCGATGCCTCGGGGTAGACGAGCAGCACCCGCTCACCCTCCCGCGCAGCGGACGGCGCGAGGATCGCGCGATACCCACCGTCCACCGCCTCCCTCGCGACGCGGTGGCAGAGCGGGTAGGCGGTGCGTCTGGGCCCGGTGAGCGCGGAGCCGGACAAGCGCAGATCCCTGAGTACGGTGTCGCTGGTCAGGTTCAGGACGGGGCTCACGTCGACCGTAATGGACACCAGGTCGCGCGGCTTCGGCCTGGTCTCGCGCGTCAGACCGGCCTCCTCGAAGTGCTTCCGGTACTCCGCGATCGCACCGGCCCGGGTGATCGCGGTGTAGAGGCATGCGAGACGGGGCCGCTGGGTGTTCCAGCGGCCCCGTGCGAGCTCCATCCATCCGATGTGCAGCGGTTCAGAACCGGCGGGGACGTGCCGCCAGACCGTGCGGCGGATCTTCACACGAAGACTCCCGCATCGAAGCTGGCGAGCACCTCCAGCACCGGCCGGAGCTTGCCGGCGCGCAGGTAGGAGATCGGCGTTCGGCTGCCGAGCGCCGGGACGGGGCTGCGGAGCCACTCACTGGCGCCCTGGGGGTCCTGGAAGACGCGCGATAGCAGGTGCTTGAGTCGGTCCAGGCTCTGCAGCCGCGCTCTGTGCCGCTGGGATGCAAGCGTTTCGCGGCCCCTCCACCGCAGCACCGTGCGCTCGCTTGCGCGGACCACCCGCCCGATCTCCTTGTAGGCGATCCCCAGCTCGTCATGCGCCCAGGTGATGACCTCGGCGTTCTTCGCGCGTTCGGGCAGGTCGCTCACGGTCTCACCAGAGTTGCGGTTAGTCGATAGACGCAACTTGCCGAGCGTCCGGTGAGTGGTCAAGCGGCTGTTCGAATGTCGTCTGTTCGGTGTCTGTTTAGTCCCGCTAGCGCTCACACGGAGACACAGAGGCACCGAGATAAGTTCTTCTCCGTGCCTCTGTGTCTCTGTGTGAGATTGCTTCTAGGAGAGGATCTGCCGGCTCTCGTCGCTCATCAGGACCCAGATGCTGTAGGCGCCGATCAGGGTGCCCACCGGGAAGCCGGGGAGGCTGAGGAACGAGACGATCAGCACCATGAGGCGCGCCCACGGCTTGCGCCTGAGGAGGCCCCACCCGCCCACCAGCGCCGGGACCGAGAGGAGCCCGAACAGCACCATGATGAACGCCGCGACCAGCGCCAGGATCCCCGCCGTCGGTGCATCACCCGCGAAGAGGCCCACGCCGCCCACGATTGCGCCGACGGCGAACGCGCCGACGAGGCCGAGGGCGCCGGAGGCGATGTGGAGCCAGGCGACGGTGTCGATGTGCTGGCGCATGCTGAGACTGCTCCGGGTCGAAGGTTATGCGAAGACGTCCGTCTCCGGGATGCGCCAGATGGCGGGGGTGCCGAGCTCCAGGCTGTTGCCCGCCGGGTCGCGGAAGTAGAGCGAGCGCCCCCCGTCCAGCCAGGCGAAGTCCGTCTCGATCTCCACCCCGTGACCCTGCAGGTGCGACCGCCAGGCTTCCAGCTCCGCCTCGGGGACCGCGAAGGCGACGTGGCCCGGCCCGCGCGCCCCATGCGGCGGCAGCATCCCGCCCTCCAGCGTGCGCTCCGCGTTGAAGACCAGGAAGACGCGCGCGCCGCAGCGGAAGAAGACGTGGCGCCCCGGCACCTTCACGATCGTCTCCAGCCCCAGCACCTCGCCGTAGAAGCGCTCCGCCGCTTCCAGGTCGTCGGCGTAGAGGCTCGTCTCCAGGACTTCGCGTACCCGCATGGCGCCTCAGCGCGGGGGTGGATGATGGCGCCGCGGGAAGCCGGCCAGGGTCACTGCGCCGGCGCCACGCGGAAGACGCGCCCCGCCGCGGCCACCGCGTACAGCTCGCCGGCGCCGTCCTCGCCGAACGACGAGATGCTTCCCACGCTCCCCACGTTCCACTCGCGGCGGTCTTCCACCTGCCCGTTCGCCAGGCGGAAGCTCCGCACCCACCCCTGGCAGTAGTCCGCGTAAAAGTAGTGGCCGCGCAGGGCGGGGATGGAGCTTCCCCGGTAGGCGAAGCCGCCGGTGATGGAGCATCCCTCGGCGTGACCGTACTCCAGCACGGGGAGGGTCGTGCCCGTGGTGTCGCACCCGGTCGTGTAGCAGTGGGCGCCCTCCATCGCGTTCCACCCGTAGTTGACCCCGGCGGCGCTGGCGGGGACGGCGTTCACCTCCTCCCACGCGCGCTCCCCCACGTCGGCCACGTAGAGCGTGCCGCCGCTCCACGAGAAGCGCCACGGGTTGCGCAGGCCGGTGGCCCAGATCTCCGGGCGCCCTCCGCCCCGCGCGTAGGGGTTGTCCGCGGGGATGGCGTACGGGTCGCCGACGTCCACGTCCAGGCGCAGGAGCTTGCCGAGGAGCGCCTGCGGGTTCTGCGCGTTGCCCCGCGGGTCGCCGCCTCCGCCGCCGTCGCCCGTCCCCAGGTACAGCTTCCCGTCCGGCCCGAACGCGACGAGCCCGCCGTTGTGGTTTCCCGCATCCCGGTGCGCCACGGTGATGATGGCGCGCGCCGACGCCGCGTCCGCCCGGTTGCGATCTGCCGAGACGCGGAAGCGCTCCACGCGGATGTCGCCCTGGCGGTCCGTGTAGTAGACGAAGAAGAGGCCGTTCTGCGCGTAGGCCGGGTGGAAGGCCATGCTCAGCAGCCCCCGCTCGCCCCCGGAGAGCACGCGGTCCGTGATGTCCAGGAAGGGCGTGGGGAGGAGCGCGCCATTCTCCACCACGCGGATGCGCCCCGGCTGCTCCACGACGAAGAGGCGCGCATCGCCCGCGGGCGCGGCCACGAAGGTGGGCGACGAGAGGCCGCTCGCCACCTCCTGAAGCCGGATCTCCGCGCCCGCCGGGGGCGGATCGGAGGGTCCGCCGCCGGAGCACGCCGCCAGGAGGAGGAGCGCGAGGATGCGTCGCATGGTGCCTTTTGGCAGAAACCGAAGTCGTGAGTCCTGGGGGAACAGCGGTTGAGCACTCAGGACTCAGCACTCAGGGCTTCCCGCAGGATGCACGCGGGTTCACCGTATCGATATCACCCTTCCGTCTCGTCTTCGTCGGGGGCGAACAGGTCTTCCAGGAGCGTGCGGGCGTCGTCGGCGCGGTGCTGGGGGACCATGACGCGCGCGCCGAACATCGACGGGCCCTGGTACCCCGCCCCCCAGATCCCCAGGTGAGCGCCGTGCACGCGCGCGGGGATGCCGGCCTCCTGCAGCGTGGCCACCGCGAACTCCGCCTCCAGCACGGTGCCGAAGCTCGCCACGACGTCCCAGGCCGCGCTCATCGTTGGATGCTCCTCAGGCGTCGCCGAAGCGCTGCTCGGCGGGCGCGGGGCCGCCGCGCGTGGCCGTCTTGGCGGTGGGTGCGCCGCGGTCCATCAGGAAGGCGTGCTGAACGAACGCGCCCGCGATGCCACCCAGGATCGGCCCCACCCAGTACACCCAGTGGCTCGCCCACTCGCCGCCCACCACCGCCGGCCCGAACACGCGCGCCGGGTTCATCGCCCCGCCCGTGAGCGGCCCGATCGCCATGATCCCCATCGCCACCGTGAGGCCGATGGCGAGCGGGAACACCGAGCGCGGAGCCCGCTCGTCCACCGCCGTCCCAAAGACGACGAGCACCAGGAAGAAGGTAGCCACGGCCTCCATCACCAGCGCGCCCGCCCAGGTAACCGTCTCCGCAGGCACGGGGGTGCCGTTCGCCACCAGCCCGGAGTCCGCGAAGCCGCCCTCGATGATGGCCGAGGCCAGCAGCGCCCCCACGATCTGCGCGGCGATGTACATC
>DASVSA010000385.1:0-14946 GCA_036388335.1 Longimicrobium sp. | reverse complement strand
CGCCCCCCTCCCCCAGCGGTTTGGGGGAGGGGGGTCGGGGGGGGTGAGGGCCCTCTCAGCACGCCGCAGCCCCCTCCCCCGCCCACCGCAGTGAACGCACTCACGCACTCACGCACTCACGCACTTCTTACGAATGGTAATTCGGCGCTTCGCGCGTGATCGTCACGTCATGCGGGTGCGACTCGCGCAGGCCGCCGCCGGTGATGCGCATGAACTGCGTGTCCGTGCGGAGCTCGTCGATGCTGGCGCAGCCCAGGTAGCCCATGCCGGAGCGGAGGCCGCCCACGAGCTGGTAGATGGTGTCGGCGACGGCACCCTTGTACTCCACGCGGCCCTCGATGCCTTCCGGAACGAACTTGCGGGCGTCGCCGCTCTCCTGGAAGTAGCGGTCGGCCGAGCCCTCCTGCATTGCACCCAGGCTCCCCATCCCGCGCAGCGTCTTGAAGCGGCGGCCTTCCAGCAGAAAGGACTCGCCGGGGCTCTCGTCGGTGCCGGCCAGCATGGAGCCCATCATCACCGAGTGGGCGCCCGCGGCCAGGGCCTTCACCATGTCGCCCGAGTACTTGATCCCGCCGTCGGCGATCACGGGGACCTCGCCGGCCACACCCTCCACCGCGTCCAGCACGGCGGTGAGCTGGGGGACGCCCACACCCGTCACCACGCGCGTGGTGCAGATGGAGCCGGGGCCCACGCCCACCTTCACCGCGTCCACGCCGCGCTCCACCAGCGCCGCGGCGCCGGAGCGCGTGGCCACGTTCCCCGCGATGATCTGCACCTCGGGGAAGGCCTCTCGCACACGGGAGACCGCGTCCAGCACACCCACCGAGTGGCCGTGCGCCGTGTCCACCACCAGCACGTCCACGCCGGCCTCCACCAGGGCGCGGGCGCGGTCGATGTCCTTCTGCGGGTGCGCGCCGATGGCGGCGCCCACGCGCAGGCGGCCGCGGTCGTCCTTGCAGGCGTTGGGGAACTGGGCGCGCTTGCGCACGTCCTTGACGGTGATCAGGCCGCGCAGCAGCCCCGCCTCGTCCACCACCGGCAGCTTCTCGATGCGGTGGCGGTGGAGGATCTTGACGGCATCCTCCAGCGAGGTGCCCACGGGGGCGGTGACGAGCCCCTCGCGGGTCATCGCCTCGCCCACCGTGCGGTCCATGTCCGTCTCGAACTGCAGGTCGCGGTTGGTGAGGATGCCCACCAGCAGCCCTCCATCCTTGACCACGGGCACGCCGCTCACCGAGAAGCGCTCCATCAGCTGCACCGCCTCGCGCAGCGGCGCTTCGGGGCGGACCGTTATAGGTGACGCGATCATCCCGCTCTCGGAGCGCTTCACCCGGTCCACCTCTTCGGCCTGGCGCACGATGGGCATGTTCTTGTGGATGATCCCCATCCCGCCCTGCCGCGCCATGGCGATGGCCATGCGGCTCTCGGTCACGGTGTCCATCGCCGCCGCGATCAGCGGGATGGTGAGCGAGATGCCGCGGGTGAGCTTCGTCCCCACGTCGGTCGTGCTCGGGTGCACCTCCGAGCGCCGGGGGACGAGCAGGACGTCATCAAAGGTAAGTCCCTCGCCCACGAAGCGGGCCGAGGTCGATTCGGGTCGGTTCATCGGGCCTCCACCATGCAGCGAGCCCGCCAGTCCGCACTCCGCGCCAGGGCGGAGGGGACGGCGGGCATGAGTCGATACGAGTGCGCGCGGTTCAGGTGTTCCATAGGGAAAAATAACGAGGCGGGGGCGGGGCTGTCAACGCCACCCACCCCCGCCCCGCACCCTTCCGCCCGCTACCGCGCCGCGCCCAGCAGGAGCCCCTTCAGCGGCGGCGGAAGGAGGCTGCTCCCCCGCTCCACCACCTCCAGCGCGGAATGAAGCGCGGCCTCGTCGCCGTCCCAGTGCTCCATCAGCAGCTCGATCCCCACGTTGTTCACCAGCCGCCCGACCGCCACGGCGACCACCACGATGTCGTCGAGCTCGCCCAGGAAGGGGATGACGTCCGGGATGGCGTCCGCCGGGACGGCGGTGTAGGCCAGCGCGGCCACCACCAGCGCCTTGTCGATCTTGGATACGCGCGGGTCCCGCGCCAGCCGGTACACCAGCCGCCCGAAGTGCGGGATGTCGCGCAGCACCGAGATCATCGTCTCCGTCCTGCCGGTGCCGGCCACCGCCGCGCTTCCACTTCCGCCGCGGCGGCGCGCGCGCGGCGCGGAGACGGTGCGCGGGCCTACGAGATCGTCGTCGTCGTCGAGCACGCTCCGGCGGCGCGGCGCCTGGGATCCCGTGTCGTCGTCGTCGCTGGCGAAGCGGCTGCGCGGAGTGTTCTTCTGGTCGGCCATGTCACCCGTGGTTGATGGAGTTCACCGGGCATTCACCCGGACTGCGTTCCGTCCCCGTCGCGGCCGGCGCGCGGCGGAAGCGCGCCGCCGTTGGCGGAGGCAGGAGGGCGCTTCGTCCCGTTGTCTTCGGGCCCCAGCACCACCTGTTCCACCTCGCGGATCACGGTGCGGCTGGCCTCCGAGAGGCCGGACACCACCTTGCCGGCGGTGCCCATGATCCCCAGCGCGCCCTTGATGGTGCCGTACGCCAGCCCCTGCATCCGCATGCGGTCTTCCAGCCGCTCCGTGAAGCGCTGGACGCTGTTGGGCTCGCGCAGGGGGGCGCGGTTGTACTTGGAGCCCAGGAACTCGAGGTAGTCGAGCACCTGGTAGACCTGTTCGTCGGGGAGCGCGTCGATCTGGCGGATGAGGCGGTCCCGGAGCCCGTCGTGCATGGCGATGCCTTGTTTCGGTTGAGCCGCCCGCTACCGGGCGCGATTTCCGTGCCGGTGAAGCCCGGCTCGCTGCCCGGCCGTACGGGCGCGTGGAGCCCCCGGTTTCGGCGCCCGTTTGCCCGCGCCCGGCCCCCCGCCTACCTTGCCGCGCGCCCGTGCTCCCCCACGCCACCGACCGATGCGCCTGCTCTGCCTCGCCCTCGTCATCGCAGCCGCCGCGCCGCGCCCGTCGCACGCGCAGCTCCCCCGCCGCGCCGAGCCGGTGGTGGCGGGAGCCCTGCTGGCGGGCGCCGCGCTCCTGGACCGCTCGGTGGACGGCGCCGTGCCGCAGGGCGGCGGCACGCGGCTGGACTGGGCCACGCGCGGCCTCAACTACGGCGGGCGCCCGGCCTACGCCCTCGTCGCGCTGGGGGGCGCCTACGCCGGCGGCCGCCTCGCCGACGCGCCGGAGCTCTCCTCCGCCGCCGCCCACGCCCTGGCCGCGCTCCTCGCCTCCGGCGTCGCCAACGGCACGCTGAAGTTCGTCGTTGGCCGCGAGCGCCCCTCCGCCACGGACGATCCGCACAGCTTCCACCCGTTCAACACGGACAACCGCTGGCAGGCCTTCCCCTCGGGCCACGCGGTGGTCGCCTTCTCCCTGGCCACCTCCATCTCCCACGAGGCGGGCCGCCCCTGGGCCACCGCCCTCGCGTTCGGCGGCGCCACCCTGGTCGGCTGGTCGCGCATCTACGACGACAAGCACTGGACGAGCGACGTGGTAGGCGGCGCGCTGACGGGCTACGCCGTGAGCCGCGCCACCCTCCTCTTCATCCACCGCCGCCGCCCGCACCCCGACGGCGCCACGGTGGTGCTGCTGCCGAACGCCCTGCTGGTGACGTTTCCCCGCTGACTCCTCCGTGTCTCCGTGCCTCCGTTTGAGGCCTGTTGTTCCGCTCCCCCGCCTCCTACCTTACCCGCGAACGTCCGCAAACCACCCGGAAGCACGCCGCCATGCCCATATACCCGTTGAAGAACGTGGACCCGTCCGCCGAGGCGGCCTCGCTGTACGACCGGTGGCTGGGCGAGCTGCAGGAGGCCCTCGCGCGCGGCGACGACCGCTGGGAGCTGTGCCGCGACACGCTCACCGGGCTCTTCTACCCGGGGATGCTCGGCAAGGACCCCGGGCACCTCCCCCTCGCGGCGCAGGCGGGGCTGGCGCAGATGGACGCGCGCAACGTCACCCTGGAGCCGGAGTACTACGCCGAGGTGGACGTGGAGAAGTTCACCGAGCGCAAGCCGCTGCTGTGGATGTGGCAGATGTTCGACCGCAGCCCGCTGGGCGGCAACGTGCACCTGGGAGTGAAGTTCCGCCGCGCGCTGGCGCCGTACCTGTTCAAGCGCGTGGGCAAGAACTTCAAGTGCTTCCACTTCGTGGAGTTCTCGTACGGGTACAACCTGGAAGTGGGCGACGACGTGGTGGTCCACCGCAACGTGCTGCTGGACGACCGCGGCGGGATCGTGCTGGGCAACGGCGTCTCCATCTCGGACTACGCGAACATCTACTCGCACACCCACTCCATCGTCGACCAGCGCGACGTGAGCAACCTCAAGACCGTCATCGGTGACGGGGTGCGCGTTACCTATCACGCCACGGTGCTCGCGGGGACGAAGGTGGGGGAGCATTCGATGGTGGGCGCGCTGGCGGTGGCCACCAAGGACGTGCGCCCGTACCACGTCAACGTGGGGATCCCGGCCAAGTCGGTGCGGGTGAAGCCCAACGCCCCGCCCGAGGTGTACAAGCTGACGCTCCGCAGCGAGGAGAGCGCCGATGCGCCCACCGCGGGCGAGGGCTGACCGTTACATGAAACGCGACGAGGGTCCATGATCGATAGCAGCAGCACCGTGCCGGTCGAGACCACTGACCCGGTCAACGCCCGCATCCTGGCCGTCTCCGAAGACCGGGTGCAGGGCTTCCAGGACGAGCCGTTCCGCGAGATCGCCCGCCTCAGCGGCGTCGACGAGGAGACGGTGCTCGAGCGCATCCGCGCGATGCTCGCCTCCGGCACCATCCGCCGCGTGCGGCAGACACTGATGGCCACCAACCTTGCCCCCGGCGCGCTGGTGGCGTGGGAGGTGGCGCCCGAGCGGCTGGACGCGGCCTTCGAGTACATGTTCCGCGAGGACCCCTTCTCCGGCCACGTGGTCATCCGCTCCACCGACCGCGAGACGCCGGGCTCCCGCTACCGCCTGTGGACCACGCTCAAGGTGCCGCAGGGCTACTCGATGGAGAAGCACGCGCGCTACCTGATGGAGCGCACGGGTGCGTTGGCCTTCAAGCTCCTCCCCGCTCACCGCCTGTTCGCGCTGGGCGTGGGGCACGTGCGCCGCCGCGGGCTGGAGCCGGGCGCCCGCTCGGACGAGCTGGGCCAGGTGCTTGATACCAACATCGTGGAGCTGTCGGAGCTGGAGTGGCGCGTGCTGGAGGCGCTCAAGCGCGAGTTCGCGGAGCACGAGATCACGGCGACTCCGTGGGCCGGGCGCGCGGAGGAGGCGGGGGTCTCGCTGGAGCGCTTCACCGAGGTGGCGCGCGAGCTCAACCGCCGCGGAGTCATCGGCCGCTTCTCCACCTTCCTGGAGCACTACAAGCCCAACGCCGCCGGCGAGCGGGTGACGCGCTACAACGCCCTCTTCCACTGGCAGGTGCCCACCGGCCGCGAGATCGACGCCGGCCGCGAGGTGGGGCGCCACTTCGTGATGACCCACGCGTACTGGCGCGAGGGCGGCCCCGAGTTCGGCGACGTCAACATCATGGGCGTGGCGCACGGCACGGAAAAGGAGACGGTGCTCGCCCACAAGGCCGCCATCGACCGGCACCTGGAAGAGGCGGGGATCCACGTGGGCTACACCAACGTCTTCTGGGGCGGCCGCAGCGAGATCAAGCCGTCGGAGATCTCCCCCTTCGCCTACGCCGAGTGGTGCCGCCGCAACGGCATCGACCCGGAGGCGATGCGCCCGGATTGAGGCTTCGGTCAGTGCCTCTGGGCCTCTGTGGGAGATATAAGTCTTTGATTTTGACAGTCATTCACCGGCGGTGTACATTCCGGCGTCCTACGGGACCCTGAAACCTGACGCGTGCAAAACTACCGGGACTGCAGATATGGAACTTCGCGAATTCTTTAACGAAGGCGCGATCCAGCTCGACCTCAAAGGCGAGAGCAAGGATGAGATCCTCAAGGAGCTCATCGCCCTGCTCAACGTCGACGAGAAGTCGCAGGGGATCCTCTTCAAGATGCTGAAGCGGCGGGAAAACCTCGGCTCCACGGGGATCGGCAAGGGGATCGCCATCCCCCACTGCCGCTCGCTGGTGGTGAACCGGCTGCGCGTGGCGTTCGGCCGCAAGGCCACCGGGGTGGACTTCAAGGCCATCGACGACCAGGCGGCGCGCTACTTCTTCCTGATCGTGGCGCCCCCGCTGGAGGTGTCCAACCAGTACCTCCCGGTGCTGGGGAAGATCGCGCAGTTCTCCAAGGAGCCGGACGTGTCCGCCCGGCTCGACCAGCTCACCAATCCTTCGGAATTCCTCGCGCTCCTTCAGGAGAAGGGCGTCTGAGGCGCGGAGCGTCTGCCATATGCACCCCCAGCTGGAAACACTCCTGGAGATCCAGGACCTGAAGACGCAGCGCCGCGAGCTTGGAGAGGCCAACTCGCGTGAAGTGCAGGAGGGCGTGTTCGGCCTCAGCACCGAGGACGCGCTGCGCATGCTGGACGAAAAGATCACGGAGATGGAGGAGTCGCTCCCGGTGCAGGTGCGCACCCGCTACCAGCGCGTGGCCGCCCGGCAGACCCGCGTGGTGGTCCCGGTGATCCGGGGCACCTGCTACGGCTGCTTCGTCCAGATTCCCACCGCGCTCGCCTCCGACGCGGACCGGAACGAAGAGATCCGCTCGTGCCAGAGCTGCGGGCGGTTCCTGTACCTGATCGACTGAAGACAGCAGGCTCACACAGAGGCAGAGAGGCACGGAGAACGAGTCGTTCTCCGTGCCTCTCTGTTTTATTGCCTGCGGAAGATCGGGGGGATGAATCGCCGCTTTCGCGGGTCGGCGACGATGATGCGGATCAGGTCCGGCTCGCGCCGGTCTCCCACCACGAGCTCGCAGTAGTATAGCCCCGAGGGGGCACGCCTTCCGTTGAGGTCACGGCCATCCCAGTAGGCTACCTTCCGCCCCGGCTCCGTGTAGCGGAGCCCCTGCACGCGGACGTTCTTCCCCCGGGGATGCCCGACCGCCCTCGGAACGGCGATCAGCTGACGAAACATGTTTACGATTCGGATGGTGACGACCCGGGGCTCTCCATCCTTGAAAAGGCTTTCCTCCAGGTAAAACGGGATGTACGTATCCGGGTTCGGCGGATTGGGATAGTTCTGCTCCAGCCGGTAGCCCCTGGAGGGCACCACCGGGGCCCGGTCTTCGGGGTCCTGCCCCCGCGCCGCCGAGGGGATACCCAGCCCGAAGAGCGCCAGGAGCAGGAGCAGAACCGGGGGTGCACGCAGCATCAGCACCTCATTCGGTCCGTGGATCGCGCTCGGTGTGCTCCTCCGGGATCGCGGGGGTTCGTACAGGGTTTCGAGTGAGTATACCGGGACGGCGGCGGCCGGGTCAAGCGTCCGCTGCTACTGGAGCAGAGCCCCGCGCCTCCCGTTTCGGTCATACCGGGGCGCCGGCCTCGGCGCGCGCCTTCTCGGCCAGGCGCTCGCGGATGCGCGCGGCGATCACCTCGATCCCCGCGGTGTTCTGGCCGCCGCGGGGAAGGATCACGTCGGCGTAGCGCTTGGTGGGCTCCACGAACTCGAAGTGCATGGGCCTCACCGTGCCCAGGTACTGCTCGATGACGGCGTCCACCGAGCGCCCGCGCGTCTCCGTGTCGCGCCGCAGGCGGCGGATGAAGCGCACGTCCGCCTCCGTGTCCACAAAGATCTTCAGGTCGAACATGTCGCGCAGCCGCGCGTCGGCGAAGAGGAGGATGCCGTCCACCAGGATGACGTGGCGCGGCTGTATCCTCACCGTCTCCGGCGCGCGCGTGTGGCGCGTGAAGTCGTACACCGGCTTCTCCACCGCTTCCCCCGCCAGCAGCCGCTCCAGCTGGCCGATGAGGAGGTCGTTGTCGAGCGAGTCGGGGTGGTCGAAGTTCATCCGCTGGCGCTCCTCCACCGAGAGGTGCGCCAGGTCGCGGTAGTAGGCGTCGTGGTCGATGAACACCGCCGAGTCCAGGTGGAGCGACTGGTAGATGCGGCGAGCCACGGTGGTCTTCCCCGAGCCGGTGCCCCCGGCGATCCCGATCAGGAACGGTTTCATCAGCGGTGTTGGAGTCGCGAGTGCAAACGGCGATCTCACACAGAGGCACAGAGACACGGAGGAGCATTCTCTGTGTCTCTGTGCCTCTGTGTGAGCCCTGCTGTTTGAAGAGCGGGACGGCCGAAGCCGTCCCGCTCTTCCCCTGCATCTTCACGTCCCGGAGGACTAGAAGAGGTAGCGCGCGCCGAGCTGGATCTGGTAGCGCGAGCCCAGGTTGCTCGCCTGGAACACCTGGCGCCCGGCGCCGAACGGAGCGAGCTCCACCCGGCCCGCCGTGTTCGGCACGTTGGTGGTGACGCGCAGGAGCGGATCGCTCTGGTTGCTGACGCTCTCGCTCACGCCCCAGCTGCGGTTGAGCAGGTTGGAGAAGTTGAGCACGTCCAGCGTGAACTGCACCCGCTGGTTGCTGATGGTGGGCACCGTCTGCGCCACGCGCACGTCCACGCGGTTGGACCACGGCTGGCGGCAGGCGTTGCGCTGCACCACGGTGCCGCGGGCCTCACGCAGGCACTCCACGCCCTCGATGAAAGCGTTGAGGTTGGCCCACGACTGCTCCGGCGTGATGGGCTGCGTGCCCGAAGCGGCCTGGAAGCGCACCTCGGAGATGTCGCGCGGCACGTAGATCAGGTCGTTGCCGGTCGCGTTGTCGCCGTTCACGTCGCCGTCGTAGCGGTACGAGTACGGGCGCCCGCTCTCGCCTTCGTAGATGAAGGAGATCTCGGTGGGCGCGCGGCGGATGAACTGCGCGCTCCAGGTGCCGCTCGCCAGCACGCGGTGCTCCACCAGCCAGTCCGACGGCCGCAGCGGCGGGTCGTTCGGGTTGGCCGCGGTGAGATTGAACCCGAAGTTCGAGCCCGCCGTGCTGGAGCGCAGCGGGTTCACGTCCTCTGCCTGCGAGTACGTGTACGCCACGCGCAGGTCCAGCCCTCGGGCGAAGCTCTTCTGGATCTGCCCGGTGAGGCTGTAGCTGTAGTTCTCGTCCGTGTTGAAGACGTCGTACACCTCGCCCAGGCGGGCAAGGCCGCTGGTCGCCGGGAAGGAGCCCGTGGGGAAGCGGCGCCCGTAGCGCGGACGACCCTCCACCAGGCCGTTCGTGGCCGCCGGGCCCGTAAGCGAGTCCGTGCGGATGGCCAGGTTGCGGTACACCGGGTCGCTGAGCGACTGGTTGTAGAGCCCCTCGAAGGTAAGGACGAAGTCGCCCGGCAGGCGGCGGTCCACGCCCAGCGAGGCGCGGGCCACCTGCGGGAGCTTGAAGTCCGGGTCCAGCGTGTTGATCTCGTTCGGCGTGAACGACGTCGCGCCGGTGCACGCGGAGGGCTGCGCGGCCGGGTCGGTCACGAACGCCGGCACGTTGGGCGCGTTGCAGGTGAAGCGGACGTAGTCCAGCCCCGTGTTGCCGAAGGCGTTGGACACCCACACGTAAGGCGTGCGGCCGCTGAACAGGCCGAGTCCGCCGCGAATCTGCGTCACCTGGTCGCCCGCCACGTCCCAGTTGAAGCCGAGGCGCGGGGAGAACTGGAGGTCCTCGCCGCCCACGCTGCTGGTGTTGCGGAGGTAGTACTTGGCGACCGTGTCGTTCTGCGCCGGCTTGTCCGGGAAGCTGGTCATGTCCAGGCGCAGCCCGGCCGTGATCGTCAGGTTGTCGCGCGCTTCCCACTGGTCCTGCAGGTACCCGGAGAGCTGCCGCACCGAGAACTCGGCACGCTCCTTAGCGTTGGGGTTCGCCGGGTTCAGGAAGGTGTACGAGTACTGGTTCGGCGTGCGGTTCTTGAGCGCCGTGGTGTCCGCGAAGCGGTAGTTGCCGTAGATGTTCTGCGCGAACAGGTTGCTGAACTGGAAGAACTCGTTGTGGGTGCCCAGCGTGATGCGGTGGGCACCCGCCGAGAGCGTCAGGTCGTTCGTGATCTCCAGGAGGTCCTGGTCCAGCGCGTTGGCCACCGAGCTGTTCTCGGGCCCCGCGACCACGAAGTTGGTGCCGCCCGCGCCCACGCGCACGAAGGGAAGCTGGGCCCCCCCCGGGTCGCGGCGGTCGCGGATGGTGGTGTAGTTGGCGCGGAACTCGTTGGAGAGGTTGGAGCCGAAGGTGCTGTTCAGCTGGCCGACCGTCGAGTTGGTCTTGCTGTTGAACGCGTAGGCCGTGTTCCCCAGCTGGTACAGGTCGTTGCGGCGCGTAAGGTTGTCGTCGAAGGCGTCCACGAAGTTGTTGCGGATCGTGAGGCGCTGGTTCGGCGACAGGTTGAAGTCCAGGCGGCCAAAGAGGTTGGTGCTCTCGCGGCCCAGCTTCACCTCGCCCACCGTGCCCGGGTCGTAGCCGTACTGCGTGCCCAGGATCTGCGCGATCCGGGTGGCGAGCGGGTCGCTGATGGCGGCCTGCTGGCCGGCCACGAAGCCCGTGGGCGACTCACGGTCCGTGCGCTCGCCCGCCACGAAGAAGTGCACCCGGTTGCGGATGATGGGCCCGCCCAACGAGGCGCCGTAGTTGGTCTCGTTGAAGTCGCTGAACTCCGGCGAGAGCGCCAGCGTGTCGCCCTGGCGGAAGCGGTAGCGCCCCACGAGCTCCTGGTCGCGGGTGAAGAACGACGCGGTGCCGGTGAAGCGGTTGGTGCCGCTCTTGGTTACCGCGTTGATCCCCGCGCCGGTGAAGCCGCCCTGGCGCACGTCGTACGGGGCCAGCACCACCTGCAGCTCCTGGATGGCTTCCAGGGTGATGGGGCGCGTGCCCGCCTGGCCGCCCGGCGTGCCGCTGGTGGAGAGGCCGAACAGGTCGTTGTTTACGGCGCCGTCGATCTGGATGTTGTTGAAGCGCGAGTTGCGCCCCGCCGCGTTGGAGCCGCCGCCCGACGTGGCGATCTGCGGCACCAGGCGCGTGAAGTCCGAAAGGTCGCGGCTGATGGTGGGGAGGCGCTGAAGCGCGCTGTCCCGCACCGTGGTGGCCGGGCCGGTGCGCGTGCGCGAGAAGGTCGCGCCCGAGCGCTCGGCCCGCGCCGTGATCCCCTCGATCGCGATCGCCTGCGGGGCGAGCGTGAAGTCGAGGCGCAGCGTCTGGCTGAGGGTAAGCGTGAGGCCGGTGCGCGTCTGCGGCGCCAGGCCAAGCCCGGTCACCTCGATGCGGTAGTCGCCCCCGGGCTGGAGCCCGGTGATCAGGTAGCGCCCGTCTTCGCGGGTCACCACGCGGCCCTGCGCGCCGGTTGCGCCACTGGTCACCACCACGCGCGCGCCGGATACCGGCGCGCCCGCCTGGTTGGTGACGCGGCCCGACACGGCGGACGTGGTCACGCCCTGTGCCTGTGCGCCGCCGGCCCAGCCGAACGCCAGCAGCAGCGCATACAGCAGCGCGGCCGCCGTCTGCGAACAGCGTTTAGTCATGTGTTTCTCGGGAAGGGAAAGGAGTTTCCGACTGCGCCCCGGGCACTCTCCGGGACGCGCATCACACTAGCCGCGCCCGGTCGCGCCGGGTAGCGGAGAATGTAACGAGTTTGCCACGGTGGGCAAGCCTTCCGTGCCCCGCCTGGGCGGGATCGGAAAAGGATTGCCACCGGGCCCTTCACCGGGCGTCGGTGAGATAGCGGAGGACGTCGTAGCGGGTGATGATCCCCGCCAGCCGCCCATCGTGCCTCACCAGCACGGCCGGGTTCTGCCGGTTGAGCAGCCGGGTGATCCCCGGCAGGTCCACGTGCGCGTCCACCACCGGCAGGGGCGCGTCCATCAGGTGCTGTACGGACTGTTCGAGCGTGGCCGTGTTCTCCAGCACGCGCGACATCAGCGACGCCTCGGAGATGTGCCCCACGCAGTCCCCCTCGGAAACCACGGGGAGCTGCGAGATGTTGTGCTGGGTGATGAAGCCCAGCGCCTGCCTCACCGGCGTCTCCGGCGCCACGGCGATGAGCTGCGCCGGCGCCTTCGCCTCCTTGCCGCCCACCATGTCGCGGGCCGTGATGCGCGAAGGCTCCAGCATCCGGTTCTCGCGCATCCACTCGTCGTTGAAGATCTTGGACAGGTAGCGCTCGCCCGTGTCGCAGAGCACGAAGACCACGCACGCCTCCGGGTCGTCGATCTCGCGCGCCACGTCCAGCGCCACCTGGCAGATCAGCCCCGCCGAGCCGCCCACGAACAGCCCCTCCTCGCGGGTGAGGCGGCGCGCCATCCCCAGCGACGAGCGGTCGTCCACCGAGCGCCAATCGTCCACCACGCTCATGTCCAGCGTGCCGGGGATCTTGTCCTGCCCGATCCCTTCCACCTTGTAGGGCGCGGCCTCCGGCTTGCTCCCCGTGGCCGCGTACCCCGCGATGATGGAGCCCACCGGGTCGCCGCCGATGATCTGGATGGCCGGGTTGCGCTCCTTGAGGTAGCGCCCCACCCCCGTGAGGGTGCCGCCCGTGCCCGCCGCGGAGACGAAGTGGGTGACGCGCCCCTCCGTCTGCTCCCAGATCTCGGGGCCGGTGGTGGCGTAGTGGGCCTCGGGGTTGGCCTGGTTGTAGAACTGGTTGGCGAGGATGGCGTTGGGCGTCTCTTCGGCGATCCGCTTGGCCATCATCACGTAGTTGTCTGGGTGGTCCGGCGCCACGGCGGTGGGCGTCACGATCACCTCGGCCCCGAACGCCTTCAGGAGCCTCACCTTCTCCTGGCTCATCTTGTCGGGGATGGTGAAGATGCAGCGGTACCCCTTGATGGCGGCCGCCAGCGCCAGCCCCACGCCGGTGTTGCCGCTCGTCCCTTCCACCACGGTGCCGCCGGGGCGCAGCTCGCCCGCGCGCTCGGCCGCCTCGATGATGGCCGGCCCCACGCGGTCCTTGACGCTGCCGCCCGGGTTCATGAACTCCGCCTTGCCGTACACGGGCGTGCGGATCCCCTCCGTCACCTTGTTGAGGCGGATGAGGGGCGTCCACCCCACCGCCTCCACGATGTTGGCGTAGGGGCGCGTGTGCCGCGGGCGGGCGAGGAGCTGATCGGCGAAATCGGTCATGGGGACACGGCCGGCTGTGATGTGGAAGGGCCGCGCGCGGAATCGGCGGCGGGGCCCATGTCGAATTTAACGGGAAGAATGAACCAGGCGCCCACCGGCTCGCTTCCGCGGCGGGCGGGCTCGAACTTCAGCGCGCGGCTCCCGGCCAGCGCCGCGGAGTCGAACGCCTCGTAGCCGCTGGTGCGCTCCACCCGCACGCTGTCCACCGCGCCGGCGTCGGTGATGAAGAGCCTGAGCATCGTCTCCCCCTCCACCTGCGCGTCCCACAGCTCTTCCGGGTACTGGAAGGGAGACTCGGCCGCGGCCGCGAGCTGCCGGGGCGGGGTGATGGGCTCCGGCTCCCCGCCGCACGCCGCGAACAGCAGGCTGACAGAGAGGCACAGAGACACGGAGGAGTACTTCACGAGCGAGCCACCTCCGCTAGCTCCGAAAGGAGCGCGAGCGCCTGCATGGGAGTGATCTGGTTCACGTCCACGCGGCGGAGGCGTTCCACGGCCGGGTGCGGGCCGTCTTCGAAGAGGCCGAGCTGCGGGCCGTGGCCGTTGCCGTTGCGGGGGGCGGCCTGGGCTTCCAGCTCGCGCAGCAGCTCGCGCGCGCGGGCCACCACGCTGCCGGGGAGGCCGGCCAGGCGCGCCACTTCAACGCCATACGAGCGGTCGGCGCCGCCGGCCACCAGGCGGCGCAGGAAGACGATGTCGTCGCCCGACTCGCGCACGGCCACCGAGAAGTTGACCACGGCCGGGAGGCGCTCCGAGAGGCGCGTGAGCTCGTGGTAGTGGGTGGCGAACACCGTCTTGGCGCCGGTCACGTCGTGGAGGTGCTCGGTGGTGGCGGTGGCCACGCTCAGCCCGTCCCAGGTGGAGGTGCCGCGGCCGATCTCGTCCAGCAGCACCAGCGAGCGTGCGGTGGCTCCATGGAGGATCGCCGCCGTCTCGTTCATCTCCACCATGAAGGTGCTCTGCCCGCGCACCAGGTTGTCCGACGCGCCCACGCGGGTGAAGATGCGGTCCACCACCCCCACCCGGGCGTAGCGCGCCGGCACGAACGACCCCGCCTGCGCCATCAGCACGATCAGCCCCACCTGGCGGAGCACGGTGCTCTTGCCGGCCATGTTGGGCCCCGTCAGGATCATCACCCGCTCGCCGTGGTCCAGCCGCACGTCGTTGGGGATGAACTCCTCGCGCGGCATCATGGTCTCCACCACGGGGTGGCGCCCGCCCGTCACCTCCAGCGCGAAGCCGCCGTCCACCTCGGGGCGCACCAGCTCGCGCCGGTGGGCGGCCTCGGCCAGCGCGCCCAGCACGTCGAGGGTGGCGATGCGCTCGGCCACGGCCTGGATGCGCGGCACCTGCCGCGCGGCGGCCTCGCGCACCTCGTTGAAGATGCGCGTCTCGAGCGTGGTGATCTTCTCCTCGGCCCCCAGGACCTTGTCCTCCCACTCCTTCAGCTCGGGGGTGAAGTAGCGCTCGGCGTTGGCCAGCGTCTGCTTGCGCAGGTAGTCGGCCGGGACCTTCTCGGCGTGCGTGCGCGTGATCTCGAGGTAGTACCCGAACACGCGGTTGTAGCCCACCTTCAGCGACCCGATCCCCGTGCGCTCGCGCTCGCGCGCCTGCAGGCTGGCGATGAAGTCGACGGCGCCGTCGCGCACGGTGCGCAGCTCGTCGAGCTCCTCGCAGCAGCCGCCGCGCACCACGCCGCCGTCGGCGATCGCCACCGGCGCGTCGGCGCTCACGGTGCGCTCGATGGCGCCGCGCACGTCGTCCACCGGGTCCAGCCCCTCCAGCACGCCGCGCAGCAGGTGCGCCCGCGCGCCGGCCAGCGCGTCGCGCAGCGGCGGCACCTTCCCCAGCGACGCGGCCAGTGCCAGCATCTCGCGGGGGTTCGCGCGCCC
>DASVSA010000384.1:0-3273 GCA_036388335.1 Longimicrobium sp. | reverse complement strand
GAAGCTGATCGCCGACGTGGGGCTGGTGGGCGAGCCCAACGCGGGGAAGTCGACCTTCCTCTCCGCCGTCTCGGCCGCCACGCCCAAGGTGGCGGACTATCCGTTCACCACGCTCACGCCGAACCTGGGGGTGGTGCAGCTCTCGGGGCACCGCACCTTCGTGATCGCCGACATCCCGGGGAACATCGAGGGGGCGCACGAGGGGAAGGGGCTGGGGCACCAGTTCCTCCGCCACATCGAGCGCACCCGCACGCTCGCCATCCTCCTCCCCGCCGACGCGCTGGAGCCGCAGACGGAGTACGACCGGCTGCGCGAGGAGCTGCGCCGCTACTCGGAGGAGCTCGCCGCGAAGCCTCACTGCGTCGTCTTCAGCAAGGCGGACCTGCTGCCGCCCGAGTGGGAGCAGCCGAAGGTGGAGGCGCCCGAGGCGTGGGGGCAGTTCGTGATCTCGTCGGTCGCGCGCCGCGGGCTGGACGTGCTGCTGGAAGGCTTGTGGACCCACGCCGCGCGCGAGGTGGCGCGGGAGATCGCGGAGGGCGAAGAGCCCGAGCCCTGGCGGCCCTGACCCGGTGCCGCTAGACAGCGCCGCGCTGGAGCCCCTCCTCCGGCTGGCCGTGGTCCCGCGCGTGGGCGCCGGCCGCATCGGGACGCTGCTGGCGCGCTTCGGCACGGTGGAGCGCGTGCTGGCGGCTTCCACGGCCGAGGTGGCGGCGCTCCCCGGCTTCGGCATGGAGATGGCGCGCCGAGTGGCCGAGGCCGGGACGCCCGCGGGGCGCGAGCGGGCCCGCTTCGCGCTGGAGCTGATGCGGCGGGTGGGCGCCGTCGCCATCACGCCGGAAGACGCGGAGTACCCGGCCGCCTTCCGGCTCCTCCCCGATCCACCGTTCCTGCTCTTCGCGAGCGGGCGGCTGGAGCTGCTGGGGCGGGCCGGCGTGGGCGTGGTGGGGACGCGCTCGCCCACGTCGTACGGGCGCCAGGCCGCCGCGTCGCTCTCGGCGGAGCTGGTGCGGGCGGGCTACACCATCGTCAGCGGGATGGCGAAGGGGATCGACGCGGCCGCGCACGCCGCCGCTCTGGACGCGGGCGGCGGCACCGTCGGCGTGCTGGGGCAGGGGATCGACCGCGTGTACCCGGCCGAGAACTCCCGCCTCTTCGGGCGGATGCGCGAGCGGGGGCTGCTGCTGACGGAGATGGCGCCGGGGGAGGACCCCAACGCCGGCAACTTCCCGCGCCGCAACCGGCTGATCGCGGCGCTGAGCGAGGGAGTGCTGGTGGTGGAGATGGGCGAGCGGAGCGGCGCTCGGCACACGGTGGAGTACGCGCTGGAGCTGGGCCGCGAGGTGTTCGCCGTCCCCGGTCCCATCGGCTCGGCGGCGAGCGCGGGGACCAACCAGCTTCTCAAGGAAGGCGCGCGCCTCGTCACGTCGGGGCACGACATCCTGGAAGAGCTCCAGGGGGTCGGCCACGCCGCGGCGGCCCCGGCGCCCCCTCCCGCGCCGAAGCTGGAGGGCGCGGAGGCCGCCGTCTTCGCGCTCCTGGGTGGCGAGCCCCGCCACGTGGACGAGCTCGCCACGGCCGCCGCAATGCCGTCCGGCACGCTCCTTACCGCGCTCCTCACCCTGGAATTGCGCGACCTGGCGGAGGCGCTGCCGGGCAAGCAGTTCCGGCGCAAGTAGTTATCTCTGTGCCTCTGTGCCTCTGTGTGACCCAGGAACCAGGCGGCGCAGCACCGCCCATTCCCCCGCGCGGAAGAAGCGCGTGAGCAGCAGGAGGGCGGGGAAGGCGAGGAGGAGGAGGAGCTTGATCCCCGCCTCCGCCGTGGAGCCGGCGTGGACGAGGCGGGGGAGGAGCCAGTGGTCGGCGGCGAAGATGGCCGTGCCGATGGCGGCGAGGTGCGCCAGCCGGCCCCACTCGAACGGGACCGGGTAGACGCGGTTCGCCTGCCAGGCGCCGAGGCCGGCCATGATCGCGTAGGAGGCGGGGGTGGCCCACGCCACGGCCACCATCCCGCCGCGGCGTGCGGCCACGAAGCAGATCGCCAGGTTCACCAGCGCGCCCGCCCCGGAGATCCAGGGGAGGACGCTCGTCCTGCGCTCCACGTAGAGCCCCGCCGTCACCACCGCGTACACGCCGCTGAACGCGTAGCCCAGCAGGATCACGGGGACGATGGAGAGCCCCAGCCAGTACGCGGGCGTCTGCGGGAAGCGGTAGACGGCCGGGACGTGCACCAGCACCGGGAGGAAGATCGACACGGCCAGGAGCACGCCGCTGCACACGATCATCAGGCCCGTAAGGACGCGCGAGAACAGCTGCGGGGCGCCGGGCTGCTTCGCCTGCGTGAGCGAGAACGGGGTCCACGCCATGCGGAACATCTGTACCACCAGCAGCATCGCCACGCCCAGCTTGTAGTTGAACGAGTAGATGCCGACCACGTCCTTGGTGTCCATCCCGTACACCGCCCGCGCCGACGCGTCGGACAGGGAGTTGAGCACGATGCGGTCGCCGTTCTCCACGATCGCCACGGCCAGCGCGGCCGGGATCAGCGGCAGGGCGTAGCGCCAGAGCGGCCCCCACTCGGCGCCGCGCAGCAGCGCCGGGCGGAAGAGGCGCAGGATGATGGGGAGCATCAGCGCCAGCACCGCCAGGTTGGCCACCAGGTTGGAGAAGAAGATGGCCGACACGTCCCAATCCAGCGCGCCGATCAGGATCACGTTGAGCGCGATGCTGGCACCCGCGAAGAGCAGCTTGAGGGCGGCGTAGCGCTTGGCCTGGTTCGCCATGCGCAGGTGCGCGTACGGCACGGTCAGCAGCGCGTCCGTGTAGACGATCGCCAGGATGTAGCGGATGGAGTACTCGGGGAGCTTCATGGCCGCGGCGAGCCACGGCGCGGCGATCCACCCCAGCACCACCCCGGCGGCGCCCACCAGCGCGATGGTGCCGAACGACATGCTGAAGGTGCGCTGGCGCACCGGGAGCGGGGCGTCGCGCGTGGCGGCGGCGCCGCGCATGTACGCCACCTCCAGCCCCAGCAGGAAAACCAGCGAGACCAGCGGGATGTAGGTGTAGACCACGCTCTGCACCCCGTTCTCGGCCGGGGTGAAGGCGTAGGCGTAGTACGGAGTGAGCAGGTAGCTGAGGACGCGGCCCACGCTGGAGCTGAGGCCGTACACCAGCGACTCGGAGCCCAGCCGCCGCAGCCGCGCACCGAAGCCCCGCCCGGCGGACGGCGCCGCGATCCCCGAGCCCTCGGCGAGGCGCGCGGCGGATTCGTTG
>DASVSA010000383.1:0-12350 GCA_036388335.1 Longimicrobium sp. | reverse complement strand
TGCGCAGCCTGCGCAGCACGTCCAGCCCGCTCATCTCCGGCATCATTACGTCCAGCAGCACCAGGTCCGGCGGCTGCGGCGCGTCTTCCAGCAGGCGCATGATGGCCGCGCCGTTGGTGGCCGTGTGCACGTCGTAGCCGCTCGCCCGGAGCGCTCGCTCCAGGCCCTGCAGAATGGACGCGTTGTCGTCCGCCACGAACACCGTTGCGGGGGAATCGCTCATGGGATGGAATCAGGCTCCGGTCCGGCTCGCGAGGTGCGCGGCTGGGGGTGCGCGCTTTTCCGACGCGGCGCTCCGGGCGTGGAGCTCAACAAAAGGGTGGGAGCAAAGCGGACGGCGTTCCCCGGTGCGGGAGACGCGTGGCGGGTGCAGCAGGAGGGGGCGGGTCGCCCCGGCGGCACACGAAGGCGGCAAAAGCCAGACCACGACCGGCGGCACCCTGGCTGCTGAAATTTCCGCGAATTTTATCCGCCCCTTTTCGCCCATTGAGGCATCGGTGCCGCAAGCGATGCACCAGAAGTGTCCCAGGGCGGCGGGTCCGGTTCATGCCACCCGCCCCAGGGCCCGCCCGCCGAACCGCTTGGCGCGACGCGGACTTATTGGCCTGTTGGTACTGGAAGGCCCTCATGGTACGGAATCCAGAAGAATCGGTACTTCACGCCGGCATCGGAGCCTGGCGACTGAAGTCACGGCAACACAAGCACAAACTCCCCCCGCGGGGACTGCGGTCGCACCCGCGTCGTCATCCTGAGCGGCGCGCGCGACGCACTTTGCTCCGTGGCGGGCACTCTGGCGCGGAGCGAAGGATCTACTGCCGGCGCGTGGGTGCCTTGCTCGTCATCACGGCCTTTCGCCCGCCGAGAGTAGATCCTTCAGTCGCCGCCAGGGTGCGGAGTGGGAGAAAGGATCGGAGCAGCGGCTCCTTCAGGATGACGAATCCCGATTCACATGGATTCCCCTCCCGCTCTACCTCGAAGGACCAGTCCCCGCAGGGGGACTTCGTGCAGTTGTTGCCGCGACTTCAGTCGCCCGCGACAGGCGCGATTCACCGGGATTCACCATGAGACGTGTGCCCGGACGCCCGTTCCCCAGCGGCGGCGCAGAGGCCGATTCGCCCCGCACCGCCGCGTGCAGGATTTCTTTACTTTTCCGCTCCGCGCTCGCGGCGCTGGCGCTCGCCGCGTGCGGCGCGCCGCCCCAGGAGAGCCCCTGGGCCGCGGAACGGATGGCGCGGCTGCCGCTCCGCCAGAAGGCGGCGCAGATGGTGGTGGCGCGCGTGGTGGTGCCCGCCTCGGGAGTCCCTCTGGCGCTCACCGACACGCCGGGCGTGGGCGGGGTGGAGGTGGCGGGAGGCGAGGCGCGCCGCGCGGCGGTGCTGCTGGACTCGCTGCGCCGCAACTCGCCCATCCCGCCGCTGGTGCTGGCGCGGCTGGAGCGCGGGCTGGGCGGAGTTCTTCAGGGCGGCACGGAGCTCCCCGCGCCCGCGGAGCTGGGGTCTGCCGTCATCAACACCCGCGCCGCCCAGGCCGTCGCCGCCGAGGCGCGCGCGGTGGGGGTGGACCTGGCCTGGATCCCGGGGCCCCGCCTCCCCGACCCCGTGGGCGGCCGGGTGGGCGGCGTCACGGCCAACGGCGGCCCCGCGGCCACCGCGGAGTTCCTGCGCGACCTGCGGCAGGCGGGGCTCCCCGCCATCGTCACCGCACTGGAGCCGCCGCGCCGCGCCCAGGTGGCGCCGGTGATGAGGTGGGACCGCGCGGCGCTGGAGGCCGGCGCGCTTGCGTCGTTGCGCTCGGCCGTGCAGGACAGCGTGACGGGCGTGCAGCTGGGCTGGGTGGCGCTCCCTTCGCTCACGGGCGATTCGGTGCCGCTCCCCCTGTCGCCGGTGGCGTCGGCGGGCGTGGTGCGCCGCGACCTGGCCTTCGACGGGCTGCTGGTGGCCGACGTGGGCCCCGGCAGCCCCCTCCAGGCCCGCTTCGGCGCGCAGGCCCCCGTGGCGGCGGTAGCCGGCGGGGCGGACCTCCTGGTGGGCGTCGTGCACCCGGCCGCGGTGGTGGACGCACTGGAGGCGGCGGTGAAGAGCGGCACCCTCTCCGCCGCACGGCTCGACGAGTCGGTGCGCCGCATCTTCGCCCTCAAGGAGCGGCTGGGGGTGCAGCGCCCCCGCACGGACTCGCTCTCCACCGTGGCCGCGGCGCTGCGCGGAGCGGAGGCGCTGGGGTTGGCCGAGGAGCTCCACGGGCGCGCGGTGAACGTGGCGGGGACGCGCCCCGCCACACTCCTGAGCGGCTGCACGCAGACGGTGCTCGTGCTGCCGCGGGACGCGCGCCTCCCCGAGTTCACGGCCGAGCTCGCGCGCCGCACCCGGGGCCTGGCGGCGCTGGGCACGCCCTGGGTGGCCCGGCGCGGCCCCCTGTCGGCGCTGGCGCAGTGGCCGGCGAACGAGGCGCCCTGCGTCGTCGCCGTGGCCCTCCCCGGCGCGGCGCCGCGCGTGGTGGAGCGCCTGCCGGGCGTCGCCGTGCCCGTGGACACGGCGAAGCGCGACAGCACCGCCGCCCCCGCGGACACGGCCTCGCGCCGCATCGTCTACGTCTCGTTCCTCCCCGCCCCCGCCGATTCGCTGCCGGCGGTGCCCTCGGTGGTGCTGGCGTGGGGCACGGGGCCGGAGGCGCAGCGGGCGGCGGCGCGGGCGGTGGCGGGCGCGCTGGTGCGCGAGGAGGTGGCGCCGCGTCCGCTGGCCTGGCCGGCCGCGCGCACGCTGGTGCCCGCCCCCGCGAAGGAGGCCGGGATGAGCGCCGACTCGCTGGCCCGCATCGACCGGCTGATGAGGAAGGCCATCGACGACGGGGTCTTCACCAGCGGCGCGGTGGCCGTGGGGCGGCGCGGGAAGCTGGTGAAGCTCACCGGCTACGGCCGAGTGGGCGGCAAGCCGCTCGACCCCGAGGTCACCCTCTTCGACCTCGCCTCCCTCACCAAGGTGGTGGGCACCACCGCCGCGGCGATGGCGCTTACCGACGACGGGATGCTTCCCCTGGACGCCCCGGTGCGGCGCTACGTCCCCCAGTTCCGCGGGGGCGAGAAGAGCGGGATCACCATCCGCCATCTCCTTACCCACACCTCGGGCCTCCCCGCCGGCGCCGACCTCTTCTCCGACGCGCGCGAGCCGGCGGGGGCGCTGCGGCGGGTGTTCCGCACGCCGCTGGTGTACAGCCCGGGCGAGAAGATGGAGTACAGCGATTTCGGGATGATCGCCATGGCCGAGGTCGTGCGCCGCCGCGCCGAGGTGCCGGTGGACCTGTTCCTGGCCCGCCGCGTCTTCGGCCCGCTGGGGATGGAGAGCACGCAATACGATCCGCCCACCGCGCTGGTGCAGCCGGTGACGGTGCCCACGGCGCTCCGCTCCGAGCGCCCGTACGTGATCCGCGGGGTGGTGCACGACGCCAACGCCTTCCGGCTGGGCGGGGTCACGGGGCACGCGGGCCTCTTCTCCACCGTGCGCGACATCGCGGTCTACTCGCAGACGCTGCTGAACGGGGGAGCGTACGGCGCGCGCCGCGTGTGGTCGCCGCGCACGGTGAGGACCTACGCGGCGCCGCAGGGCCTCCCCGGCAACCGCGGGCTGGGATGGGACAAGCCCGGCCCCCGCTCGTCCGCCGGCGACTTCTTCTCATCGAGCTCGTACGGCCACCTGGGGTTCACCGGCACCTCGATGTGGATCGATCCGCAGCGCGACCTTTTCGTCATCATCCTCACCAACCGCACCTACGAAGGCGGCACGTCGCAGCAGATCTACGGCGTGCGCCAGGCCGTAAACACCGCCGCCGTCCTCGCCATCACCGACGTCACCATCACCCCGCGCCCCGGCACCGTCTCCGCGCGCCCCAAGCCGAAGCCGAAGCCGAAGCCGAAACCGCGCAGGCCTCCGACGCGCCGCAGGCGATAAGTCTCACACAGAGACACAGAGGCACAGAGATGAACTTATCTCTGTGCCTCCGTGTCTCTGTGTAAGATTCTTTTTATTCGATGGAGTCGAGGTGATCGTCCGTGTAGTCTTCCTCCGGCAGATCCTCTTCCTCGATGTCGTCGTCCAGCCCCAGGTCCTCCTCCAGCGCGGCGGAGGGGACGATCTCGGTGGTCTCCGGCTCGTCCGAGACGATGGGCTCGGGCGGGGCGTCCTCGCTGACCACGCGCGCCACGTCCATCACCGCGTCCTTGGAGCCCAGCTTCACGAGCTGCACACCCTGGGTGTTGCGGCCGATCACGCGGATGCCGTTGACGGGCTGGCGGTTGATGACGCCCTGGCGGGTGATGAGCATCAGCTCGTCGCCGGGGTGCACCTCCATGATCGCCACCACGCGGCCCGTCCTGTCGCTGGTCTTGATGTTGATCACGCCCTTGCCGCCGCGGTTCTGCAGGCGGTACGCGTCCACGTCGGTGCGCTTCCCCATCCCCGTCTCGGTGACCACCAGCAGGGTGGTGCCGGGCTTGGTGACCACCATCCCGATCACCCGGTCGTCGCCCTGCAGGTCGATGCCGCGCACGCCCGTGGTGGCGCGCCCCATCTCGCGGATGCGCCCCTCGGGGAAGCGGATCGCCATCCCCTCGTTGGTGGCCAGGATCACCTCGCAGTCGCCGCCGGCGATCTGCACGGAGATCAGCTCGTCGCCCTCCAGCACGTTGATGGCGTTGAGCCCCACCTTGCGCGGGTTGCCGTAGGCGGAGAGCGCCGTCTTCTTCACCACACCCTTGCGGGTGGCGAAGATCAGGTGCTTGTCGTGCGAGAACTCACGCACGGGCACCAGCGCGGCGATCTTTTCGTCCGGCTCCACGTTGATCAGGTTCACGATCGGCTTGCCCCGGCTGCCGCGCGACCCCTGCGGGATCTCGTGGACCTTGAGCCAGTAGCACTGCCCCTCGCGGGTGAAGAACATCAGGTAGTCGTGGGTGCGCGCCAGGAAGAGGTGCTCCACCCAGTCCGCTTCCTTGGTCGTCACGCCGCTGATCCCGCGCCCGCCGCGTGCCTGCGCGCGGTACGCCGCCGTGGGCTGGCTCTTGATGTAGCCGGCGTGCGAGACGGTGATGACCATCTCCTCGTCGGGGATCAGGTCCTCGATGGAGAACGACCCCGCGTCGCCCAGGATGTCGGTGCGGCGCTCGTCGCCGTACCGGTCGGCCACCTCGCGCAGCTCCTCCTTGATGATCCCCAGGCGGCGCTCCTCGTTGCCCAGGATGTCCAGCAGGTTGGCGATGGTGGCCCTCACCTCGCCCAGCTCGGCCTCCAGCTGCTCGATCTCCAGCCCCGTCAGGCGCGCAAGGCGCATGTTGAGGATGGCGTCCGACTGGCGGTTGCTGAGGCCGAAGCGCGCGCGCAGGCTGGTGCCCGCCGCCTCGGTGGTGTCCGAGCCGCGGATGATGGCGATCACCTCGTCGATGTGGTCGACGGCGATCTTGAGCCCTTCCAGGATGTGCTCCCGCTCGCGCGCCTTGCGCAGCTCGAACTCGCTGCGGCGGCGCAGCACCTCGTGGCGGTGCTCCAGGAAGTGGAAGATCAGGTCGCGCAGCGGAAGGACGCGCGGCACCCCGTCCACCAGCGCCAGCATGATCACCCCGAAGGTGCTCTGCATGGTGGTGTGCTTGAACAGCTGGTTCAGCACGATGTGGGGGATGGCGTCGCGCTTCAGGTCGATGACGATGCGGATGCGGCTGTCGCTCTCGTCGCGCAGGTCGCTGATCCCTTCCAGCTTGCGGTCGCGCACCAGCTCGGCGATGTGCTCGATGAGCCTCGCCTTGTTGACCTGGTACGGCACCTCGGTGACCACGATGCGGTCGCCGCGCCCGTCCTCGCGCTCCTCGATCTGCGCGCGCGCGCGGATCACCACGCGCCCGCGCCCCGTCTCGTACGCCTCGCGGATCCCCTCGCGGCCGTAGATCACGCCGCCCGTGGGGAAGTCCGGCCCGCGGATGAAGGCCTGCAGGTCCGTGCTGTTGGCCTCCGGGTTGTCGATCAGGTGCACGCAGGCGTCCACCACCTCCCGCAGGTTGTGCGGGGGGATGTTGGTGGCCATCCCCACGGCGATGCCGCTGGAGCCGTTCACCAGCAGGTTGGGCACGCGCGCGGGAAGCACGCGCGGCTCCACCAGCCGGTCGTCGAAGTTGGGGGAGAAATCGACGGTTTCCTTGTCGATGTCCGCCAGCAGCTCCGTGGCCAGCGGGGCGAGGCGCGCCTCGGTGTAGCGGTACGCCGCCGCGCTGTCGCCGTCGATGGAGCCGAAGTTCCCCTGACCGTCCACCAGCGGGTAGCGGAGGGAGAAGTCCTGCACCATGCGCACGAGCGAGTCGTACACGGCCGAGTCGCCGTGCGGGTGGTACTTGCCCAGCACGTCGCCCACCACCGTCGCGCTCTTCTTGAACGCGCGCGTGGGCGCCAGCCCCGCCTCGTGCATGGCGAAGAGGATGCGGCGGTGCACCGGCTTCAGCCCGTCGCGCACGTCGGGCAGGGCGCGCTGCACGATGACGCTCATCGAGTAGTCGATGAACGACTCGCGCATCTCGTCTTCGATCAGGCGGGGCAGGACCTTGGAGACGGCGCGGGCCGGCTGGTCCGCGAACTCGTTCTGCTCGGGCGGCGTGATGTCGTCGGCCATTTACAGCGTGCCTGGAATCTCGTAAGCGTCGGTCTCGCCCGCAGATACGCGGGCTTCCGATGATACCCCGCAGTGCTCGCGGGGTGCCCCCTGGGCGGGGCGCGGGCGGAGGCCGAAAAACTAAGCATCGCCGCCTGTTTCCGCCATGGCGCGGGGGCATTCTCCTCTGTGCCTCCGTGTCTCTGTGCCAGCCTGCTGTTCGGGGTTCAGATGCGGACGGGCGCTGCAATTTGGTGAGCGGTGCACCAAAGTGCGCCGCGCCGTCCAGGTCCAGCGAGAGCGTAAGTATTTGTGCCGCAACGTATTCACATTGTGGCGGAGTGTGGCTCGTCGCGTGCCTTGGTGGGGGGCACACCAGACAACCACCTCCGCGAGCCGATCCCCATGCGCTTCCACCGCACTTCGCTCCTCCTGGGCGCCGCCGTCACGCTGGCCGCCTGCTCCGACGAGACCCCCACCACCATGCGGGCGCCGGGCGCGCCGGTTCACGCCGCCGCGCCGGGGCGGGGGATCGGCGGGTCGTACATCATCGTGCTGAAGGAAGGCGCCGATCCGCGCTCGGTGGCGGCGGTGGCGCAGGCGGATCCGCGCCACGTCTACACGGCGGCCATCAACGGCTTCTCCGCCCGGCTCAACCAGGGGCAGCTCAACGCGCTGCAGAACAACCCGGCCGTGGCATTCATCGAGGAAGACCAGGTGGTGGAGCCCACGGCCACGCAGAGCGGCGCCACCTGGGGGCTGGACCGCATCGACCAGCGCGCCCGTCCCCTGAGCGGGACGTACACGTACACGAGCACCGCGTCCAACGTGCGGGCTTACATCATCGACACGGGCGTCAACGCCTCGCACACCGAGTTCGCCACCAGCACCGGCAGCCGCGCGCAGAACGTCTACAACGCCACGGCCGACGGCAACGCGTCGGACTGCAACGGGCACGGGACCCACGTGGCGGGGACGGTGGCGGGGAGGACGTACGGAGTGGCCAAGGGGGCGCTGGTCCGCGCGGTCAAGGTGTTCAGCTGCAGCGGCGGGGCGGCCAACTCCACCATCATCGCCGGGATCGACTGGACCACGGCCAACCACGTGAAGCCGGCGGTGGCCAACCTGTCGCTGGGCGGCGGGGCCAGCCAGGCCACCGACGACGCCGTCAACCGCCTGGCCAGCGCCGGCGTGTTCGTGGCCGTGGCGGCGGGCAACAGCGGCTCGGACGCCTGCGGCTACTCGCCGGCGCGCGCCGCAAACGTCACCACCGTGGGCAACTCCACCAGCACCGACGCCCGGGCCTCCTCGTCCAACTACGGGAGCTGCGTGGAGCTGTACGCGCCGGGCACGAGCATCACCTCGGCCTGGTACACCAGCACCACGGCCGTAAACACCATCAGCGGCACCTCCATGGCCTCGCCGCACGTGGCGGGCGTGGGCGCGCTCTACAAGGCGACGTACGGCGACGCCTCGTACTCCACCATCCGTACGTGGCTCATCAACAACTCCACCACGAACGTCATCACCGGCAACGTGACGGGGACGCCCAACCGCCTCCTGTACAAGGCCGCGCTGTAGTGCAGTACCCCCTTCCGGCCGCCCAACTCCGGGCGGCCGGCGTTCATCACCGCGAGAGGAAGCCTTCCATGAACCGTGGTACCCTTGCCCTCCTGGGCAGCGCGCTGGCGCTCGCCGCCTGCTCCGACGTCCAGGACCCCACCTCCGCCCGCCCCGCGCCCGGCGAGACCGTCCGCTCCGCCGCTCCGGGCCGCGCCATCCCGGGCTCGTACGTCGTGGTGCTGAAGGAGGGCGCCGACCCGCGCTCGGTGGCGGCCATCGCCCAGGTATCGCCGCGCTACGTGTACACGGCGGCCATCAACGGCTTCGCGGCCGAGCTGAACCAGGGCCAGCTCAACGCCCTGCAGCACAACCCGGCGGTGGAGTACGTGGAAGAGGACGCCGTGGTGCAGAGCGCCACCACGCAGAGCGGCGCCACCTGGGGGCTGGACCGCATCGACCAGCGCGCCCTTCCGCTCAGCGGCACCTACAACTACACGAGCACGGGCTCCACCGTGTACGCGTACGTCATCGACACGGGCATCCAGACGAGCCACGCGCAGTTCGGCGGGCGCGCGGCCGTGTCGTACGACGCGCTGGGCGGCAACGGGCAGGACTGCAACGGCCACGGAACGCACGTGGCCGGCACCATCGGCTCCGCCACGTACGGCGTGGCCAAGCAGGTGCGCCTGCGCGCGGTGCGCGTGCTCAACTGCTCGGGCGGCGGCACCAGCTCGGGCGTGATCGCCGGCATCGACTGGGTGCGCCTCAACCGCACCAACCCGGCGGTGGCCAACATGTCGCTGGGCGGCGGCTACTCGTCGGCGCAGAACACGGCCGTCACCAACCTGGTGAACTCGGGCGTGTACCTGGCCGTGGCCGCGGGCAACGAGAACCAGAACGCCTGCAACGTGTCGCCCGCCAGCGCCCCGGCGGTCACCACCGTCGGCGCCTCGGACCGCACGGACCTGCGCGCCTCGTTCAGCAACTACGGGAGCTGCGTGGACATCTACGCGCCGGGCGTGAGCATCACCTCCACCTGGCTCAACGGCGGCACCAACACCATCAGCGGCACCTCGATGGCGTCGCCGCACGTGGCCGGCGTGGCCGCCCTGTACAAGGCGGTGTACGGCAACGCCACGCAGAGCACCATCAACTCCTGGCTGGTCAACAACTCCACGCTTGACGTGATCCGCAGCAACATCTCGGGCACGCCCAACCGCCTGCTCTACAAGGCGGCGCTGTAGAGCTGCGGTTTCACACGGAGGCACAGAGACACAGAGAGCCTCTCTGTGTCTCTGTGCCTCCGTGTGAGATCGTGCTGGACTTTGCCTCTCTAAATCGGTAATAATATGCATCTCGACTAACGCCGGTTTGCGCCTCCCCGGCGCGGAGGCTATAATCGGCATCACCCACATTCCGCAAACCAGCGCACCCCTTTGGCCTTGAAGGTCCTCCTTCTGGACGCAGACCGTGGCGTCGGTCGAACGCTCGAACCTGAGCTTGACGCGGCGGAGCTGCACACCGCGTGCGGGCTCACCGAAGGGCTGCGCCTGATCGCGACCGGAACGTGGGACCTGATCCTTCTGGACGCCGACTTCTCGGACGCGGGGATGGAGATCCTGGGGCGGCTGCGCGGCGACGGCGGCTCGGCTCCCGTGGTGCTCCTCTCGCAGAACCCGTCCATGGACCTGGCGCTGGAGGCGATAAGGCAGGGGGCCCACGACGTCCTCCCCAAGCCCCTCCCGCGCGGCCGCGTGCGCGAGATCCTGGCCGGCATCGAGGAGGTGCGCCGCCTGCGCCCCCTTCCCGAGCCCGGGCGCACCGGAGACGCCACCATCGTGGGCTCCAGCTCGGGGATGATGCAGGTGTTCAAGTCCATCGCCCGCGCGGCGGACAGCGACGCCACCGTGCTGGTGCTGGGCGAGAGCGGCACGGGCAAGGAGATGGTGGCCCGCGTGCTCCACTCGCGCTCGCGCCGGGCCAAGGGGCCGTTCGTGGCCATCAACTGCGCCGCCATCCCCGAGAACCTGCTGGAGAGCGAGCTGTTCGGCCACGAGAAAGGGGCGTTCACCGGGGCCATCGGCCGCCGTATAGGGCGCTTCGAACGGGCCAACGGCGGTACATTATTTCTCGATGAGATCGGCGACATGTCGCTGGCGCTGCAGAGCAAGATCCTGCGCGCCATCCAGGAGCGGGAGGTGGAGCGGGTGGGCGCGGGCTCGCCGGTGCCCATCGACGTGAGGATCGTGGCGGCTACCAACCGCGACCTGGCCGAGTCGGTGCGCGAGGAGCGCTTCCGCGAGGACCTGTACTACCGGCTGGCCGTGGTCACGCTCAACCTCCCCCCGCTGCGCGACCGGGGGCCGGACCTGGACCAGCTGGCGCTTCACTACGTGGCCCACTACTGCCGCGAGCACGCCCGGCCGGTGCGGGCGGTGGCCGAAGAGGTGTTCGCCGCGCTGCGCGCCCACCCGTGGCCGGGCAACGTGAGGCAGCTTCGCAACGCGATGGAACGGGCCGTGGTGATGTCGGAGGGCGAGGTGCTCCTCCCGCAGCACCTGCCTGCCGACATCCTCCACCCGCCGGCCTCGCGCCCCGCCGCCGCGGAGTCCGCCGAGATGCCGCTGGTGACGCTGGAGGAGATGGAGCGGCGCATGATCCGCCGCGCGCTGGCCGAGACGGCCAACAACCTGACCATGGCGGCGGAGCGGCTGGGCATCCACCGCAACACGCTGCGCCGCAAGATCGCCGAGTACCGGCTGGCGGTGGAGACGTGACGGAGGGGGAACGGGACAGAGGGATGGGTCGGCGCGTGCTGAAGGGACCCTCACCCCCCCGGCCCCCACTCTCCCAATCATGCGAGAGGGGGGCGCATCTTCGGTCTCGCCCGGGACCTCGGTTTTCGTCTAAGCCGCGGCTCCGCCACCCCCTGGCTGCGGCTCGATGGCTGGAAATCGCCCCCTCTCCCGCATGCGGGAGAGGGGGTCGGGGGGTGAGCAACGGTGATGAAGGTCAGGCGGCGACGAGCCGCGGCGACCAGGGCTGCGCGTGCTTGAGGATGCTGTTGAGGATGGTCAGCAGCTTCCGCATGCACGCCACGAGGGCGACTTTGCCCAGCTTGCCGCGCTCGACCAGTTGCTGGTGGAAAGCGCGGATGACCGGGTTGTGCTGGACTGCGCTCATGGTTGCCATGTAGAGCACCGAGCGCACATCGGCTCGCCCGCCCCAGATGCGCCTTCGCCCTCGCTGGGTGCCGCTGTCGCGGGCGAAGGGGGCCACGCCCACGAGGGCGGCGATCTTGCGCCGCTCCAGCTGCCCAAGCTCCGGCAGCGAGGCCTGCAGCGTGCGCGAGAGCACCTCTCCCACGCCGGGTACGCTTTGCAGCAGCGCGTCGCGGGCGACCCACGCTTCGTCGGCCCGAACCTGGCGGCGCAGCTCGTCGTCGGCCTGCTTCAAGCGCGCTTCCAGGAAGGCGATGTGCTCGGCGATCTCCAGCGCGATCAGGCGCGGCGCCTGGAGGCGGCGGTTCTTCTCGGCCACGATCATGTCGACGAGCTGGCGCCTCCGCGCCAGGAGCGCGTCCAGCGCGCGCTGCCGCTCGTCCGGCAGCGGGCGCACCTCGGGGCGCAGCTTCTGGGCGAACTCGGCCAGCACGCCGGCGTCGATGCGGTCGGTCTTGGCCAAGCGCCCCGTGGCGCGGGCGAACTCCTTGACCTGGCGCGGGTTCAGCACGACGACCGGCAGCCCGTGCGCGGCCAGTGCGACGCAGACATCGGTCTCCAGCCCGCCCGTGGCCTCCATGACCACGAGCGTGGGCGCGAGCTCAACCAGGCGCGAGGCCAGGGCGCTGAGCGAGGCCGCGTCATAGGGCAGGCTCCAGGCCTGCTCCGCTGCGCCGCGGGTGGCCACGTCCAAGCGGGCCTTGGAAATGTCAATGCCGACGAACAACTCGGGGGTGCTTTGCATAGCGTTTTAGGCTCCTTGGCAAATACAACGCGCTCGCCACCGCCCGTCCTTGCAGATGCGGGGTTCACCCCCGGGCAACGGTTCGGGCTCTTGGGCGGGCAGCCCCCGGCGCTCCAGCTCACCCACGGTGTTTGCCACCTGAGGGCCATCGAGCTGCCGGGGATGCTCCCAATCTACTGTCTGCGCGTCATACAAGGGCC
>DASVSA010000382.1:0-1673 GCA_036388335.1 Longimicrobium sp. | reverse complement strand
CTCGCTGCCGGAGCACGGCTTCCATGCCCCGGGCCACTGCGCCTGGTTCCGCGCGCCGGACGGGCGCGAGTACCTCGTCACCCACGCCCGCTTCGGCTCCCCGGACGCGCCCCGCAACGCCTGCCTCGTGGAGCTGCGCTGGGACGACGAGGGGCTGCCGTACTGTCCGCCGCCGGTGTAGTGCCACTGCCCGTTGCGGGCGACTGAAGTCGCGGCAACAACTGCACGAAGTCCCCCTGCGGGGACTATCGGCTTTCCGCCGAACCTGAAGGACCAGTCCGCGCGGGCGGACTTCGTGCTTTCGTTGCGGCGACTTCAGTCGCCCGCAACGGGCCGGCGCCTCCCCAGCGTCGGGGATCCCGTGACGCCCTCGTCTGGCCAGCTTCGCGTCAGCGCGTCCGCGGCCGGGTGCGCGGCGTGGCGGAGGGGCCGCCCTCCACGCGCGGCCAGCCATCCGTCCATACCAGGCGGTCGATCAGCATCACTCGCCGCGAGTTGACGTCGTCGGTGGGCTTGGATCGCGGACGGCGCACATCCACCGCGTGGTACACGATCCAGTCGTCGCCGCGCGCGTCCGTGATGACGGAGTTGTGGCCCGGCGCGTTCCAGTGGCCGCCACGTTCCAGGATCACGCTGTTCCGGGCGCCCGTCGCCTGCGCCAGCGTCTCGAAAGGGCCGGTAGCGCTACGAGAGCGCGCCACCATGGCGGCGTAGTGAGCGCGGGGGCCGCAGCAGTTGTCGCCGGAGTAGAACAGGTAGTAGAAAGGCGCGCGGAACGTGACCCACGCGCCCTCCACGAGCCGCTGGTAGTCCGTGGAATCGGAGGTCGGCACCACGTGGATCAGGTCCACGGGGCTGCTCCCCGGCGCGAACGACACGCGGTCGGCGGCGAGCTCCCGCACCTTGATCGGCCCGAAGCCGGACCCCCAGTACAGCAGGCGCCGGCCGGTCTGCGGGTCGTCGAAGGCCATGGGGTCGATGTTCACGAAGCTGGCCCCGCACTGCAGCGGCTCGCCCCGGTCTACGAACGGTCCCTCGGGCCGGCTCGCGGTCGCCACGGCCAGGCAGAGTCCGCGCGTGGTGTCGCGCACCGCCGCGTCTGGCTTCGCCGAGTAGTACAGGTAATACTGGCCCCCGTGCTCGGAGACGTGCGGCGCCCAGAAGTCCTGCGTCTCGCGGGCCCAGCGCGGCTTGGCCGGCAGCGCGTCGCCGAGCCGCTCCCACTCCGCAAGGTCCCGCGACCGCGCCACCTGGATGTTCACCCGCGCGCCGTCCCGCTCCCCCTGCGTGGCGTACGCGTAGTACATCCCATCCCCCGCGCGAATCACCGTCGGATCCGGGAAGTCCACGTCCAGCACGGGATTGGTGTACGTCGCCCCGCCCGTGCGCCCGCCGGGCGAGGCGCAGGCAGCGAGGACGGCGAGGAGGAGGAATGCAAAGGCGTGGATCAGGGTAGATCCGCGTGGACCGGAAGGTGTCGCGCCACCGCCCGTCCAGGAGCGAATAAATTCGCCGCTGGAACCACGCGAAGTGCCCCTGCGGGCACTGTGCGCCGCGAGCCAAAGCCGCGGGAACAGTCCGCGAAGGCGGACTTCGCGTAGGTCCAGCGGCGAATTCATTCGCTCCTGGGGCGGTTCGCCCCGCGACCGTCGCTCCTGGGGCGGTTCGGCCCG
>DASVSA010000381.1:0-7840 GCA_036388335.1 Longimicrobium sp. | reverse complement strand
CGCGCGTGGTGATCGTGGACCAGGGCTTCGTCGACCTCCACCTGCAGGGGCGCAGCCCCATCGGCCGGCGGGTGCGCTTCCTCTATCGCGGGGAGGAGAGCGCCGACGCCGCGCGCCCCTGGTACCAGATCGTCGGCGTGGTGAAGGAGCTGGGGATGGGCCACGCGTTCCAGAGCGAACGCGTGGCGGGGGTGTACATGCCGCTCACCCCGGGGAGCGCGGGGCCGGTCAACATGATCGTCCGCGCGGCGGGCGACCCGCTGTCGCTCACCCCGCGTGTGCGCGACATCGCCGCCGCGGTGGACCCGGCGCTGCGCATCTCCGAGGCCAAGCGCCTCGACCAGGTCACCGACCAGGTCCTGTGGGTGCTCGGCCTCTGGCTCAGGATCACCCTCGGCGTGACGGCGGTCGCGATTCTCCTGTCGCTGGCCGGCATCTACGCCGTGCTGTCGTTCACCGTCGCGCGGCGCACGCGCGAGATCGGCGTGCGCGTAGCGCTGGGCGCGCCCCGGGCACGCGTCGTCACCGCCATGTTCCGGCGGCCCATCATGCAGGTCGGCGCCGGCGTCGCGGCCGGGTTCCTCCTCGTCACCCTCGCCGCGATCGCCCTCACGGGCCACCAGCCGGACACCGCGCTGAAACTGGACCCCGGGGCGCTCTCGCCGGGGCAGTACGCGCTGCTCGCGGCCTACGGGACGCTCATGATCGGGGTGTGCATGCTCGCGTGCGTGGTGCCCACGCGGCGGGCGCTGCGGGTGCAGCCGTCCGAGGCGCTGCGCGCGGAGTAAAGAAAGAAATCTCACACAGAGACACAGAGGCACAGAGATCAGTTCATCTCTGTGCCTCTGTGTCTCTGTGTGAGGCCCTATTGACGTGGAAGCCGGGCCAGGTTGTTCCCCGGCTCCAGGTCGAACAGCAGGGAGCGCGGATCCACGCCGGCCCAGGCGGCGGCGGCCGGCACGGTGAGCGTGATGCGCTGCGCGCCCGAGCGGACGCGGTGCCACCGACGGTATAGCTGCGCCCCGGGCTTCTCGCCGTCGGCGAACGCGCCGATCTCCACGAGGTCGTTCATGGGGACCTCGGTCACGGTGCCGGCGGTGTCCACCACGATTTTGCGCGCGCGCACGGAGAGGGTAAGCTTCACCTTCCCGCCCGGCGCGGGCACGGCCGAGACCTGCTCGGTGGCGAGCTCCCACAGCGTGTTGGCGGCGAACAGGTCGTGGAGCAGGGGGCGCAGCGAGTCGGGCGTCACCGCCCCCAGCTCCCGGTACAGGTCGCGCGTGGTGGCCAGCGGCGCGCCCCCCCCGCCATGCGCGGCGAGCAGCCGGCGCAGCGCCACGTTCACCTGCCCGGCGCCCACGTACTCGCGCAGCGCGTACAGCGCGAGCGGCCCCTTGCGGTAGCCCAGGAAAAAGCTGGACGCGCGCAGGAGCGGCGGGTCCGAAGGCGGGCGCGGGGGCAGCCAGGCCTCGCGCATGTACGCCAGCAGCCCCTCCAGCTCCTCGGGGCCCCGCGCGTGCTCCACCACGCCCATGGCCGAGTACCAGGCCAGGCTCTCGCTCATCAGGTGGGCACCCTCCACGCGCGCCGGCGTGAGCTGGCTTCCCCACCACTGGTGCGCCAGCTCGTGCGCCACGACGGCGAAGGTGAAGTCGAAGCCCCGGGCGCTCCCCCCGTGATCGAAGAACGCCGCGCTCTCCAGGAACGAGATGTTGATGGGGAACGCGTGCAGCCCCCCGTTGCCGGGATACTCCACGAGCCGCAGCTGGCGGTGCGGGTAGGGCCGCAGGTTCGCGGAAAGGTACTGGAGCGAGGCGCGCGCCCCCGCGAGCATGCGGCCGACGTTCACCGTATGCCCGGGGTGGTGGACTACCTCGATGTCCACGGGCGAGCCCCCCGGGAGGCCGGGCCAGCGGGCCGTCCGTACCGCGTAGCGCGCGGAGAAGAGGGCGAAGTCGTTCCGGATCGGCCGCTCCGTCGCGTACTCGAAGTAGCGGCGTCCGTTCTCCGTCCACGTCCGCCGGAGCGCGCCCGGCCCCACCGCGCGCTGCTCCGCGCTGGTACCGATGGTGGCATGGACCCTCATCCGCCCGGCATACAGGCGCAGGTCGCGGCGCGCCGTCTCGTCGTCCAGCGACGGCCAGGCCGGCTTGGCCGGGAGGCCGTGCTCGCGCCGGTCGCCGGCCCCCGCGATCTCGCGCCATTCCTGGTAGCCGATCCAGGGGAGCTTGGCGTTGTTGATGAAGGTGCCGTTCGCCGTCACCAGCTTGGCCACGCCGTCGTTCGCGAAGCCGCGCTTCCCCACGCGCACCACCCAGCCCAGCCGCAGCGAGTCCCCGGGATGCAGCGGCGTGCGCAGGGCGAAGACGCGGTAGCCGAGCCGACCGTCCGCCACCACCGGCGTCGCGGCGCGGTCCAGCGTCATCGCCCCCGTGGCGACGTCGGGGCTCGTGGTGACGTGGATGGAGCCGATCGCCACGTCCTCGCGATTCACCAGCTGGTAGCTGCCGCGGATCTCCGCGGTGCCGCGCTCGGGGTGGAGCTCGGCGTGCAGGCGCACGCCCTCCAGGCGCGGCTGCGGGACCGCCGTGTAGCGCCCGTACCGGCGCTCGTACTCGGCTTGCCGCCCGGCGGCTTCGGAGTCGGTCAGGTACTCGTGCAGCACGTTCGTGTTGTAGAACGTGAAGCCGCCCGCCGCCAGCACGAGCGCCGCCGCCCCGGCCGCGGCGCCCGCCACGGGACGGGTCACTCGCCGCCGCGCCGCCCGCAGCCGCGCGGCCAGGGCGTCCTCGCGCCCGCGCACCCACAGCAGCGTGGCCGCCACCAGCAGCAGCGCGGTCCACGCGCCCCAGTACAGCTGCAGTGTGAGCCAGGGTCCCAGCGAGCCGCCGAAGCCGCTCATGTCGGAGTACGACCAGCCCGGGTCGGCGGCGAACACCAGGAGCCGGTGCTCCACCCCGAGCTGCCCCGCGAAGAAGACGAAGCCGTAGACCAGCAGCATCACCAGGTGCCCCAGGTACTTGTGGGCGGCCAGCACGTGCACCACGATGGCGAGCGCCACCAGCAGCAGGTAGTCGGCCAGGTGCATGCCCAGGAACAGGCGCACGTGCAGCCAGGGCTCGATGGGGCCGTAGCCAAGGCTCAGCTGCGCGGCCATCGCCGCCACCATCAGCGCCGCCTGGAAGGTGGCCATGGCCAGCGCCAGCCCGGCGACGCGCCCCAGGACGTGCGCCCAATCCGGCACGGGCGCCGCGCCGGCGATCTCGCCGAGGCCGGCCTCGCGGTCGCGCCACACCAGCTCCCCGGCGTAGAAGAGGATGAGCAGCAGCGCGCTGATCATGAACGGCGCGAGCGGATTCGCGACGGCGTCCGCCAGGAGCGCGGTCGACGGCGCGAGCGGCGGGCCGTCGGACGACAGCTGGCCCGGAACCGCCGTCCCCATGAGCACGGCCATGAGGAGGATCACGCCTCCGCCCCCGCCCAGCACGACCGCACGCCAGGACTCGCGCGCCACGGCGGCGAGCTGCCGCACGTGGGTGGCCGGGCCGAAGGTGCGGCGCGGGCGCGCCGTGCGTGCGGCGGGCGCGGCCATCGCCGGGCGTGCCGAGCTGGACGCCACCGCCGCGGGGCGCGCCCTGAACCGCGTCCACGCCCGCGCGGGCACGGGGTGCGCGAGACGGAACCGGCGCCACGTGAGCGCGAGCACGGCCGCGCCGACGCCTACCCAGAGCGCGCGGTTGAGGAGGTAGCTCGCCGTGAGCAAGGGAACCCCGGTCCGCTTCGCGTTCGGAGTCCACGACTGGCCCATCTGCTCCAGCGGAGTGAGCCCCAGCGGATCGAGCAGCGAGGCCAGCGTCCAGCCGAGCTGGGCCGAGAACACCAGGCACAGCACCGAGGCCACCAGGAGCAGCGCGCCGGCCACCCACCCGGCCATCGGGCGCCGCGCGAGCGTGGCCACGGCGAACGCCAGCGACGTGGCGACGATGGCGTTGGGCAGCCCCATCCCGAGCCAGGCGGCCGCGAAGTACGCGGGGCGCAGGGGGCCGAGCACGCCGGGACCGGCGTCCGAGACGACGACGGCGGCCAGGGTGGCGGCCGGCACCGCCAGCGACACCAGCGCCGCCAGGAGCAGCGCCGCGGCGAAGCGCCCGCCCAGGTAGGCCGCCTTCGTCACTGGCGCCGTGTAGACGAGGGGCGTCATGCGCGTCATCAGGTCGCGCCCCGCGGCCTCGCCCGCGATCACCGCCATGGGCAGCAGCGCGAAGACGCCGGCCGCCATGCGCATCATCATCGCGAGCGTGTACGGCGCGTTCACCGGCGTGCCGCCGCTCACCGTGCGGCCGATCTCCAGCGTGGAGAGCATGAAGGCGAACGCCGCCACGGCGCCCAGGAAGAGCCAGGTGATGGGGCGGCGCGCCTGGTACCACACCTCGTAGCGGATGATCTCGCGGAGCTTCATGCGACCTCCACGAGCGCGGGCGCCGTGCCGGCGTGCCCGGCGAGCGTGCAGAAATAGACGTCCTCCAGGTCCGGCGCGGCGGGCTCGAACCCCGCGCCCGGCGGCGTGTGCGCGAACACCCGCACCATGGTGCGCCCCGCGATGGGCTTCGTGGAGATGACGGCGTGCGAGCGCTCCACGCCGGGGAGCGCGCCGCGGTCCACCACGCCACGCCAGATGCTGCCGCGGAGGCCGTCGATGGCGCTCAGCGGGGCGGCCTCCAGCAGGATGCGTCCCCGGTTGATGATCGCCATGTGCGTGCACAGGTCCACCACGTCCTCCACGATGTGCGTGGAGAGGATGACGATGGCCTGCTCCCCGAGCTCGGAGAGCAGGTTGAGGAAGCGCACCCGCTCGGCCGGGTCCAGCCCGGCGGTCGGCTCGTCCACGATGACCAGCGTGGGGTCGCCCAGCAGCGCCACGGCCACCCCGAAGCGCTGGCGCATGCCGCCCGAGTAGCCGCCCAGGCGCTGCCGGCGCACGTCCCACAGGTTCACCTGCCGCAGCAGCCGCTCGACGGCCTCGCGGCGCTCCCGGCGGTCGGTGATCCCCTTGAGGATGGCGAAGTGGGTGAGCAGCTGCTCGGCGTTGGCCTTGGGGTGAAGGCCGAAATCCTGCGGCAGGTAGCCCAGCGTCTGCCGCACGCGGTCGGCCTCGCCCAGCACGTCGATGCCGCCGAGGGTGATGCGGCCGGTGTCGGGCTGCTGGAGAGTGGCGAGGGTGCGCATGAGGCTGGACTTGCCCGCGCCGTTGGGGCCCAGGAGCCCGAACATGCCGCGCGGAATCGTCAGGGACACGTCGTTGAGGGCGTGCACCCCGTTGGGGTACGTCTTGGTGAGGTGCTCGATCCGGAGTTCCATGGCGCGGGTCAGGCGGAGGGGAGGTGTTGCAGTGTGTGTGCAACACTACATCTGTGTGCCTGAACGCGCAAGGGGAGGGGTGGCGCGCTCAGCCGCGCCGCCCCTCGCGGTGCCGGGAGGCCGCGGCCCAGAGCGCCAGCAGGCCGGCGCCGGTCCAGAGCAGGGTGGCGATGACCCAGTGGGCGAGCTCCGGCACCTCCGACCAGACCACGGCCAGCTCCCCGGTGGTGAGAGTCGCGAAGTTGTCGAGCGACGCCGCCCGCGCCGTGAGCATCGCGTCGACCCCGTAGCGGCCTACCACGAGCGTCTCCAGCGCGCGCGCCGGGGCGTCGGCCAGCCAGCCCGCGCGCCCCCCCTGCGCGCTCGCCGCCTGGCTCATCATGGACGCGAACAGGTTGGCGAGCACGATGCCGACCACCCAGCGGAGCGGGTGGCGGGTTCCCAGCGCCAGGGCGCTGGCGAGCAGGTAGGTGGCGGTCGCCGCGGTGAACGGGACGGCCAGGATCAGCGGGCCGGGGGCCCACAGCACGGTCCGCAGCGTCGCCGGGTCTACCCGCCCCGACGCGGGGAGGGGCGAGGTGAGGACGTTCAGCGTCTCCACCGGCAGCGCCGGGCCGCCGGAGGCCAGGGTGAGCGCGACCAGCCAGAGCGCGAAGAGCGCGACGCCGCCCATCAGCCACACCCACCCGGCCAGGACCTTGGTGAAGGCGTGCCGCCGGCGGTCCACGGGGAGCGTCCACAGGAAGCCCGCTCCGAAGCGCTCGTCCCGCGCCCACACCGCGATGGGCAGCAGCACGCCCAAGATCCCGGGCACCGCCGTGGGCCAGGTATGGCGGGTGACCACCCCTCCGCCCGCGGCCTGGAGGGCGGCCAGCAGCGTGGCCAGCGCAAGGAGCGCGGCCGCCACCAGCGCCGCCCCGCGCAGCGCCAGCCCCGTGGCACGTATCTGCTCCAGCAGCACGGCGCGCAGGCGCGGCCGCGTGCCCCGGGCGCGCCGGCCGGCGGCCTCGATGGCGGGTGCCGTCATCACGACGGGTCCTCGGGAAGGAAGGCGAGCGCCGCGTCCTCGAGCGTCAGCGCGCTCACCTGGCGCACGCGGGCCCCGGCCGACGCCAGGCGCCGCGTGACCATCCGTTCATCGCCCACCAGCGTGCAGCGGACGTCGCGCCCGGCGCTGGAGCGCCGCAGCCCGGTCGCCCGCAGCTCCCCGGGCACCTCCCACCCGTCGGGCACCTCCAGCTGGTAGCTCCGCACCGTGCGCTGCAGCTCCTCGCGGGGCATCTGCGCCACCAGGCGCCCGTCGCGGAGCACGCCCACGTGGTCCGCCAGGCTCTCCAGCTCGTGGAGGTGATGGGTGGAGATCAGGACGGTGGTCGGGGCGTCGGCCAGGTGCCTGGCCAGCAGCTCCAGGGCGCGCCTGCGCACCACCGGGTCCAGGCCGTCCGTGGGCTCGTCCAGCAGCAGGAGCGGAGGGCGGTACGCGAGCGCCAGCACGAGCTGGAGGCGCCTCGTCTCGCCTTTCGACAGCCCGCCCACCCGCCGGTGCGGCCGCACGCCCAGGGCGCCGGCGAGGTGCTCGGCGTAGGCGTGGTCCCACTCCGGGTAAAAGGCCGCCGCGTGCCGGAGCAGCCGGGCGCACGTCATCCCCCGGTACGGGGCATCCTGGCGCTCGGGCACGTAGCCCACCTGCGCCCTCACGTCGGGCCCCTCCCGCCCCGTGTCCAGCCCGAACACCTCCGCGGTGCCGGCGTCCGGGCGCTCCAGGTTCATCAGCACCTTGAACAGGGTGCTCTTGCCGGCGCCGTTGACCCCTACGAGCACGTACACCGCCCCGTCGGGCACCCGCAGGTCCACCTGTTCCAGCGCGGACTCGCGGCCGTACCGCTTGCACAGCCCGTGGGTGGCCACCGCGTAGTCGCCGGCTCGTGGGTCGGTGTGGGTCACGCGGCTCCTTGCGCCTCGCCCGGTCTCATGGTGGAGGCCGGCGGGGCGTCCTCCCCGCCGGCCTCGGCCGCCACCTCCCTGATCATCGTCACCAGCTCCTCCACGTCCAGCCCGTTGCGCCGCGCCTCCACCACCGCGCGCTCGGCCACCCCGCGCACCAGGGCGCGCCGCTCCCGGCGGTCCGGGTGGATGGTGGGGGCCACGAAGGTCCCCTGGCCCCGCCGCACGTAGATCACGCCCTCGCCCTCCAGCTCCCGGTAGGCCTGCGACACCGTGCGCGGGTTCACCAGCAGCTCGCCCGCGAGCTCCCGGATCGAGGGCATGGGGTCCTCGGCCCGGAGCGTGCCGACCAGCAGCGCGCGCCGCACCTGATCCACGATCTGCAGGTACAGCGGCCGCTCGTCGCGAGGGTCCAGAGTCACAAGCATCAGTGCTCGGTGTTGCAGTGTGTGCGCCACACTACAGCTTCCCTCCGCGCCGCGCAAGTGTGGCATGGTTCACACAGATGCACAGAGGCACAGAGAATAACTTATCTCTG
>DASVSA010000380.1:0-11395 GCA_036388335.1 Longimicrobium sp. | reverse complement strand
CGCCAGGGCTTCCAGGGCGACGTGCAGTCCATCGTGGTAACCAACGGCGTGATGACTGCCGTGGCCGACCCGCGCCGCGGCGGCGCTGCCGTGGGCGTCACGGAGGTCGCGACGGGCGTGGTGCAGTAGTCCGAACCGCGGGACTCACACAGAGGCACGGAGGCACAGAGGAGACCATCCCCGGTGCCTCCGTTCGGTACCAGGTTGGGCACACCTTGTAATCGGCCGGCGCTCCGCGTACTCTGCAGGGGCGACGGCCGTCTTTATCGAACCTGAGGTGTGAGTGAAGGAACTTAGAGCGCTCCTCCCCTACCTGCGCCGCTACCGGGTGCAGATCGCGTGGGGGATCGTGATGGTGCTGGCGGCCAACGCGCTGAGCGTGCTGTCGCTGGAGTACGTCAAGCTCGGGGTGGACGCGCTGGGGCGGCCCGGCACCACGCGCACCGCCGTCTTCCGGTACGCGGCGCTCTCGCTGGGGGTGGCCATCCTGGCCGGCGCGGGGCGCTACGGGATGCGCGAGATCCTCAACGGCGTGTCGCGCCGGGTGGAGCTGGACCTGCGCGACGACTTCTTCGCCAAGCTGCTGCGGCTGGACGCCGGGTTCTACGCCCGGCACCCCACGGGCGACATCATGAGCCGCGCCACCAGCGACATCGCCGCGGTGCGGATGGTGGCCGGGCCGGCGTACATGTACCTCGTCAACACCATCGTCTTCTCCGTCTTCGCCCTCACGCGCATGGCGTGGATCGACCCGTGGATGACGGCGGCCTCGCTGGTCCCCATGATCCTGCTGCCGCCGGTCACCATCTGGTTCGGCAACGTGATCCACGAGCGGTTCGAGGGGATCCAGGAGCAGCAGGGCGTGATGGCGACCATGGCCCAGGAGAACCTGGCCGGGCAACGCATCGTGAAGGCGTACGGGCAGGAGGATTACCAGAGCCGCCGCTTCCGCGAGCTCTCGCGCGAGTACATGGACCGCAACGTGGAGCTGGCCCGCACCTCGGGGCTCTTCTACCCCTCGCTGGGGCTGCTGGCGGGGCTCGCGATGGTGGTGGCGCTCTGGATCGGCGGGCGCGGCATCATGCGCGGCGAGGTGACCAACGGCGACTTCGTGGTCTTCATCCTCTACCTGGGGATGCTCACCTGGCCGATGATCGCCCTGGGATGGGTAGTGAACCTCTTCCAGCGCGGCGCCGCCTCCATGGGCCGCGTGTCGCGCGTGCTCTCGGCCATCCCCGCCGTGGCGGACGCGCCCGATGCCGCGGCGCCCCCGCGGGTGCGCGGCGAGATCGAGTTCCGCGACGTGAGCTTCCGCTACCCGGGTACCGAGCGGTACGTGCTGCGCGCCCTGTCGTTCCGCGTGCCGGCGGGGGCCACGGTGGCCATCGTTGGGCCCACGGGGAGCGGCAAGAGCACGGTGGTGCAGCTCCTCACCCGCACCTACGACCCCACCGGCGGCGAGGTGAGAGTCGACGGGATCCCGGTGAGCCTGTGGCCGCTGGAGCGGCTGCGCGCGGCGGTGGCGGTGGTGCCGCAGGACACCTTTCTCTTCTCCACCACCATCGAGGAGAACCTCGCGCTCGGCTTCCACGAGCCGGACGCGGAGCGGCGCGCCGAGCGGGTGCGCGCCGCCGCCCGCGTGGCCCGCCTCCACGACACGGTGGCCGAGCTCCCCGCCGGCTACGCCACCCTGCTGGGCGAGCGCGGGATCAACCTCTCCGGCGGGCAGAAGCAGCGGGCCGCCCTTGCCCGCGCCATCGCCCGCGACGCCGAGGTGCTGGTGCTGGACGACGCCCTCTCGGCCGTGGACACGCACACGGAGTTCGAGATCCTGGAGGGGCTGCGCGGGGTGCTCGCCGGCCGCACGAGCGTCATCGTGAGCCACCGTGTGACGGCCGTGATGCACGCCGATCTCATCCTGGTGCTGGACGACGGGCGCCTGGCCGAGCAGGGGACCCACGCGGAGCTGCTGCGCCACGGCGGGGTGTACGCGGCGCTGCAGCGGCGGCAGCTGCTGGCGGAGGAGGTGGACGGCGGCGATCTCCTTGCCGCCGCTGGGGGGGGCGCCTAGATTGCGGTTCCACAAACGTTTCACTTCCCGGCGGGCATGAACGATCTCCGGCTATCCATCCAGGGGGACAGGGAGGCGGCGCGGCTGCGCGAGGTCCTGACCCGCGAGGGGTTCCGCATCGTGGAGCCGCCGCGGCCGGGCACCGCGGAGCGCGACTGCGTCGTGCTGGAAGTGGACGGCGCGTCCCGCGGCGCAGCGGGGCGCATCGAGGAGCTGGAGCGGCTGGTGCTGGAGCTCCGCAACCTGGACGTGGCCAAGAGCCAGTTTCTCACCAACGTCTCGCACGAGCTGAGGACCCCGCTCACCGCCATCGTCACCTACGGCGAGATCCTGCGCGACGGGCTGCTGGGCGAGCTCGCCACGCGGCAGACCGAGGCCATCGAGTCGATGATCGGCGCCTGCCGGCAGCTGCTGGGGATGATCGAGGAGATCCTCACCTACGCCCGCACCAACGCGCAGGCCATCACGCTGCAGACCACCGAGTTCCCCGTGGAAGAGGTGGTGAAGGGCGTCCACGGGATGAACGCCTCGCTGCTGGAGCGCAAGCACCTGGGCTTCGACGTGCGCGCCGAGCCGGGGCTGCCCCTGGTGCGGGCCGACCGCGACAAGGTGGCGCACGTGCTGGGGAACCTGATCGGCAACGCCATCAAGTTCACCCCCGAGTCGGGGCGCCTGGTGGTGGAGGCGCGCCGCGCCCCCGAGCGGCCGGACTGGGTGGAGATCGCCGTCACCGACACGGGGATCGGCATCGACCCGCAGTACCACGAGCTGATCTTCCAGGAGTTCGCGCAGGTGGACACCTCGCGCTCGCGCAGCCACCACGGCACGGGGCTGGGGCTGGCCATCGCCCGCCAGTTCGTTCAGCTGCACGGCGGCGACATCCGGGTTCACAGCGAGCTGGGGCGCGGGAGCCGCTTCTTCTTCACCCTCCCCAGCGCCGAGGCACCCGAGCCGGCCTCCAGCAACGGCGGAGAGCGGTCGTGAGCGCGGCGCTCCCCTCCGTCCTCCTGGTGGAAGACAGCGAGGCGATCCGCACCGCCTTCACCATCCTCCTGGAAGAGACCGGCTACGTGGTCCACGCCGCCGAGGACGGCCTGGAGGCGCTGGACGCCGCCGCCGAGCACGAGCCGGACCTGGTGCTCCTGGACATGGGCCTCCCCGGCATGGACGGCCTGGAGGTGGTGCGCACGCTCAAGGGCCAGCCCCTCACCGCCGGCATCCCCGTCATCGCCCTCACCGGCCGCGACGACGCGGGGAGCCGGCGCGCTTGCATGGAGGCCGGGTGCGTGGAGTACATCATCAAGCCCATCAACACGCACGCACTCCTGCGCACCATCGCTCAGCATCTCAGGCGGGCACCGGCGTAAAAACGGGGCTCACACAGAGGCACAGAGGCACAGAGATAAATTCATCTCTGTGCCTCTGTGTTGTGGGCCCTCACCCGGCGGCCTGAGAGCCGCCACCCTCTCCCAGCAACTGCCCTGGGAGAGGGGACTACTTCGCGTGCGGCGAGCCTGTAGGGGCGTGATGGGATCACGCCCCTCCTCTCCGCATGCCCGGAATCCGACCCGCCGCTGCCTCCGCCCCGACGCAATGGGCTCGTCGCTCTCGAAGTAGTCCCCTCTCCCACGCTGTTTGTGGGAGAGGGTGGCAGCTGTAAGCTGCCGGGTGAGGGCCCGTCGCTCACATCCCGGACGGAAACGTATCTGCGGGCTCGTGGTGGTCGCGCGCGTGCATGTGCAAGGGGCGCAGGGCGGTGGAGCGGTCGATGTAGAGCATGGCGTCGTAGCGGTAGGGCATCACCGTGGAGACGTAGTTGCCGAACCGCTCGGCCTCCGGGTTGTAGACGACGCCGATGGCGCGATGGCCGCGCGGGTCCAGGGCGCCCTCCGCCTCGTCCATGTTCTCCACCATGATCAGCTTGTCCTCCGCGCCGGCGGCGTGGAAGATCTCCTCCCAGCTCCCCTCGCGCGCCTCGGGCACGGGCATGCGCTGCATGGGCGCGCCCCACGAGCGGCCGGCGATCACCGAGCCCGCGTACGACGAGAAGCCGGCGATCACCACCTGGTCGCCCCAGCGCTCGCGGGCGAGCTGGCCCACGTTGACCATGCCGGCGCGCGCCATGTCGGTGGCGCGGGCGTCGCCCACGTGCGTGTTGTGCTCCCAGACGATCGCCTTCGAGTCCGGGCCGTGGTGCTCCAGGAGGCGCTCCAGCGTCTCGATCATGTGGGTGTCGCGCACGTTCCACGAGGCCGCGCCGCCCCGCACCATGGTGCGGTAGTAGCGCTCGGCGTTGAGGGCCACCAGGGCGTTCTGCTCGGCGTTGAAGAAGGCTTCGCGGCCGGTGTCCTCGTAGTCGGGCCCCTTCGCGCGCATCTCGCCGAGGATCTGCACCACCTCCTCCTCGCAGTCCGTGGGCACGATGGCGGTGGCCATGGCGTACTCCTGCACGTCCTGTTCGTACGGATCGAAGCACCCGTACGAGTTGCGCGCGCGCTCCGCCAGGGCGGGGTCCACGCGCTCCAGGTAGCGGGTCACCACGTCCATCGATTCCCACAGCGAGTACACGTCGAGACCGTAGAAGCCGGCGCGGCGCTCCTCCGGCACCCCCGCGTTGTGCCGGCGCATCCACTCGGCCAGCTCCACCACCTCCTCGTTGGCCCACATCCAGGTGGGCCAGCGCGAGTAGGCGTGGAGCACCTCGCGCGCCGTGTCGCCGCCGGCGGGGAGGCCCCTGGCGTAGCGGTTGACGAGGTAGCAGTCCGGCCAGTCGCCCTCCACCGCGATGAAGTGGAAGCCCTTCTCCTCCACGAGGCGGCGGCTGATGCGGTGGCGCCAGGTGTAGTACTCCGAGGTGCCGTGCGATGCCTCGCCCAGCAGCACGACGCGCGCGTCGCCGATCCGCTCCATGAGCGGGTCCAGGTCCGCGTCGTCGCGCAGCGGCGTGGCGTGGCGCCCCACCGCGTCGACCAGTGCCTGCGTGGACATTGCTTCTCCGTCTCGCCGGGTGTTCGTTGCTCTGGAGAGGGCGCGAATTCGCAGATTCTACGCCCGCAGCCGAACAACCACTCCTTCGGCGCCGCGCAGCTCCAGCCCCCCCTGCACCGCCCCGCCCTCGCGCTGCGGGTGCGTGGAGAGCGCCACCTCGCCCGCCCAGTCTCCCGACAGGCGCGCGGGCGCTGCGCCCAGGTTGAGCGCCACCAGGAAGCGGCTCCCGTTCCCCTCGCGCAGGTACGCCAGCACGCCGCCCTCCGCGTCCACGGGCGCCCACGTGCCCAGCGAGAGCGCGGGCTCGGCGCGGCGAAGGGCGATCAGGCGGCGGTGGAGGGTGAGGAGGGATGCCGGGTCGTCGCGCTGGGCGGCCACGTTGACCGCCGCGAGGCCCTCGGCGATCGGCAGCCAGGGCTCGCCCGTGGTGAAGCCGGCGCCGGGCGATGAGTCCCACTGCATGGGCGTGCGCTCGGGGTCGCGCCCCAGCCCCTGCCCCGGGAGGTTCTTCTCCCACGGGTCCTGCACGCGCTCCGGCGGGATCGGCACGTCCGTCATCCCGATCTCGTCGCCGTAATAGAGCGTGGGCGTGCCGCGCAGGGTGAAGAGGAGCATCGCCGCGACGCGCGCCTGCGCCGGGCCCACGCGGCTGGCCACGCGGTGGCGGTCGTGGTTGCCCAGCACCCAGTTGGGCCACGCGCCGGGCGGCAGCAGCGCCTCGTAGCCGCGCACCGCCTCGTGGATGGCGCGCGCGTCCCAGGGCAGCTTGATGAGCTGGAAGTTGTAGGGGAAGTGGCAGCCCGCACCGTCGCGCCCGTAGTACGGCATCAGCCGCTCGATGGCGTTGTAGATCTCGCCGATCAGCACGCGGTCGGGATACGCGTCGGTCACGCGGCGCATGCGGGCGATGACGTCGTGAACCTCCGGCCGGTCGCCCGAGAGGGTGCGGAGCTGCGCGTCGTACGGGTCGTCGATGCCCGGGCGGTAGCCGGGGTTGGGCGGGTCGTCGCGGAGCGCTTCGTCCTTGATGACCTTCTGCACGGCGTCCACGCGCACGCCGTCCGCGCCGCGTTCCATCCAGAAGCGGATCACCTCCAGCATCTCCGCCTCCACCTCCGGGTTGCGCCAGTTGAGGTCCGGCTGCTCGCGGAGGAAGGAGTGCAGGTAGTACTGCCCCGTGGCCTCATCCAGCGTCCACGCGCTCCCGCCGAACGCGCTGAGCCAGTTGTTCGGTGGCCCGCCACCCGGCGCCGGGTCGCGCCAGATGTACCAGTCGCGGCGCGGGTCGTCGCGCGAGCGGCGCGCCTCGCGGAACCAGGGGTGCTGGTCCGAGGTGTGGTTGGGGATGTAGTCCAGGATCACGCGGATGCCGCGCGCGTGCGCCTCCTCCACCAGCGCGTCGAAGTCCGCCAGCGTGCCGAAGCGCGGGTCCACGCCGCGGTGGTCGGTCACGTCGTACCCGAAGTCCACCATCGGCGACGGGTAGAAGGGGGAGATCCACACGGCGTCGATCCCCAGCCACTCCAGGTGCCCCAGCCGCTCCCGGATGCCGCGCAGGTCGCCCACCCCGTCGCCGTCCGTGTCCTGGAAGGAGCGCGGGTACACCTGGTATATGACCCCGCGCTTCCACCACGGGTGCGGGTCCTTCACCTGTTGCTCTGTCATTCCGTTCTCCTTTTTCTCACACAGAGGCACGGAGACACAGAGAGAATCATTCCTCTGTGTCTCTGTGTCTCTGTGTGAGACCCTGGCACGGAAGCCGCGAAGGCGCCGCGTCCCCCTGCAGATTCCCAAGGCGAGGAGGTGGACGATGGCGAAGTGCGAGGTGTGCGGAAACGACTATTACCTGGCGTTCGAGGTGATCGCCGCGGGCAACCGCCACGTCTTCGACTCGTTCGAGTGCGCCATCCACCGCCTGGCCCCGGTGTGCGCCCACTGCGGCGTCAAAGTCATCGGCCACGGCGTGGACGCCAACAACGACCTCTACTGCTGCGCCCACTGCGCCCGCCAGCACGGCGCCCAGGACGTGGCCGACCACTCCAGCACGAGCGACCGGCCCGGTGCGGACCCGGAGGGCGGTCCCAGGTAGGCGAGACTGCGGGGGAACGGGAACAGCCAGGAGATCATTGCGCGCTGATGGGAGGCCCTCACCCCCCGACCCCCACTCTCCCAAAAATGGGAGAGGGGGGCGCACTCCAGCCATCCAGCCGCACCCGAGCATCACGAAGGCCGCGGGTGGAAAGGGCCTGCCTGGACGCACCGGCGCGTGGAAATCGCCTCCTCCCCCAGCTGTTTGGGGGAGGAGGTCGGGAGGTGAGGGCCCCGTCCGCGTGCCCCAAGACCTGCTCGCCGCCATCGAAGTAGTCCCCTCTCCCAGGGCAGTTACTGGGAGAGGGTGGCAGCTGTAAGCTGCCGGGTGAGGGCCCCCCACCGTGACCCCTGCAACCCGCCGCACGTCTTCTCCGTACGGGCGTGCGACCCAGCGGGAACGGATCGTGACACGGGGGTTATCCCGAAGCCGGGCGCGGCGTGCGCCCTCACCGGACGTGCGAACAGGATCGTGGGATGCGTGATCTGATCTTCGAAGTGACGGTCGGGCTGGCGCTGCTGTCGTCGGTGGTGGTGCTGTTCGATTACGTGCCGCGCGCCCTGGCTGCCCTCCGCCGGCGGCGGGCGAGCCAGGGAGGCGCGTGGGGAGTGGTGCTCGATCGCGCCGGCGTGGTGGTGGGCACCTACCTGGACCCGTTCGGGCATCCGTGGAGGTCGCCGCGCATCCACGGCGAGGGCTCGCCGTGGGTGAAGGCGGAGCCGCACGAGAAGGCGTGGGCGTGGGAAGGCTTCGGCGCCACCGAGGAAGAGGCCCGGCTCGCCGCCAACCGCCTGCGCCGCCGCCACCTGCAGCTGCTGGGGCTCCTGGAAGTACCCGACGACGAGGAGGAGGGCGGGTCGTTCGCCCTCCCGCAGCCCTACGCGCCCCCGGTGGACTGATGCCGCACCTGGTGCTGATGGGAGACTCGGTGTTCGACAACGCCGCGTACGTGCGCGGCGGGCCGGACGTGGTGCGCCAGGCCCGCGACCGGCTGCGCCCCGAGGGGTGGCAGGCCACGCTGGTGGCCGTGGACGGCGCCGTCACCGAGGGCGTGCGCCGGCAGATCGGGCGCATCCCGGGCGACGCCACGCACCTGGTGGTGAGCGCCGGGGGCAACGATGCGCTGGGAAACGTGGACGTCCTCTACCGCTCCGCCCGCTCCGTGGGCGCCGGGCTGGCGATGCTGGGCGACGTGGTGGCCCCCTTCGAGGCGCGCTACCGCACGATGCTCGGCGAGGTGCTGGCGCGCGGGCTCCCCACCGCCGTGTGCACGGTGTACAACCCGCGCTTCCCCGACCCGGAGGAGCGCCGCTACGCCGCCCTGGGGCTCGCCGTCTTCAACGACGCCATCCTGCGCGTAGCCGTCCAGGCCGGCGTCCCCGTCCTCGAGCTCCGCTCCATCTGCGGCTCGGACGAGGACTTCGCCAACCCCATCGAGCCCTCCGTGCGCGGCGGCGAGAAGATGGTTGCCGCCATCTCCACGCTGCTGGCCGAGCACGACTTCAGCCGAAGACGCACGGCCATCTTCGCCTGACCCCTCCTCCGTGCCTCTGTGCCTCCGTGTGAGCCCCGCATTACGCGGGGTTGGCGCAAGCACGTCCCCCGTGTACCTTTCGCGCACCCCCTCCCGCCCGCCCCTTCCCGCCCCCGCTCCATCCATGGCGACTCCCCCGCAGGAGAGCTCCGCGCACGAACCCGCCGTCCGCCCCTGGGAGATCGAGCTGCTCATCTCCCTCTCGGTGACGTTTGCCCTGCTGCAGCTGCCGGGTCAGGTGGACGCGGTCTTCGCCGGCATGGAGCCGCGGCTGGACAGGGGGATGCGGATGATGGCCTTCATCGGGTACCAGGCGGTGAAGCTCCCGCTCTATCTGATGATCGCGGCGTTCCTCCTCCACCTCGCGGTGAGGGCGTACTGGGTGGGGCTGATCGGGATGGAGGCGGTCTTTCCGCGGGGAATCCGCTGGGACGAGCTGAAGTACGGGCCGGTGACCAAGGAGGTGCAGCGGGAGCGCGTGGGGTCGCTGCAGCCCATGATCGACCGCGCGGACCGGCTGGGGAGCATCATCTTCTCCACCTCGTTCGCGATGGTGGTGACGGCGTTCTACGCCCTGGCGATGGCCATCGTCGCGGGGGGCGTCTCCTTCGCCATCTCCAGCCTGTTCCTGGGCGGGCGGCGCCAGTTCACGCTCTTCAACGTGGTGCTCTTCGCCCTCATCGTCCCGGCGATACTGGTGGCGATGCTGGACCGGCACTTCGGCGAGCGGCTGGCGGAGGGGTCGCGGGCACGGCGCTGGCTGCGGCGGGGGGCGGTGCTGGCGTACTACACGAGCGGAACGGCGGCCACGGGCGCGGTGTGGCTGATCCTGTTCAGCAACCTGCGCCGCCGCACCGTCTCCACGGTGCTGACGGTGATCATGGTGGGGCTGTTCGGCTTCTTCATCGTCAACGACATCCTGCTGCGCAAGGGCGCGCTCACCGTCGACAGCTACGCCTACCTGCCGCAGACGTTCTCGTCGCGCTCCATGGACCACTCCACGTACGAGAACCTGCGCCCGGACGGCGGCGACTACCAGTACACCCCGTCCATCAACGCGGACGTGGTGTCGGGGCCGTACCTCAAGCTTTTCATCCCCTACCCCCCCGCGCGGCTCAACAGCGCGCTCCGCGACCGCTGCCCCGGCCTGCCGGTGCTGGGCGGCGGCGGGCTGCGCATGCCCATGCTAAGCGACCGCGAGTTCAGCGACGCCGAGCAGGAGCGCGTGCTCGCCTGCTGGGCCCGGGTGCAGCCCGTGAAGCTGAACGGCAAGCCCTTCCGCCCCGGCTTCCGCTTCTACACCCACCCGCGGACGGGGCTGCGCGGAGCCATCGCCTACATCCCCACCGCGGGCCTGCCGGCCGGCGAGAACGTGCTGGAAGTCGCCGCCCTCCCGCGCCCAAACGGCCGCCCTCGCCCGCCCTACGTCATCCCCTTCTGGCGCTGACACACAGAAGTCAGCTCTCTGCCTCTGTGTCTGAGCCCTCTTCCGCCGGGAACAGCAGCGACGCCAGCGCCTCCATGAGCTCGTCTCGGCCGGTGCCCTTGGTGGACGAGAAGAGGATCACCTGGTCCTTGTCCACGCCCAGCGTCTGGATGGCCTTGGGGATGAGCTTCTCGCGCTCGCGGGCGTTGAGCTTGTCCACCTTGGTGAGCACGAAGAGCACGGGGATCCCCAGCTCCGCCAGGTAGTCCACCGAGCGCACGTCCTCGTCGCTGGGGCCGTTCCTCACGTCCACCAGCTGCACCACGCCGCGCAGGTCCGGGTTCTTGGAAATGAAGCCGTGGATCAGGGGGCGCCACTTGTCGCGCAGCCCGTGCGGCACCTTGGCGTATCCGTACCCCGGCAGGTCCACCAGGAAGAAGCTCCCCAGGTCCGACCTCACGTCGTAGAAGTTGATCTCCTGCGTCTTCCCCGGCTCTGCGGACACGCGCGCGATGGCCGTGCGCGTCCTGCCGAGCAGGCGGTTGATCAGCGACGACTTCCCCACGTTGGACCGCCCCGCGAACGCCACCTGCAGCGCCCCCACCGCGCTCTCCGGCGGCGCCTGCCCGATCTGCCCGATCGCCCCCGAGAACTCCACCGACAGTATCCGCATCTCGTCTCCTCGAACAGACACAGAGGCACAGAGACGAAGTCATCTCTGTGCCTCTGTGTCTCTGTGTGAGCCCCGTAGTTAAGCTTCTTTCTTCCGCCGCGGCTCCGCGGAAAGGATCAGGAGCGGCGGCACGCCGTCCGTCACGCACTCCGGGGTGACGACCACTTCGCGCACGTCCTGGCGCGACGGGATGTCGAACATGATGTCGCGCATCAGGTTCTCGATCACGGCGCGCAGGCCGCGGGCACCGGTGCCGCGCTCGATGGCCTGCTTGGCGATGGCGCGGATGGCCCCGGGGTCGAAGGTGATCCCCACGCCGTCCATCTGGAACACCTTCTGGTACTGCTTCACCAGGGCGTTCTTGGGCTCGGTGAGGATACGCACCAGCGCGCTCTCGTCCAGGTCGTCCAGCGTCACCGACACGGGGAGGCGGCCCACCAGCTCGGGGATCAGGCCGAAGCGGAGCAGGTCCTCCGGCTCCACCTCCTCGAACAGGTTGGAAGCGCCGATCCGCTTCACGTCGTCCGCGCCGCCGAAGCCGATCTGGCGCTTCCCCGTGCGCGCCTCGATGATCTTTTCGAGGCCGTCGAAGGCGCCGCCGCAGATGAAGAGGA
>DASVSA010000379.1:0-3637 GCA_036388335.1 Longimicrobium sp. | reverse complement strand
ACGGCGAAAGGAAGAGGTTGGGGAGCCACTGGCCCAGGATGTGGAGCGCGAACAGGGCGCTGAGGGCGATGCCGCCGAGGGCCATGAAGCCGCTGCGGCCCGCCGGCCCGCCCACGTCCGTGTCCAGGCTCCCGCCGGTCTCCTTCCAGCTTCGCCACGACACCCAGCACCCGGTCAGCGCCAGGGCCACGGTGGCGAACGAGGCGGCGTGGTTGATCCACTCGGCGCGGTGCCAGCAGGCGTAGGGGACCACCGCGTAGTTGACCACGAGCTGGAGCTTCCACGCCAGGGCGCCGATCAGCACGCCGTACCAGAGCCGCGTGGAGCCGCCCGGCCGCAGGAAGCGCTCCTCCGGGGTCTGCGTCATCATCCCGAGATCCTGGGCGACCAGTAGATGGTGAGGTAGAGCGGGATCCAGATGATGACCACGAAGTGCCAGTACAGGCCGTTGACCTTGATCCCCTGCATGCGGTGCTCCGTCCAGTGGCCCCTGCGCGCCAGCGCGATGACCACCGCCGTCTTGAGCACCACCGAGAGGACGTGCGACGAGTGGAAGACCACCATCGTCCACACGATGGAGCCGTACGCGTGGCTGTCCCAGAAGTACTCCACCTGGCTGTACTCGATGATCTTCATCACCAGGAACACCACGCCCAGCGTGAGCGAGAGCCCCATCCCGATCTGCAGCCCCCGCACGTCGTTGCGCTCGCTGATGGAGGTGTCCGCGTAGTAGACCGCGAAGCTGCTGCCGATCAGCACCAGGGTGTTGATGGTGGGGAGAAGCAGCTTGGGGAGCGGGTCGCCCGCCGGTGGCCAGTGGTGGTTGAGGAACTTGAGGTAGAAGTAGGTGGCGATGAGCGCGGTGAACACCACCACCTCGATCAGGATCAGCCCCGCCATCCCCCACCAGAGCCCGCCGCGCGGCCCCTGCACCAGCGCGGGATACTCGGACACGTCCAGCGCCACGCGCTCGCTCATGGCCTCTCCTCCTCGATGTCACGCTCTTTCGCCGCCAGCCGGTGCTCGCGCCCGCCCTCCTCCTCCATGCGGTGCGAGAGGTGGTGCGGGTGGTTCCAGGCGGAGATGGCGATGAAGAAGAGGAAGGCTCCGATCGGCACCCAGTGCAGCCCGAAGAGCACGCCCACCACGGGCACCGACGCCGCCAGCGCGCCCAGGAAGGGGATCAGCGTGGGGCCGGGGAGGATGGCGCGGTGGTCGGGACGCGCGTCCAGCACCGAGGTGGAGAGCGCCTCGCGCTGGTCGTCGCGCAGTCCCACCACCAGCGGCTGCTCGTTCCAGTCCACGTCCCACAGCGGCGCGCGGCTGCGCACGGTGGGGAGGAGGCGGAAGTTGTAGCGCGGCGGCGGCGACGAGGTGGCCCATTCCAGCGACTCGGCGCGCCACGGGTCGTGCCCCGCGGGAGCGCCGCGGCGAGCGGAGTACAGCGCGTTCACCACCGTGACGCCCACGCCCGTCGCGATGGCGAAGGCGCCCACCGTGGAGAGGAGGTTGAGCTCCGACCAGCCCATCTCGGGGAGGTAGGTGTAGACGCGGCGCGGCATCCCCATGAACCCCAGGTGGTGCTGCGGCCAGAACGCCGCGTGCACCCCCAGGAACATCATCCAGAAGCTCACCTTCCCCATGGATTCGCTGAGCATCCTCCCCGTTACCTTGGGGAACCAGTAGTAGATGCCCGCGAAGAGGGGGAAGACGACGCCGCCCAGCAGCACGTAATGGAAGTGGGCCACCACGAAATACGTGTCGTGCACCTGCAGGTCGAAGGGCACGGCGCCCAGCTGCACGCCCGTGATCCCCCCGATCAGGAAGATCAGCAGGAAGCCCAGGACGTAGTGCAGCGCCACCGTGAAGCGCGGGCGGCTCCCCCACAGCGTAGCCGTCCAGCAAAAGAACTGTACGGCCGTGGGGATGGTGACGAGCATGCTTGCCGCGGTGAACATGCTCGTGCCCAGCCGGGGCAGGCCGGTGGCGTACATGTGGTGCACCCACAGCCCGAAGCTCAGCACCCCCGTGGCCACGAGCGAGAGCACCACCGCCGTGTACCCGAACACCGGGCGCCGGCACATGGTGGCGAGCACCATCGACACCATCCCCAGCCCGGGCACGAACATGATGTAGACCTCGGGGTGCCCGAAGTACCAGAACATGTGCTGCCAGAGCAGCGGATCGCCCATCCCCTCGGGATCGAAGAAGTGGGCGCCCACCATGCGGTCCATCCCCAGGAAGATGGTCGTGGTCATGAGCGTCGGCATGGCGAAGACGATCATGAACCCCATCACCAGGATGGACCACACGAACACGGGCATGCGGTTGAGCGACATCCCCGGAGCGCGCTGCTTCAGGATGGTGACGATGAGCCCCACCGCCCCCACCAGCGCCGCCACCTCCAGCAGCACCACCACCACCACCCACACATCGATGCCGATGCTCAGCTCGTGCTCGCGGCGCGACAGGGGTGGATAGTTGAACCACCCGCTGTTGGGCGCCACGCCCAGGATGAACGCCGTGTAGAGCGTGATGGCGCCGATCAGGTAGATCCAGTAGCCGAACGCGTTGAGCCGCGGCAGCGCCATGTCGCGCGTGCCGATCATCAGCGGCACCAGGTAGATCCCCACGCCGATCATGATGGGCACGGCGAAGAGGAACATCATGGTGGCGCCGTGCATCGTGAACACCTGCCGGTAGATCTCCGGGCCCAGCGCGTCGTTCTCCGGCACCGCCAGCTGGGTGCGGATGGCGAGCGCCTCCAGCCCCGCCAGCAAAAAGAGCGCGAAGCCCGTGGCGATGTAGCGCCGGCCGATGCGCCGGTGGTTCACCTCGCTCAGCCAGCCGACGAGGCCCGGCCGCGAGCTCCACACCTCGTCCAGCAGCGCGGTGTCATCCGCCAGCTTGCCCGTGCCCAGGGCGGGATCGATGGTCGACAAGGTTACTTGAGGCTGTGGAGGTAGCTGAGGAGCGCCCGCAGCTCCTCGCCCTTGAGGGGCACGTGGGGCATGCGGTTGCCGGGCTTGACCCCCTGCGGGTCCGAGATCCACCCGCCCAGGTGGCCGCGCGTGTTGGGAAGCGTCCCCGCCGCCAGCGTGCGCCGGCTGCCGAAGTGCGACAGGTCCGGCGCCACGCTCCCCCTGGCCAGCGTGCCGCGAATGGAGTGGCAGGTGCCGCAGCCGCGCGTCATGAACACCTCCTCACCGCGCGCCTCCTCCGGGCCCGTGGCGGGCGCGTGGGGGCGAAGCTGCGAGTCCCACCACGCATCGAACTCGGGCTTGGGGTGGGCCACCACCAGCATGGCCATCTTGGCGTGCTGCACCCCGCAGAACTCGGCGCACTGGCCCCGGTACGTGCCGGGCTCGTCCACCTGCACCACGATGTCGTTGGTGCGCCCCGGGATCAGGTCCTGCTTCCCGTGCAGGTTGGGCATCCAGAACGAGTGGATCACGTCCCGCGACTGCAGGAGGAGCCGCACCGGGCGCCCGGCGGGGACGTGGATCTCGTTGGCGGTGATGAACTCGCGGTGCGGGTGCTCCGGGTCCAGGTAGCGGAGCTGCCACCAGAACTGGTGCCCCACCACTTCGATGGTCACCGGATTGGCGCCCGGCCCGCGCCCCAGCCGCGAGATCAT
>DASVSA010000378.1:0-6033 GCA_036388335.1 Longimicrobium sp. | reverse complement strand
CGCCAGGGGGTAGATGTCCTGCACGTTGGCCGCGCCGCCCGGCACCGCCTCCACGATGCGGTCGATCTCCGCCTGCGCCAGCGTCACCAGCGGGAGCATCTCGGGGGTGATGGCGTCGCAGCCCGCGGGGATCACGTTGGTCGGCACCTCCACCTCCTCCACCTGCCCGCTCCCCACCGCCGCCGCGAACTCGGCAAGCGTGAGCGTGGTGAAGAGGGAGCGGATGTCCGCGTGGAGCCCGCGCTGGCGCATCCGCTCGATCAGCGTCATGGCCAGCAGCGAGTGGCCGCCCAGCTCGAAGAAGTGGTCGCCGCGCCCCACGGGGCTCACGCCCAGCACCTCGGACCAGATCTCGGCCAGCGCCGTCTCCGTGGCACCCACCGGCGGGTCGTACGGGCGAGCCGCGAGCGCGCCGCCGTCCGGAGCGGGGAGCGCCTTGCGGTCGGCCTTGCCGTTGGGCATCAGCGGCAGCGCCTCCAGCCACACGTACGCCGCGGGCACCATGTGCTCGGGGAGCCGCTCGGCCGCGTGGGCACGCAGCGCCTCGGCGCGCACCGGCTCGGCGGCCACGTAGTACGCCACCAGCCGCCGGTCGCCGGGCGCGTCCTCGCGGGCGAGCACCACGGCCTCGCGGATCTCGGCGTACTCGGCCAGCCGCGCCTCGATCTCGCCCAGCTCGATGCGGAAGCCCCGCACCTTCACCTGCAGGTCGTTGCGCCCCAGGTACTCGATGGTGCCGCCCGGCAGCCAGCGGCCCAGGTCGCCCGTGCGGTACATCCGCCCGCCCGCGAACGGATCCTCCACGAAGCGCTCTGCCGTCAGCTCCGGGCGGTTGAGGTAGCCGCGCGCCACCCCGGCGCCGCCGATGTACAGCTCGCCCGCCACACCCGCCGGCACCGGCTCGCCCGCGGCGTCCAGGATGTAGACGCGCGCGTTGGCCACCGGCCGGCCGATGGGCGGGGCCTGGTCGCCGCCGCCGCACACGTGCGAGGTGGAGTCGATAGTGGCCTCCGTGGGGCCGTACAGGTTGACCACCTCCGTCACCCCGCGCCCGCGCGCCTCCTCCACCAGCGCCGCCGGCAGCGGCTCGCCGCCGCAGAACACGTAGCGGCAGGGGAGCCGCGCCCCCTCCGGCAGGGCGCCCAGCACCGCCTGCAGCAGGGTGGGGACGAACTGAACCACCGTCACCCCGCTCTCCTGGATGGTGCGTCCGATGGCGCGCGGGTCGCGCGCCGCGTCCACCGGCAGCAGCACCATGCGGGCGCCCGCGGCGAGCGTCGTCCACAGCTCCCACACCGACGCGTCGAAGGAGATGGAGGTGCGCTGGAGCACGCGGTCGTCCGCGCCGATGCCGAACTCCGCGCACTGCCACGCGGTGTGGTTCACCAGGCCGCGGTGCTCGATCATCACCCCCTTGGGCACCCCCGTGGAGCCCGAGGTGTAGATGACGTACGCCAGGTGGCGCGAGGTGAGCCCCGCGCGGTCCAGGTTCGTCTCCGGCTGCTGGGCCCACACCCAGGCGTCCTCGTGCAGGTCCAGCACGGGCACCTCACCGCCGGCAAAGAGCCCGGCGTGAGCGGCCTGGGTGAGCAGCACGGACGGCGCGCCGTCTTCCACCATGTGGCGAAGGCGCTCGGCCGGGTACGAGGGGTCCAGCGGCAGGTACGCGCCTCCCGCCTTGAGCGTGGCCAGCAGCCCCACCACCATCTCGGGCGAACGGTCCACGCAGATCCCCACCCGCGAGTCGGGCCCCACGCCGCGCTCGCGCAGGTGACGGGCGAGCTGGTTGGCGCGGGCGTTGAGCTCCGCGTACGTCAGCTCGCCGTCCTCGTGAGCCACCGCGATGGCGTGCGGGGCGCGCTCCGCCTGCGCCTCGAACAGCTCGTGCACGCACGCCTCCGACGGGTACTCCGCGTCCGTCGAGTTCCACCCCTCCACCACCTGCAGGCGCTCGGCCTCGGGGAGGTAGCGGAGGCGGTCCACGGGCGTGTGCTCGTCGGCCACCATCTCTTCGAGCACGCGGCGCAGGTACACGGCCCAGCGCTCCACCGTCTCCCGGTCGAAGAGCGCCGTGGCGTACCCCAGCCCGCCCACCAGCCGGTCGCCGTCCTCCTGCAGGGTGAGGCTCAGGTCGAACATCGCCGTCTCGGGCGCGCCCCACCCGGCCGACTTCACGGTGAGCCCCGGCATCTCCAGCGTGTGGCGGAAGGCGTTCTGCCAGGTGAACATCACCTGGAAGAGGGGGCCGTGCGCCATGCTGCGCGCGGGCTGCACCGCGTCCACCACCTGCTCGAAGGGGATGTCCTGGTGGCGCTGCGCGGCCGTGGAGGTGGCCTTCACCCGCCCCAGCAGCTCCGCCACCGTGGGCGAGCCCGAGAGGTCCACCCTCAGCGCCAGCGTGTTGACGAAGAAGCCGATCAGGCGCGTGATCTCACGCTTGCGCCGGTTGGCCGAGGGCGTGCCGATCACCGTCTCCCGCTGGCCGGTGATGCGGCTGAGCACGGTGGCCCACCCCGTAAGCAGCGTCATGTACGGCGTGGTGCCGTGGCGCTGGCTCAGCGCCCTCACCGCCGCGGTAAGCTCCGCGCCGATCTCCACCGGCACCACCGAGCCCGTGTGGTCCTGCCGGGCGGGGCGCGGGCGGTCGGCCGGCAGCTCCATCAGCACCGGCGCGCCGGCGAGCGTCTCGCGCCAGTAGTCCGCCTGCTTGCGCAGCACGTCGCCGTCCACCCAGTTCCGCTGCCACTCCGCGTAGTCGGAGTAGGTGGTGGGCAGCGGCGGAAGCGGGTCGGGCTCGCCGTGCTGGAAGGCGCCGTACAGGACCCCCAGCTCGTTGTCGAACACCCCCATCGACCACCCGTCGGTGACGATGTGGTGGGCGCACACCATCAGGATGTGCCGCCGCGGATCGAGCCGGATCAGGTGCGCGCGCGCCAGGGGGCCGCGCTCCAGGTCGAACCCTTCGGCGCGCGCGGCGGCCATCACCCGCTCGCGCTCCGCCTCGGGGTCGGCATGCCCGCTCACATCGTGGAAGGTCATGGGGAAGCGGCCCTGCTCCGGCGGGGCCACCCGCTGCACCGGCGCGCCGTCCACGGTGTGGAAGGTGGCGCGCAGCGGATCGTGGCGGTAGGCGATGCGGTCCAGCGCGCGCGCCAGCGCCTCGCGGTCCACCTCGCCCTCCAGCTCCATCCACCGCTGGATACGGTACGCGTCGCCCACGGCCCCCAGCTGCTCCAGGAACCACAGACGCTGCTGCGAGAATGACATCATCCGGTCCACCGGAGCCGGGCTGTCGGCGTCGTACACGTCGAGGCGCGGGATCGTGAGCCCCTTGATCTGCACGCCCGCCACTGCCGGATTTCCGTCCAATTCCCGTGGAGACAACGTAACCTCGTGATGTGGGTCGAAGATGTACGTGGAGCCGCTGACGCGGTGATGCGAAGGGTGGCACCGGGACCTGGCGGCCCGTGCGCCGTGCTGCGGAGGGTTTCGACACTGGCCGGGAGCTGCCGTGGCAGCGCGCCGGGGGCGGGGATAACTTGCGTTCCAGCGGGAACCCGTCCCGCCGCGCCACCCCTTCGCCGCGCCCATGGACGACCTACGCTGGGCTCCCGCGCCGGCCTCGCCGGAGATCAGGGGAGACGAGGTGCACCTCTGGCGCGCCTCGCTGCGGCCCCCGGCCGCGGAGCTGGAGGCGCTCTACCTCACCCTTTCGACGGAGGAGCGTGCGCAGGCCGGGCGCTACCGGTTTCCCGTGCACCGCGACCGCTTCGTGGCGGGGCGCGGAGTGCAGCGGGCCATCCTGGGCCGCTACCTGCGCCGGGCGCCGGCGGGGCTGTTCTTCCGCTCCGCCGCGCGCGGAAAGCCGGAGCTGGACGGCGACGCCGCCCTTTCCGGCATCCGCTTCAACGCCACCAACGCGGGCGACCTCGCGCTCTACGCCGTTACGCTGGGGCGCGAAGTGGGGATCGACCTGGAGCCCCTGCGCCCCGTCGACGACGCCGCCGCCCTCGCCAAGAGCTTCTTTTCAGCCGTGGAGACCGAGGCGCTGGCCGGGGTCCCCGCGTCCCTGGTCCACGCCGCCTTCCTCAACGGCTGGACGCGCAAGGAGGCCCTCATCAAGGCCGTGGGCGACGGCCTCTCCATGCCGCTGGACCTCTTCGACGTCACCCTGGCCCCCGGCGAGCCCGCGCGCCTCCTGGCCAGCCGCGCCCCCGGCCTGGACCCCAGCCGCTGGACTCTCCACACCCTGGACGCGGGCCCCGGCTGGGTGGCCGCCCTGGTGGTGGAAGGCACCGGCTGGACGGCCCGCGCCTTCGACTGGAGCCCCTGAAGGAACCGCCGCGTCCGCACCGCATGCCGGGCGGTTGAAACCGCAGCAACAACCACACGAAGTCCCCCTCCGGGGACTACAGGGCTTCTGTTCGGGCCGAAGGCCCAGTCCCCGCAGGGGGACTTCGTGTAGTTGTTGCTGCGAATTCATTCGCCCGCAACGCAGGCGCGGCCGTAGTTGTCAGGCCGCGGGCAGAACCGCTTCCACCGCCGCCGTTTCCTCGATCAGCTGGTGGACCATGAGGATGCCGGCCCGCGTGCGCTCCATGCTCTCGGTGCCCACCGATACGCGGATGAACCGGTCGCACGACCTGCCGTAGCCGATCCCCGGCACCGTGCTCACGCGGTGCTCGGTAAGCAGGCGCGTGCAGAACTCCTCGGACGACAGCGAGGAGCGCTCGATGGAGACGAAGAAGTAGAAGGTGGAGTCGCCGGGGAGGTACGACATCCCGAGCTCGTCCATGAACACGGCCAGCTCCTGGCGCCTGCGCACCACGCTGTCGATCTGCGGGCGGGTGATCTCCAGGATCTCGTCGAAGTGCTTGACCAGGTAGTTCTCCAGGATGGCCGGCGGGCAGGTGATGAGGTGCTGGTTGATCTTGAGCACCTCGTCGATCAGCCCGGGACGCCCGATCACGTAGCCGATCCGCCACCCCGACATCCCGTAGTTCTTCGACATCGAGTTGCACACGATGGTGTGCTTCTTCTCCGGGTCCAGCGCGCCGCACGAGATGAAGGAGTCGTCCAGCACGAACTCGCTGTACGCCTCGTCCGAGAGGAGGAACAGGTTCTCCCGGTCGGCCAGGCCGTGCAGGTGCTCCAGCTCCTTCTGCGTGAAGACCTTCCCCGACGGGTTGTTGGGGTTGTTCACGATGATCGCCTTTGTGCGCGGCGTAACGAACCGGTCCAGGTCGAAGATCGAGCAGTCGAAGGGCACCATCACCGGCACGCCGTGGCACAGCTTCACCTGCTCCGTGTAGCTCACCCACGCCGGCTCCAGCACCATCACCTCGTCGCCGGGGTTCAGGATGGCCATCAGCGACATGTGGATGGCGATCTTGGACCCGGCCGTCACCACGATCTCGCTGGCGGGGTCCACCGGCACGCCGTACTCCTCGCGGTAGTACGCGGCCAGGCGGTCGCGCAGCTTGGGGTTGCCGCGCGAATGCGAGTAGTGGTAGCTGTCCGGCATCGGCATGTCCGCGAAGCTGAACAGCGGGATGTCGAAGAAGGCCTCGCCCAGCGAGAGCACGGTCACGTCCTCGCCCCGAGACTTCATCTCGTAGACCAGGTTGTTGTACCGGATGGAGAGGGCCTGGGCGATTTCGGCGAGGTGGGCGGCTGGAGCGGACAAAGCGGTCCTCTTTGGGTAGGCGTACGTACGGAGGGGAGCGGGGCGAACCCGGATTGTGTCACCTGGTGGGCCGATCGGGACGGGGTGCTGCGGAAAAAAAGGGCGGGAGCCAGGCGTCTACGCGTCGCGTGGAAGACCGCGGCAAGCCGGCCTCCGTGCGGAGCTTTCGCGGATCATGTTTCTGGGTTGCGGACCTGCGCGGAGTGATGCCTGCCGGGCGGCGGGGGACTGCCGGGGACAACCTGCGGGCCTCTAAACACTTGTTGGTCAGCGCCCACAACAATACACCGTTTCAGCCGAATTGCAATGGGGGCTTCCCCCACCTTAATCCGCGCTCCGCCCGCCCC
>DASVSA010000377.1:0-9064 GCA_036388335.1 Longimicrobium sp. | reverse complement strand
GGCTACTACTTCGCTCGAAGCGAGCCCGGCGTCCAGGGCGAGCCGGCAATCGCGCTCAGCGCACAGGGAGCCGTCGATCCGGCGTGACTGAACGGGCCGGGTATCACGGGTTACCAGTACGCGTACCTGCGCCGCTGAGCGGAGCTGGACGAGTGCGGCAGTGGCTTCTGAAGACGAGAGCGGCCCGAGCGAGTTGCTCGGGGCGATCTCGGCGCTTCCCTGAAGCGCTTCCGTGCACGCTGAGCCGCCAGAGTCGTCGCATTCTTGGCTGCTCGCCGGGTCCAGTCATGCTCGCGCTTTCGCTCCCCCTCGTATGGAGAAGCTCGCCGATCCGCGCCGGAGCCGGGCCGGGCGCGGACTGCTGAGTATCTACCCCGTTTCCTCGCGGATCACGGCTGGCTCACGTCCGTGCATTAGCCTCAGAGCAGCACCGATCGTCAGCGCTTCAAAGCCATCCTTCATCCGCGATACGCTCCTCCTTCCGAATGATGCTTCGCTCCAGAACCGCCGCCGCGGCATTCTCGCTCGTCCTTGTGGCAGGCGCCTGTGACCGTGACCCGAACGGCGGATCGGCCGACGAGTGCCGCGTGACCCTGTCAGCCACCACCGCCAAGCCAACCCAGATGGTCTGGCTGGCCGGGGTGCCGGCTGAGTGGGGGGATTCGACGCTTAACGCAACGCTCTCCGCCTCCGGGACCACAGCCCCCGCCGTTGTCGTACGCCAGATGGACGGCTCGGTGCAGTTGATCACCCCGGTCCACCCCACGGCTCCGTTCGCGGGTGGCCCAGCCGACCTGGTGGTGGGCTCCGGGGCACTCGCCTGCCGGGCCGTACGCATCCAGATCCAGCCGCTTGCACAGGCTCCGGGCACCACGCGCGTTCTGGCGTCCCAACTGCAGACGGTGATCGCTACCATGGGTGCTTCGTTCGGCGTCTCGGCCGACCAACTTCGCGGTGACACCGCATCCGTGCCCGCCGCTGTCCGGCCGCTGGCGGCCGCTCAGTTCCTCCTGGACCATCCGCGGAACCCCAACTCGATCAATGCACTCATCGAGGGTACCGCGCCCATGCTCCAGGGCCAGAAGATCGACCCGGCCGTGCTGGACGCGGTGATTGCCGCCAGTGGGGCTCTGGAGCCCCTGAAGGAGATGGCCGCATCGCTCGACTCTCTCGGGCCACCCCCTGCACGCGCGGCACAGGGCGCCGGCCCCCGCGCATCGCTTTCCGCGGCACGGAGCGATTTCGGAGGAATCGAGATCGGCACCCCGGAGCAGCTCAGCTTCTACATGCGCGCACAGGCGGACATCGCCCGCAACCAAGCACGCGCGGAAGCCACGCTGGGGCGCCTGGGCATCGCCGTCGGCGGTCTCGGTCTCCTCACGGGCCCGCTCGGTGCCGGTGTCGCCGCGCTCACGGGCGCCACCTGGTTCGTGGTGTCGTTCGTGGCCGATGGCTTCATGCAGACCCTTCCGTCCAAGCTGGACCCGCTCACCGTCGAGCTGTCTGTCCGGAACCTGCCGGAGGACGCGACTCTGGGCGGCTTCTGGAGAGCCCAGGTCACCGCGCGCGGGGGCGAGTGGATCGTCGCACCCGGCCGCCTGGTCGACGGTGTGCTGGTGGGCGCCGGTGGCCGCATCGGCGAGTTCTACTCGATGGTTGCCAAGAAGATGGGCTTCTCTGAGGCCGGGAGAGCGCTATTCGCGGAGTTCTACAACCAGACGTTCGCCCAGCTGAACGCGGCGTTCGGCGGCGCGATTCCGGGCGAGGGACTGTACGTCCGCGGGCCCTACACCTATGGGCCGATCGACGTGAGCCACACGCGCTACAGTACGCCCTTCACGTCCGCGAACGGGGTCATCTCCTTCGAGCCGAACAACCCCAACCGCTACGGCGCCGTCGCGCCGGGCCAGACCCAACTCGTGGTCCGCACGCGTCCCGAATGGTTCGCGGGCAAGATCGCCGAGGGACGTGAGAGCGTCACCGTCGACCGCATCGAACTGGAAGTCTCGCCCCCGTCCGGAACTGAAGTCCGCATCGGCTCCACCCAGATCTTCCAGGTGGGGGTCAGCGGCTCGGAGACCCTCGGCGCGACCTGGTCCGTGTCCGGCGGTACCGTGGTCGACGCCGCCGGCGCCTTCCTGGAGTGGCGGGCACCCTCGACCGAGGGGACGTACACCATCACCGCACGGCACAAGATCAAGACGGACCGGAGCGCCAGCGTCCAGGTGAGCGTGGTGAACCGTGCCGCGGTCGAGATCACGCCGGTACGCGCCGACCTTCGGCCCGGGAAGACGCAAGCCTTCAGGGCGGTCGTCGAGGGCAACACCGACCAGCGCGTGACCTGGAGCGCCACAGGAGGCACGGTAGACGCGCAGGGGCTCTACACCGCGCCGCAGCAACTCGGCACCTACTACGTGACGGCCACCAGCGTAGCCGACCCGCGCGCCACCTTCCGCGCGACCGTCCAGGTCGTTTCGGGTCCCAGTGTCCGGGTCATCGCGCCGGCTACCTCGGTCTGGGCCCGCTACGAAGGGGAGTTCACAGCGGCCGTAACGGGCTCGGCCGAGGGCGTCTACTGGGACTACAACGGGATCGCGCAGTTCCTTGAAGAAGAGCGGGATCGCGTGCGCGTCCGCTATCTGCCGAAGACGCAAGGCGACACGGCCGTCGACTACACGCTCCTCATCATCGCCAGGAGCCGCGAGGACCCGAGCGTCGCCGACACGGCCAGCGTCCAGGTGCGCGCGCCGTTCATCTCCGTGTCTAGGAGCGCCGACGACGTGCTCTACTCGGGGCAGTCCTACTCCTTCCGGATGGCCGTGAACGGGCCCGCGGACGCCAAGATCCTCATGCAGTTCATGGGGCCACGCAACTACTGCTTCCCGGACCGCGAGTCCGAAAAGCTCTACCTTGTGGATGCGGGTACGGTGATCTCCTCGACGGTTCCGCCGGCGTCGCCGACAGTTCCGATGGACGGTACGGTGTGCGGTGTCCAGGTGTACCTCGTGCGGCCCGACTACGTGATCGAGAAGCGCACGAACAATGTCGGCTGGACCGGGGATGTGATCGACGGCAAGTACATCCTTCACACTGGCGGCAACGGCGTCCGAGTCGTCACCCGCTTCTAGCGGGTCGATCCGCACGCCGGGCGTACTCGGAAGGCCCACAGGGCCGGCAGCCTTCCGATCTGTTCCGCCTCATGCGCCGGGTTGTCCCTGAAAACCCGCACTTCTCCCCAGGACAAGGAGCTCTCCGCTTGAACCGAACGTTTCATCGATACCCCCCCTGCCGGGGCGCGGCCATATTCACGTCCCTCTGCTTGGCCACTGTGGCCGGAGCACACCCGTCCGCCGCCCAAAACCGGCTCACACCCGTCCAGTACGGCCAGCAGGTGCAGGGAGCGCTCGCCGCAACCGATGTGAAGCTCCCGGACGACTCGTACGTCGACGAATACGTGTTCCGCGGCCGGAGCGGCCAACAGGTCGTGATCTCCATGCGCTCTGCCGCGTTCGACCCTTACTTGGCCCTCGGAACCTACCGCGACGGTCGGACCTGGCAGGGTCTGGCCACGGACGACGATGGCGGGGGGGGCACGGACGCCCGAATCTCCTACACCCTCCCCGCCGATGGGCTGTACGTCATCCGGGCCAATTCGGTCGAGGTGAACGAACAGGGAGCCTACACCCTCCAGGTCGCGGGTCCCGGCGCGAGCGGAACGTCTGGAAGCGGCACGCGGCAGACTCCGACGCGTGCCGAGGCTGCGCCACGCGCGCAGGCTTCCCGGGCGGCCACCCTGCCCATGGGCCGCTACCGGTGCTACCAAGCGCTCGGCTACTACACCTACATGGGAATGCTGGACGTAACAGGCTCGACCACCTACCGCTTCGGCGGCGAAGGGAACCAGAGGACGGGCACGCTCCGCTTCGACCGCGGGAACGGGCGGATCACCTTCACCTCCGGTCCGCTGCCGGCTTCGCAGTTCAGCGGGCAACTCGGCGTGAACGGCAACGATGGTCGGCCCCAGATCACGTTGACGATCAAGGACAGCAAAGGCCGCGAGAGCGAAGGCCATTGCTCAAAGCTTTGACCGCTTCAGTCTCGGTGGGACCCCGCACGCGAGTTCAAGGCGATTCGCGGTCGATCTCCTCATTCCGTTTCCCTGCTCACACGCATGCCGCTCACTCAGCATCTTCAAACCAGGTCCCGGAACGCGCGACACATTGCTCTCATCGCGCTGTTCACCTTCGCAGCGCCCGTGCTGCCCGTGGTTGGGTGGACCGACACGGAACTGGCGGCCCAGACGGGCTACCACCCCGGACAGCGGATTGAAGGGCGCTGGCGCCCGAATCGGGACTGGGAACCCGCTGTGATGGTCGAGCCCGGCACCGACGGCTCTCACCTGGTCCGCTGGGACACCAACATCACGCCGGAACGGGTGGACGCGTCGATGATCCGCCCGGCCCAGAATGCCCCCGCCATGCCAGTGCTGGCCGTGGGCGCGCGGGTTCAGGCGTGCACCGGTTCCTACTCCTGTATCCCCGAATCCGGTGTCGTGACCGAGATCGGGAGGGGGAACGAGGTCGCCATGTACAAGGTGCGCTTCGCGAATGGAACGACGAGCTGGCGCAACGCGTACACGGAGATCAAAGCACCGGCGCGCACTCCGCCCCCCAGCCCGCCTGCTCCGGCTGGCGGTGGCCGAAACACCCCGGCTCCCGGTGTGCGGCGTGCCCTTCCCGCGGTCGTGCCCGTGGGCCGCTATCACTGTTACCTGGAAGGGGCCATCGACCGGTACACGCTGCGCACCAACGGCGTCGTCGACCACGGGTCCTCCATGGGCGTCCTGCAGGTAACCGGACCCTCAAGTTATCGCTGGGGCACGCAGACGGTGGCAGCCCAGCCAGGCACCTTTCAGTACAACCGCGCCGGCGGCCGCATCACTTTCGGTGCGGGTCCGTACAGGCCGGCCCAGTTCCGCGGCGAGTTCGGCTGGAACGAGAGCAACGGGAAGGCCGTCATCACTCTCTACCAGAAGACCCAGCGGAACGGCGAGATGAAGCAGTACTGCATTCGCGGCTGAAGCCCGCACGTCGAGGAGCGGCAGAACTCTGGACACACTACCGGGTTGCCGCTCCGGCCTCGCGGGTGCCGCCGCTGCCGCGCGCGGCGGCCCGTCCCCCCTCGGCGGGTACGCAGTCGATCAGGGCACCGCGGGAGGCTTCGCGTTTCAATACACTCTCACGCTCTCTGCCGGGGGCAGTACCGAATCAGCCCGGGCGGCGGGACCGGCAGATACGCCTACGATCCATCCACCCGACGCGTCTCATCCGCGTCGGGGTCCCCTCCGAGGCTTCGGGGGCTACTACTTCGCTCGAAGCGAGCCCGGCGTCCAGGGCGAGCCGGCGATCGCGCTCAGCGCACAGGGAGCCGTCGATCCGGCGCGAACGGGACGGGGATCACGGGTTGCCAGTACGCGTGCATGCGCCGCTGAGCGCAGCTGGACGAGGGCGGCACTGGCCTTTGAAGACGAGAGCGGCCCGAGCGAGTAGTTCGGGTCGCTCTCGTTGCGCAACGAGGACGTTTGTATTCCGATCAGGGCTGAATCACGCCAGAGACAACACGGCTTGGGAGTCACGGATGTCGGACAAGGATGTATTCGCTGAGGCGAACCGCCTGTCGGATGCTGGGATCGATGAGTATCGCATCCTGAACGCCGACACCGAGGAACTGGTCCTCATCGGAAGCTTCGACCTGGCGTACTACCACGACGTCGAGATCGCATTCCGCGGCGTGCGCTCAACCGATTGTCCAGAGACGTTCCACAGTCCGCGCTTCCGGGAGGATGGTGGAGGGGCTGACGCCCGTGTGTTCGAGATTGACCACGACGAGGGAAGTTGCCGCGTCGTAGCGCACGATGTGACCATTCGGATCGGCAAAGTATACCACTACGACCGAGGGGCGAGCCTCGCACCGGGCGAGCGCATCGCGCCGTGGGTGACACGCAATTCCCACTAGTGTGAGCCGGAAGTCCATTGGCAGGGGAGGACAGCCGTTCAGCACTGTCGGGAGATCCGCCAACTCACGCAGCCCGCCACTCCCTTGCCGTGCCTGCTGGAGGGATGTGGACGAGTGCGGCCCGAGCGAGTCGCCCAGACCACTCTAATCGCACAACGGTGCTGCACAATCGATCACTTCCGCGTGTTGCGTAACCCGTACGGTTGTGCAGCCCTCTTGCGGATTACGCTGCCAGCGTACCACTCAGCCACTAGATCGGCGGCTCTGGAGATCAGGTGGTCAGTATCGCAGCGTTACCCGCATCACCGCTGATGCATTCGAAACTGGAGTGGCGACTTGAGCCATCAGATGACGCTGGAAAGCGAGCGCCGGCTCCTCAGCCTTGTAGCGGACGCTCAGGAGCAGGCGCGCCAGCAATATCCCGAGCTTGCCGAAGCTGTGGAGAGCGCCGTCGCAGAACTCACCACCGCGTTCTCTGCCGTGGCACTTGATGCCCGTTTTCACGCGGTGGTTCAATTCTATCGCGAGTACGGGAGGAAGCTCGATTGGGTGCTCAATCCGTTCCCGGTGGTGGGTAGCATCGGCATGGTGACGTCGCTCGCTCAGGCTCTCCTCAAGGAGTACTGGCAGGCGATGGGTCGCCCCTGCTTCGACCGGAGCTCCTTTCCCGTACTTGCTCCCGGAACCACCGTTCGGCTCCGCCGGGGTGAACTCCAGACGCGGGAAATATTTCACGATAAGACCATGCGCGTGGGCTGGAGCAGCAGCAAGGGAATCTGGCTCGTGGATGAGACGACAGTCGCCGACGTGGATGGAGTGCCGGTCTACTGGCTGGAGCGTGAGGACCGATCTGAGTCGACGCTCGCTCGCCAGACTGCGATGTTGACCGGCTAATCTGGGGCGGCCGCCGAACTACGCGTTGCAGCTGACGTTTGGTCTGGCTGACGATGCAGTCCTATCGTCCTGCTCAGCCAAACAGGCTAGGCTGGTGTGCGAAGACGAGAGCGGATCGAGCGGACAAGCCGAACAACATCTGGAATCGTATGCTAAACCGCGTGCTCGGCAGCCATGTCGCCGTACCCCGCCCACTCGTTCTAAGAAGGCGGGCTCACACAGAGACACGGAGGCACGGAGAACGGCGAAGTTCTCCGTGCCTCCGTGTCTCTGTGTGAGCCTAATCTTCTACGAGGTACGCGATGCCCCAGGCGCCTTCGCCGGCGTGGGTGGCGATGATGGGGGTGCCGGGGCCGGTGACGACCTCCACGTCGGCGCCGTAGCGCTTGCGGATCTCGGGGACCACCTCGCCCACGATCTCGGGACAGGCGACGTGCATCACCCCGAAGCGCACGCGCTTGGCGCCGGCGGGGACCTTTTTCTCGAGCACCTCCATCATCTTGGGAAGCATGGCCTTGCGGCCGCGCACCTTTTCGATGGGGACGAGCTTGCCGGCGGCGTCGATGTCCAGCACGGGCTTGATGTCCAGGAGGCTGCCCAGCCAGGCGCGCCCGCGGCCCACGCGGCCCGAGGCAAGCGCGCGCTCAAAGGTGTCCAGGACGATGAAGAAGCCGGATTTGGCGCGCACGCGGGCCAGCTCGGCCATGATGCGGTCCGCGCTCCACCCCTGCTCGCCCAGCTCGCTCGCCTTGAGGGCCAGCAGGCCCTGCAGGAGCGAGCCGCCCAGCGAGTCGAAGACGTGGACGGGGGCGGAGCCGGCCTCGCGCTGCTTGAGGGCGGCCTGGGCCGAGGCGTAGGTGCCCGAGAGGGCGGAGGAGAGGAGGATGGCGACCACCTCCTCGCCCTCCTCGCCGGCGCGGCGGAAGCCCTCGATGAAGGCGGCCGGGGCGGGCTGCGAGGTGCTGGGGTGAGCGCCCTCCTTCAGCCGGGTGGCGAACTCCTCGGCCGAGATGTCGAAGCGGTCGCGGTACGCCCTGGTGTCGAAGATCAGGTTGAGCGGCACCAGGTGGATGCCGTGGGCGCGCACGATCTCGTCGGGGAGGTCGCAGGCCGTGTCGGCCACCACCGAGATGGGGCGGCGGGCCAGCGTCATGTGCCCGCCCGCCGCGGCGCGCGCCGCCACCGCGTGCTGGGCCTGCATGTCCTCGGCCTTGTGAGTGGCCAGCTCGCCCAGCGTGCGGAGGTAGGCGAACACCTCCTCCGGCTCGTCCGTGTGCACGTGGATCTTGAGCAGGTTGTCCGACCGGATCACCACCAGCGAGTCGCCGCGCTCGCGCAGCACGGCCCTCACCGCCTCCTGCGTGGGGATGGAGGGGCCGCGGACCAGCGCCTCCGTGCAGAAGCGGAAGCGCTCGCTCTCCGTGGGATACTCTGCGTTGGCGGCGGCGAAGGTGGGCTCGGCCTCGTACTCGGGGACCTCCCCCAGCGGGGCCAGCGGATCGCCGGCCATGAACGACGAGATCCCCTCCAGCAGGTGCACGAAGCCCTTGGCTCCCGCGTCCACCACCCCCGCCTTCTTGAGCACGGGAAGGAGGTCCGGCGTGCTGGCCAGCGCCTCGCGTGCCCTCACCAGCAGGCGCTCGAAGAGCACCACGAAGTCCGAGTGGTGGAGGCGCTGCGCTTCGTCGGCGATGGCGCTCATGATGGTGATCATGGTGCCCTCCACCGGCTTCTCCAGCGCGCGGTACACGTGCTCGGTGGCGCTCCGGAGCGCGGCGCCGAACTCGGCAACCGACAGGCGCGCCCGCTCGCCCACCGCCTCGCTGAACCCCAGCAGGAAGTGCGAGAGGATCATCCCGCAGTTGCCGCGGGCGCCCAGGATCCCCGCCTCGGCGGCCTGGCGGGCCACGGCGCCCACCGACGGGTCGCCCATGCCGCGCAGCCGGTCGGCCACGGCGGCCACGGTGAGCGCCAGGTTGGTGCCCGTGTCGCCGTCGGGAACGGGGAAGACGTTGATGCGGTTGAGGTCGGCCCGGTGGCGCTGGACGTACTCGTTGGCCTGGATCAGTGCGCCGCGGAGTCCGGCGCCGTCGAGATGAGTTACGCTCGTCATCTGCTCTTCGTAGGCTTTCCGTGTAGGTGCGGCATGGGCCGC
>DASVSA010000376.1:0-4996 GCA_036388335.1 Longimicrobium sp. | reverse complement strand
GCGGCGGCGGAGCTCGCCGCGCTGCGCACGGAGATCGAGCGGATCGACCGCGCGCTCGTGGCGCAGATCGCCGAGCGCGTGCGGCTGGCGGGAAGGATCGGGGCGGCCAAGCAGGTGCTCGGCCTCCCGACCCTCGACCCTCGCCGGGAGGCGTTCGTCGTGCGCCGCGCCGGCGAGCTCGCGCGCGAAGCCGGAATTCCCGACGAGGACACGCGCTACCTCTTCTGGCACCTCATCGCCATGTCGCGGCGGGCGCAGATGGAGCAGGGATGAAGCGCGCGGCGGTGATCGGCCTCGGCCTGATCGGCGGATCGGTGGCGCGCGACCTGGCGGCGCGCGGCGTCCACGTGCTGGGCTTCGACCGGGACCCCGCGACTGTGGCCGAAGCGCTGCGGGACGGCGGCATCCACGAGGCGCTCACGGCGGATCCGGATGCGGATCTGGTGATCGTCGCCGTCCCGGTGTCCGCCGCGCCCGCCGTGCTGCGCAGTCTCGGTCCGCGTCTCCGCGCCGCCCCGCTCATCACGGACGTGGGCAGCACCAAACAATCCATCATCCGCGCCGCAGAAGATGCGGGGATCGGGGCCCGCTTCGTCGGCTCGCATCCGCTCGCGGGCGATCACCGCTCGGGGTGGAGCGCGTCGCGCGGGGGGCTGTTCGATGGAGCACGCGTCTTCCTCTCCCCGGCGCCGAGCACGGCCGCGGACACGCTCAAGGCGGCGCACGCGCTCTGGCGGGACCTCGGCGCGCACACCGAGGTCATGGATGCGGCGGAGCACGACCGGCGGCTGGCCTCCATCAGCCATCTCCCCCAGGCGCTCGCCACCGCCCTCGCCTCGCTCCTCGCGGCGCAGGGGATCGGCCGCGCCGACCTCGGCCCCGGCGCGCGCGACATGACGCGCCTGGCCGGGAGCTCGCCGGAGATGTGGGCGGCCATCGCGGCCGACAACGCGCACTACCTTTCCGCGGCGGTCGGTGCGATGGAGGAGCGGCTCGGAGAGCTGAAGGATGCGCTCGCGAGGCGGGACGCCGAGTGGCTCCGGCGCTACTTCGCGGACGGGAACAGCTTTTAGGGATCACACAGAGGCACAGAGGAGCAGACGGGTAGCGTATGCGCCTGCGGACGTTATCTTTGCCCCGAGCACCCGATGCGCGAACCCCCGCACTTTCGTGAGATGAGCGATACACTGGCGGTCACCAACCTGGGCGAGGACGCCGGCACCCCGGACGGCGGCAAGGCGTCCTGGACGGAGCGCGCCGTCACCCCCGCGCTCTCCCGCCACCCGGAGCGCCGCGAGCGCTTCGAGTCCACCAGCGGTGTGGAGGTGGAGCGGCTCTACACGCCCGAAGACACCGAGGCGCTCGACTACGGGCGCGAGCTGGGGTATCCCGGCGAGTTCCCGTTCACGCGCGGCATCCAGCCCACGATGTACCGCGGGCGCTTCTGGACGATGCGCCAGTACGCCGGCTTCGGCACCGCCGAGGAGACCAACGAGCGCTTCAAGCTCCTCCTGGCCGCGGGGCAGACGGGGCTCTCCACGGCCTTCGACCTCCCTACGCAGATGGGGTACGACAGCGACCATCCCATGGCCGCGGGCGAAGTGGGGCGCGTGGGAGTGGCGATCGACACGCTGGACGACATGCGCAAGCTGCTGGCGGACATCCCGCTGGAGCGCGTGTCCACCTCCATGACGATCAACGCCACGGCGTCCATCCTCCTGGCTTTCTACATCGCGGTGGCCGACGAGCGCGGCATCCCCCGCTCGCAGATCTCGGGGACGATCCAGAACGACATCCTCAAGGAGTACATCGCACGGGGCACCTACGTCTTCCCGGTGGAGCCGTCGCTGCGCCTGATCACGGACATCTTCGCGTTCTGCCACGCCGAGGTGCCTCGCTGGAACACCATCTCCATCAGCGGCTACCACATCCGCGAGGCCGGCGCCACCGCCGCGCAGGAGATCGCCTTCACCTTCGCGGACGGGCTGGAGTACGTGCGCCGCGCGCTGGCCGCGGGGCTGGACGTGAACCGGTTCGCGCCGCGCCTCTCCTTCTTCTTCGCGGCCCACAACGACCTGTTCGAGGAAGTCGCCAAGTTCCGCGCGGCCCGCCGCCTGTGGGCGCGGCTGATGCGCGAGAGGTTCGGCGCGTCCGACGAGGCGGCCAAGCTGCGCTTCCACACGCAGACGGGCGGCGTGACGCTGCAGGCCCAGCAGCCCCTCAACAACGTGGTGCGCGTGACGGTGCAGGCGCTGGCGGCGGTGCTGGGCGGCACGCAGTCGCTGCACACCAACGGCTACGACGAGGCGCTCTCGCTCCCCACGGCGCAGGCCGCCACGCTGGCCCTCCGCACGCAGCAGGTGCTCGCCTTCGAGAGCGGGGCGGCCGACACGGTGGACCCGCTGGCCGGCTCGTACTTCGTGGAGTCGATGACGGACGCGGTGGAGGCGAAGGCGCGCGAGTACCTGGACAAGATCGAGGAGATGGGCGGCGCCGCGTCGGCCATCGACTACATGCAGGAGGAGATCCACCGCGCCGCGTACGAGCACCAGATTGGCGTGGAGCGCGGCGACCGCGTCATCGTGGGAGTCAACAAGTTCCAGTCCGAATCGGGCGACCCGGTGGAGCTCGGCCAGCCCGACTTCTCGGCCCTGGAGCGCGGCCAGCGCGCACAGCTCGCCCAGCTCAAGTCCACCCGCGACGACCGCGAGGTCCGCGCGCGCCTCGACGCCATCCGCGCCACCGCCCGCGGCACCGACAACCTGATGCCCCACATCATCGACGCCGTCAAATCCCTCGCCACCCTCGGCGAGATCAGCGACGCCCTGCGCGCCGAGTGGGGCGTGCACCGGCCGGCGTGAGGAGGTAACCCATGGCTGCCTCGGTCCTGAAGGAACATCCAGACGCGCGAGCCGCGCTCCCCCTGGGCAGCTTTCGGGTAGCTGGCTTCCGTGGGCTCCGGGATCTGCGTATCCCGGAGCTCGGGCGCGTCAACCTCTTCGTAGGGATGAACAACGCCGGCAAGAGTTCACTCTTGGAGGCGATCCACCTCTATGCTGGTGGGGCGATCCCGGCGCGGCTCCACAGTCTTCTGGTCACTCGCGAGGAGATTAATGACGAGAACGGCGCTCCAGTCGAACCGGATACTCTCGATGCAGCCCTCGGCCGCCTTTTCCACCTCGCGGGTGGTGCGCGCACTTCACGGATGACGCTTGGCCCAATCGGCGATCGCCAGCGGGAACTCGTAATTGACCGTGGATGGGCCGCGACATTCACAGTGGGCGACACAGTCGCTACGCGGTTCTCCCCAGCACTGGCTGACGATCTTGGAGACGATCTGGAACGTGCCCTGGAGGTGCATATGGGAGAAGCGCACTCTCGGGTGATCCCTGACCGGCGGTTGCTCGGCCGCTTCACGTTCGGAGCCGGACTCGTGTTGCTGCACCCGGCGATATTCGTCCGAGCGCATGGGCTGTCGAATGAGGCTGTCGCAAACTATTGGGATCGCGTTGCCTTGACCGACGAGGAGGATCTGGTAACCGCCGCGCTCCGGATCATTGCTCCCGGAGTGGAGAGAATTTCTGTTCTAGGCGACGGCGACGGGCTCACCCAGCGTCGCGTCGTGGTGCGTGTGCGGGGGCAGGACAGCCCAGTTCCGTTGCGGACGATGGGCGACGGAATGAACCGCTTGCTGGGAATCGTCCTGGCCCTTGCGACCGCGCGCGACGGGATTCTGTTGGTGGACGAGATAGAGAACGGAATCCACTACTCGGTCCAGGCAGAGATGTGGCGAATGATCTTGGACGCGGCGAAGCTCCTGAACGTGCAGGTCTTCGCCACGACCCATAGTTGGGACTGCATCCGTGCGTTCGCTGCCGCTGCCTCGGGCGGCGAAGCCGCAGATTGTATGCTCTACCGGCTGGACACTCGGATCAAAGATGACATCCGTGCCGTCCGCTATACGGCCGACGAGGTCGCGATTGCGGCGGAGCAGCAGATCGAGGTGCGTTGATGGCGGACCCGGCGGCGCCGCTCACCCCGGCTCGCCTGCTCTGGGTGGAGGGTAAGGATGACCAGGCGGTCGTGCATGGTCTCTGTGCCGCGCATCAGGTCCCCGCCGCGTTCCGGGTTGAGGATCAAGGTGGTGTAGAGAAGCTGCTCAGGGGGATCGGCATCACGGTGCGCGCGCAGACGCTCGAGCGCTTCGGCGTGGTGGTCGATGCGAACGGCGACGCGTGGTCACGCTGGCAGGAGCTCCGGCGCATCGCTGAACGGGAGGGATACCAGGACGTACCCGATGCCCCCACGGAGGCTGGCACGATCCTGCCCGCATCGGCCCTGCTGCCGCGCCTGGGCATCTGGATCATGCCGGACAACGGCAGCCCGGGAGCGCTGGAGGACTTCGCCGCTGCACTGGTGCCTTCAGGCGATGCGCTCTGGACACGCGCGGGTGAAGCGGTCGATGCGATCCCGGAGGCGGACCGGCGGTTCCCCACGGGACGCCGCTCCAAAGCACACATCCACACATGGCTCGCGTGGCAGGAACAGCCCGGCTCGCCGATGGGGCAGGCGATCGGCAAGGGCGACCTCGACGCGCATGCCCCGGCGGCGCATAGCTTCGTGGCCTGGCTGCGGCGGCTGATGGTGGACGAGCGGTGACGCGGGGCCGCCGCGACAAGTCCTCTCTGTGTCTCTGTGCCTCTGTGTGAGCCAGGCAGTTCTCTGTACGCGCCCTCGGTTGCCGCGCCGGGTGCGACCCTATACCTTACGCGCGTTTTGTCGCGGTTCCGCGGAACCGCACCCGAGGCGAGACGGAAAGTACCTGGAGCATATGCCTACGTACGAGTATCGCTGCCCGAATTGCGGCAACGACTTCGAGCTGTTTCAGAAGATGTCCGAGGAGCCGGTGGCGGCGTGCCCCAAGTGCGACACGCCGTCGCAGCGGCGGCTGTCGGGCGGAGCCGGGCTCCTGTTCAAGGGGAGCGGCTTCTACATC
>DASVSA010000375.1:0-12843 GCA_036388335.1 Longimicrobium sp. | reverse complement strand
CTGGCCTCCGCGCTGGCGGACGAGGCCAAGAACGACATCCGCCTGGAAGCCGCCATCGCCAAGCTGTGGACGACGGAGATGGGGTGGAAGATCGTGGACGACTGCCTGCAGATCCGCGGCGGGCGCGGCTACGAGACGGCCGACTCGCTGGCGGCCCGCGGCGAGCTCCCCATCCCGGTGGAGCGGATGATGAGGGACTTCCGCATCAACCGCATCTTCGAGGGGTCCAGCGAGATCATGCGCCTCTTCATCGCCCGCGAGGCGGTGGACACGCACCTGGCCGTGGCCGGCGACCTCATCAAGCCGGACATCACCATGGGCCAGAAGATCGGCGCCATGGCCAGGGCGGGCGTGTGGTACGCTGGGTGGCTGCCGAAGCGCTTCGTGGGCGGCGGGCAGCTCCCCACCGCGTACTCGGAGTTCGGGCGCCTGGCCAAGCACATCCGCTACGTGGAGCGCACCTCGCGCAAGCTGGCGCGCAGCATGTTCTTCGCCATGGGGCGCTACCAGGCCAAGCTGGAGCGGAAGCAGGCGCTGCTGGGCCGCTTCGTGGACATCGGCGCGGAGCTCTTCGCCATGTCCAGCGCGTGCGTGCGCGCCCACTCCCTGCGCGACGGGCCCAACGGCCGCGAGGCCGCGCTGCTGGCGGACCTGTTCTGCCGCCGCTCGCGCATCCGCATCAAGGAGCTGTTCGGCCGCGTTACGGATAACGCGGACGACTTCACCTACAAGCTCGCGCAGGACGTGCTCAAGGGCCGCTTCGCCTGGCTGGAAGAGGGCTCGATCCCGGCGGTGCGCGGCGGCTCCACCTCGCCCGCGCCCGCCTCCACGCCCCCCGTGGAGCGCAACCTTTCCGACACGCGCGTAGCGACCCAGATCGGCGGCGGCGCGTAGCAGGTAGTGTGGCGGTAAGCTGAACGGCCCCGCGGCAGGTTGCCGCGGGGCCGTTCTGCTTCCCCCACGGCGTCTCCGCCACGCGATCCTTGCGCCCTGGGGTGGCTCGCTTTAACAATACACCTCGTCGTACGACGTTCGTCGTAATTCATCAGCCACGGCCGCCCCATGATCCGTCTCCCTCCCACTCCCGCGGAGCTCCGCCTCCTGCGCACCCTGTGGCGGGTGGGCCCCTCCACGGTCCGCGAGGTGAACGAGCGCCTCCACGGGCCCGAGGCGGTCGGCTACACGACCACCCTCCGCATCCTCCAGAACATGCACGCCAAGGGGCTGGTGGAGCGGGAAAGGGTGAAGCGGCAGCACGTCTACCGCGCGTCCATGGGCGAGAGCGAGACGGAGAACGGCTTCGTCGGGGCCCTGATCGACCGGGTGTTCGGTGGATCGGGGGCACGCCTCGCCATGCGGGCCCTGGCCGCGAAGCCAGCCAGCCCCGAGGAGCTCGCGGAGCTGAGGGCCATGATCGCCCGGATCGAGCGCGGCGACTCCGGGGACGACGCGTCGTGAGCATCGGGGGAGCTTCGCTGGCGGCGTGGACGCTCTGCCACTTCGTCTGGCAGGGTGCCGCGGTCTGGGCGCTGGCCCGGCTCTGGGCGCGAGCGGCGCGGGGGTGGAGCCCGGCGGCGCGATACCGTGGCGCCGCGGCGTGGTTCCTCGTGATCTCCCTCCTTCCGATCGCCACCGCCGTCCTGGGGGCCTTGTTCCCGCCGGCGGAGCCGTCGCTGGACGTGGCGGTGCCGCTGCTGGCGGCGTCGCGCGCGGCAGGGGGCGCCGACCGGCTGGTGGCGGGGATGCTCCTGGTGTGGGGCGCGGGCACCTTGGCCGCGCTCGGCTGGCTCGCGCTGGACGCCCGCTTCCTGGCTCGCCTGGGGCGGCGTGCCCGCCCCGCTGACGCCGGGATGCGGCGGCTCGTGCTCCGGCTGGCGGGCGAGTGTGGGCTCGCCACTGCGCCGGAGGTGCTGGAAGGCCCGGTGGACGGACCCATGGTGACGGGATTCCGGCGCCCGTGCCTCCTGCTGCCGCCGGGAGCTTCACGCCTCCTGGAGCCGGCCGAGTTCCACGCCGTGCTCCTCCACGAGCTGGCGCACCTGCGCCGCCGCGACCTCCTGGCGGGCGCGGCGCAACGTGTAGCGCAGGCTTTCCTCTGGTTGCATCCGGCCGTGTGGCTGCTGTCGAGGGAAGTGGACCGGGAGCGCGAGCGCTGCTGTGACGCCGAGGCCGTACGGGCCGGCGCCGCGCGGCTGGATCTCGCCCGTGCGCTGGTGGCGCTGGAGGGTGCGCGCCCGCGTGGAGGCGCGCTCGCGGCCCACGCCTCGTCGGGCGAGCTCAAGGCGCGGGTGGAAGAGCTGCTCGCTCCGCGCACCGAACCGCCCGGGCCTGGAACACGCGGAGCAGCCGCCGCCCTCCTCCTGGCGGCGGCGGTTCCGTGGGCGGGCGTGCTCGCCCTTCCCCCGGGCTCGCTCTTCCCCGTGGTAGAGGTGCGCGCCGAGGACCCGGCGGGCGCGTTCACCCTCTGGTTCGTGGGGAGCCGGATCGCGGCGGCCACCGTGAACGGGGGCGATGTGAAGCGCGAGCTCATCGAGCAGCGCGACGACCTCGCGGTGGTGCGCGGGGGCGACGGCTCGGTCCTCCTGGAGGTAAAGATCCACACACCCGGCCACATCCGCTGGACTCCGCGCCCTCCCCCCTGATGCCCAGGATGCCCAGGATGCCCAGGATGCCCATGCCCCAGCCGGCACCGCGCCCCCGCCGCCGCGCGAGCGTCTCCAGGGTTCTGCTCCCGGCTCTCCTGCTGGCCGGTGCTCCGGGCGCCCTGCACGCGCAGGCCGCGGAGCCCGATTCGGCCATAGCACGCGCGGCGGCGGCGGTCCGGGAGCTCGCCGCGGTGTGCGGTTCCGCCCTCTGGCCTGAAGGGCTCTGCGGGCGCATCGTCCTGGTGGATCCCCGGACCCGGATGGCGCTGGCCAGCTCCCCCGTGCCCGCCGACGGGTTCCGGCCCGCCGCCGCGGGGTTCGTGGGCCCGCTTCCGGACGCCCTTCCGCTCGCGAACACCGCCGTCACCTGGGGAGGGCACCGGTGGTCGGTGGTGCTCCTCCCGCTTCCGGTGGAGCGGTATGCGCGCCTGAAGCTCCTCATCCACGAATCCTTCCACCGCATCCAGCCCGCGCTGGGGCTATACGGAGCGGACCCCGTCAATGCCCATCTCGACGGCCAGGCGGGGCGGGTCTGGATGAGGATGGAGCTGCGTGCCCTGGCGCGCGCGCTGCGAGCGGCGGACGGCGAGGCCGCGAGCGCCGCCGTGGGAGACGCCCTCCTCTTCCGCGCGTACCGCCACGCCCTGCTCCCCGGGTCGGACACGCTGGAGGCCGCGCTCGAGCGCCAGGAGGGGCTGGCGGAGTACACCGGCGCCACGCTGGCGCTCGCGGCGACGGGCGAGACGCGCGAGCGGGTGGCGCGCGACGTGGAGAACGCGGAGGCGGGAAGCTCGTTCGTCCGGTCGTTCGCGTACGCCACCGGTCCCTCGCTCGGGATGCTGCTGGACCGGCGTGCCCCGGGGTGGCGCCGGGACCCCGCCGCGCTGCGCGATCCCGCGGCGGCACTCGCCCGCGCCATGCGCTTCCGTGCGCCCTCCTCGCCACGACGGCGGGCGGAGGCGCGGGCGCGGGGATACGGCCATGCCGCCGTCGCGGCCGACGAGGCGGTGAGGAGCGCCGCGCACCGTGCCCGCCTGGCCCGGTACGAGGCGCTGTTCGCGCGGCCGGTGCTTCGCTTTCCCGCCGTGCGGGAGCTCAATCGCGTCTTCGATCCGGGGAACGTCGTTTCCCTGGGCGGGCGCGGAACGGTGTATCCCACCGGGGTGTTCAACGCGGAGTGGGGACGGCTCGAAGTCGGCTCGGTGGGGGCCCTGCTGGGCGCCGGGCAGACGATCCTCGTGCCCGCCCCGGAAGATCCGCGCGCGAGCCCGCCGCGAGGCCCTGGATGGACGCTGCAGCTGGCCCCAGGCTGGGAGATCCGGCCGTGGCCCGGGCGACCCGGGGACTACGAGGTGGCCCGCGCGGGCGACGCTCGCTGACGAACGGAGGCACGGAGACAGGTTCTTCTCCGTGCCTCTGTGTCTCCGTGTGAGCTTCCAATATATTTGGGGCCGAGCAAACGATCCCCGCAGCCGTATCTCGATGTCCTTCGTACATCTACACTGCCACTCCGAATACTCGCTCCTCGACGGCGCCAACCGCCTCGGGGACCTCATCAAGCGCGCCAAGGAGTTCGAGCAGCCCGCGCTGGCGCTGACCGACCACGGGTGCATGTTCGGCGCGTGGCTCTTCCAGGAGCAGGCGAAGAAGGCCGGGATCAAGCCCATCGTGGGGATGGAGGCGTACGTCGCCCCCGGCTCGCGGCACGAGCGCGGCAAGGTGAAGGGGGAGAAGGGCTACTACCACCTGGTGCTCCTGGCGAGGGACCTCCAGGGGTACAAGAACCTGTCGAAGCTCACCTCCATCGGGTACACCGAGGGGTTCTACAGCAAGCCGCGCATCGACCGCGAGGTGCTGGCGAAGTACTCCGAGGGGCTCATCGTCTCCTCCGCCTGCCTGGCGGGCGAGGTGGCGCAGCACCTGATGGAGGACCGCTGGGACCAGGCGCGCGAGGCGGTGGCGTGGCACCAGGAGACGTTCCGCGACCGCTACTACCTGGAGGTGCAGGCCCACAACTCCAGCGGGCAGGACGAGCTCAACCGGCGCATCTTCAAGCTGGCGGAGGAGATGGGCGCGCCCGTCGTGGCTACCAACGACGCGCACTTCCTCAAGGGCAACGACCACCAGGCGCACGACGTCCTGCTCTGCATCGGGCTGGGGAAGGATTTCCACGACCCCAACCGGATGAAGTACGACGACCAGCTGTACTTCAAGAACGCGGAGGAGATGCGCGAGCGCTTCCCGGACCGGCCGGACGTCCTGGAGAACACGCTACGCGTGGCGGACGAGTGCAACTGGAGCTATCCGAAGGGCTACAACGTCCCCGCCTTTCCCGTGGAGCAGGAGGGCTACGTCTCCGAGGACGAGATGCTGCGCGCCTGGGTGTGGAAGGGGGCCCTGAAGCACTACGCCCCCGAGGGGACGCCGGAGGATGCCGATCCGAAGTCCGTCCTGGCGCAGGAAATCATCGACCGGGTGGAGTACGAGGTGGGGGTGATCACCTCGCTGAACTACTCCGGCTACTTCCTGATCACGGCCGACTTCATCCGCTGGGCGCGCGACCACGGGATTCCTGTGGGCCCCGGGCGCGGCTCGGCGGCGGGATCGATCGTGGCGTACTGCATGGGGATCACGGACTGCTGCCCCATCAAGTTCGACCTCCTCTTCGAGCGCTTCCTGAACCCGGAGCGCGTGTCCATGCCCGACGTGGACGTGGACTTCTGCTTCGAGCGCCGTGGTGAAGTCATCGAGTACGTGCGCGAGAAGTACGGGCGCGACGCGGTGGGGCAGATCATCACCTTCGGGACGATGAAGAGCCGCGCCGTGGTCAAGGACGTGGGCCGCACGCTCGGCTTCCTCCCCGCCGAGACGGACCGGCTCGCCAAGCTGATCCCCAACTCGCCCGCGTACTCGCTGACGGTGAGCGAGGCGGTCGAGAAGATCCCCGAGGTCAGGGAGCTGTACGAGAAGGAGGAGCGCTACAAGAACCTCCTCGACCACTCCATGACCCTGGAGGGGCTCGCGCGCCACTCCAGCGTGCACGCGGCCGGCGTGGTGATCGCGCCCGGGCCGCTCGACGAGTACGTCCCCATCTGCACGCAGAGCAGCAAGGGATCCGGCGGCGGCAACGGCGAGTCCATCATCGTCACCCAGTACGACATGAACTGCCTGGAGAAGGCAGGCATGCTCAAGATGGACTTCCTGGGGCTCAAGACGCTCACGGTGATCCACGACGCAGTGGTGATGATCCGCACGCGTCACGGCGAGCTGAAGCACCCTGTCACCGGCAAGGTCTACGGCCGCGCCGAGGACATCGAGCTAGACGATCCCGAGGTGTACAAGATGCTGGCGCGCGGCGGCACGGCGGGCGTCTTCCAGTTCGAATCCGCGCTGGCCACGGAAAAGATCCGCGCGATGAAGGCGGACCGTTTCGACGACCTGATCGCCGCCAACGCGCTGGTGCGCCCCGGCCCGCTGGACATGGGGATGGACCTGGTCTACATCCGCCGCAAGCTGGGCCAGGAGCAGGTGAAGTACCCCTTCGCCGAGCTCTCCGAAGTCCTGGAGCCCACGTACGGCGTGATCGTGTACCAGGAGCAGGTGATGCGTATCGCCCAGATCCTGGGCGGCCTCTCCCTGGCCGAAGCCGACGTGCTGCGTAAGGCCGTGGGCAAAAAGGACGCGGAGCTGATCGCGAAGGAACTCGGTAAATTCGTTAACAAAGCGGTAGAGAAAGGTCACAATCGTCAACAGGTGCAGGACCTTTCTGACCAGATTGAGGCATTCGGGCGTTACGGATTCAACAAGTCACACAGTGCAGCATACGGGCTTTTAGCATATCAAACAGCTTGGCTCAAGTGCCACTACCCGGCCGAGTTCATGGCGGCGCTGATGTCGTCGGTGGTGGACAAGATCGACGACGTGGTGGCGTACATCCAGCAGTGCCGCGAGATGGGGAAGTACATCCCGCGCGTGGGCCGCGAGGGGATCGAGGTGCTGCCGCCGCACGTGAACGAGTCCAACTGGAAGTTCACCGTGGTGAGCGAGGGGGTGGGCCACATCCGCTTCGGCCTCGGCGCCATCCGCGGCGTGGGCGAGGGCGCGGTACGGTCCATCCTGGCCGCGCGCGAGGCGGAGGGGCCCTTCAAGTCGATGTTCGACCTGCTGTGCCGCATCGACCTGCGCCTGTGCAACAAGCGGGTGCTCGAAGCGCTGATCTGCGCGGGCGCGCTGGACGGCTTCGCGGGCACGGGCGAGCGGGCGCAGCTCCTGGCCGGCCTGGACTCGGCCTTCGCCACCGCGCAGATGATCCAGAAGGAGCGCGACAGCGCGCAGGACAACCTGTTCGACGTGCTGATGGGCGGCGGCGAGGGAGGCACGGCTACGCTGGTGCAGGCCCCCGTGCTCCCCGCGGTGGAGAAGTGGACGGAGAGCGAGCGCCTCACGCGGGAGAAGGAGATCCTCGGCTTCTTCATCTCCGGCCACCCGCTGAACCGCTACCGCGAGGACGTGGCGCTGTTCGAGGCTCGCGGCGTCACCACGTCCAGCCTCAAGTCCATGAAGGACATGAAGGTGGAGCTGGCGTGCGTGGTTACCGAGGCGGCCCGGCAGATCTCCAAGAAGGACGGCTCGGAGTGGGGCCGCATCACCGTGGAAGATTTCCACGGCACGGCCACGGTGCTGGCGTTCGGCGAGTCGTGGGCCAAGTACAAGCACGTGCTTCAGCAGGACGCCCCCGTCGTGATCCGCGGCGCGGTGAGCAACCGCGAGCGCGACGACGAGGACCCGCCCCTCTTCCTGGACGGCGCCATCCCGCTGGACGGGGTGCGCGAGAGCGGCGAGGTGGGGGTGTGCATCGAGCTGGGCACCGGCGGCCCGGACGCGTCGGCGGTGGCGGAGGCCAGGCGCCTGATGGCCGAGCACGCCGGCCCCGGCCCCGTGACGGTGCTGTGGAAGAGCGGCGACGAGGAGACCACGCGCCTCCGCTCCCGCACGCTGCGCGTGAGCCCGCACGACGCGCTGCTGGCCGAGCTGCGCGCCACCCTGGGCGACGACCGGGTCCGCCTTCTGCGCGACGCGCCGCCGCCGACCCCGGTGCCGCAGCGCGACGAGCCCTGGAAGAAGCGCGGCAACTAAAAAGAAGGGCTCACACAGAGGCACAGAGGCACGGAGAAGAACTCATCTCTGTGCCTCTGTGTCTCTGTGCGAGTAAACGCTTTTAACAGAATTGCTACACAGTTTGCCTTTCTTCGGCTCCTGTTCGGTGATATTGTGGCTGCGCGGGTAACATCCACAACGTTTCAGGAGAGCGAAGCCGATGATCAACGTGAAGACGCTGGGTGCGGTGGGCGACGGGGTGGCGAACGACGGTCCGATCATCCAGTCCGCGATCAACCAGGCGATCGCCGCCGGGGGAGACACCGTGCTGTTCCCGAGGGGCCGCTACCGGTACACGGCGCCCCTTTCGGTGGCCGACGCGCGCAACGTGCACCTGGTGGGCGAGGCGGGGAGCGCCGCCGCGGCGCAGCGTGGCGACGGCATCCCGCGCGACGACTCGGAGCTGGTCTACGACGGCAACGCCGCGGTGGCCATCAGCCTGGGATCGTCGCAGGGGATCACCTTCCAGCGGCTGCGCCTGCGCTACACGGCGGGGTTCAGCGGCACGCTGGTGAAGGCCGGGCACGGGCCGACCGTGGGCCGGGACGCGCGCGACCTGGTGTTCGATTCCCGCGCATTCGAAGGCCCCTCGTCCGCCTCGGTGGTGCTGTTCGACGGGAACCGGTCCATCAACCTGACCTTTCGCGACTCGGTGTTCCGCGCCGCGAACCGGGCGATCACCGGCTCGGTGCCCAGCGGAACCAACCACGGGCAGTGCAACGCGGTGCTCATCCAGCGCTGCTCGTTCGAGGGAACGCAGCAGCGGCCCATCGTGAACCCGGGGCAGGGGTGGACGATCGTGGCGTGCACCTTTGAGCACCTCACCCGCCCGATCAGCTCCACCGCGGTGCAGCGCGACGCCGGGGCCGTGGAGATGACCCCGGGGGCGTACTGCTTCGGCCTCACCTACGAGGGGAACTGGCACGGCGACGTAGGCGACGTCGCCACGGACTCCGTGAGCACGGATTACGGCGCCTGGCTGCGGATCCGGCCTCAGGGCGCGCAGATCTCGGGCAACTACTTCGGCTGGAGCGCCAGCAACGAGCATCACGGCCTCGGCCGGGCCATCGAGATCCTGGGCGACGCCACGGGCGGTGTGGTGATCTCCGGCAACCGCATCCAGACGCCGACCGCCATCCAGGTGAACGGGTCGGCCCACTCGGGATACGTCATCCAGGGGAACCACGTGACGACGCGGCCGGGCCAGTCCGTGCACCAGGGGCTGGGCTCGATCTCGAACCTCGTGATGCAGGGCAACCACCAGTTCCCGTGATGTAAACAGCGGGGCTCGCACAGAGGCACAGAGGCACGGAGAAGAGCTTATCTCTGTGCCTCTGTGCCTCTGTGTGAGCCCCCGGCAGTTGACGCGGGGGGATGAAAGCAGCGAATATCCTTTGCTCCTGCTCCACAACCGTGATACCGACGAGACGATGGCAACAGTAGCCCACCTGGACTTCGAGCGCGCCATCGCCGAGGTCGAGGACCAGATCGGCCACCTGCGCACTCTGGCCCGCGAGCGCGGGCTGGACGTGACGAGCGAGCTGCGCTCCCTGGAGCGGAAGCTCCACGACCTCAAGACCGACACCTTTCGCAACCTGTCACCCATCGAGCGGGTGCAGGTGGCGCGGCACCCCCGGCGTCCCTATACGCTGGACTACCTGCAGCTCGTCTTCAGCGACTTCATCGAGCTGGCGGGCGACCGCATGTTCCGCGACGACGCCTCCATCGTGGGCGGCTGGGCGCGGCTGGAAGGGGAGCCCGTGATGGTCATCGGCCAGCAGAAAGGCCGGGACATGAAGGAGAACCTCCTGCGCAACTTCGGCATGCCCCACCCGGAGGGCTACCGTAAAGCGTTACGTTTGATGAAATTAGCTGAGAAGTTCCGCCGCCCGGTCGTCACGCTCATCGACACCCCGGGAGCTTACCCCGGGATCGGGGCCGAGGAGCGGGGCCAGGCCGAGGCCATCGCGCGCAACCTGCGGGAGATGGCGGGGCTGCGGGTGCCCACCGTGGCCGCGGTGATCGGCGAGGGCGGCTCGGGCGGGGCGCTGGCCATCGGCGTGGCGGACCGGGTGCTGATGCTGGAGAACAGCGTGTACTCGGTGATCTCGCCGGAGGGGTGCGCCGCCATCCTGTGGAAGAGCGGCGCCGAGCGCGAAAAGGCCGCCGAGGCGATGCGGGTGACCGCCGGCGACCTGAAGTCCATGAACGTGATCGACGAGGTGATCCCCGAGCCCACGGGCGGGGCCCACTCGGACTGGGAGACGACGGCCGCGTCGCTCAAGGACGTGCTGCTGCGCCACCTGGGCGAGCTGCGCGAGATGCCGGTGGACGTGCTGCGCGCCACCCGCTGGAAGAAGTACATGGCGATGGGGGAGTGGCGCACCGTCCAGGCGCGCTGACCCTGTTGGAGTGCGTGAGTGCGTGAGTGCGTGAGTGCGCTCAACAGCGGTTCACTCACGCACTTACGCACTCCACGCACTAACGCACTCCCTTAGCAACCCGCCCCGCCGGCTCCCCGCCGGCGTGCGCATAGATCTGGAGAGGGTCCGGTGAGTCTCGAGCTTCCGGTATTCCAGCCGCTTCCATCCCCCGAGAACACCCCCCACCTGGTGGAAGTGGCGTTCAAGGGGATGAGGAAAGGCTTCTTCGCATCCGCCGACCCGTCGCTCCGCGTGGGCGACTGGGTGCTGGTGGAGGTGGAGCGCGGGCGCGACCTGGGGCGCGTTCGCTCGCTGGGCGGCGCCGCGCGGGCCAAGTGCTCGTCCGAGCCCGCCGCCGCCGTGCTGCGCCGCGCGCAAAAGGAGGAGCTCGACCAGATGTACGAGCTCCGCGCCGACGAGGACCGCATCCGCCGCGCCACCCGCGAGATGGTGCAGCAGCACGGGCTGCACATGAAGGTGTCCGACGCCGAGTGGCAGTGGGACCGCAACAAGCTCACCGTGTACTTCACGGCCGAGCGGCGGGTGGACTTCCGCCAGCTCGTCCGCGACCTGGCGCGCACCTTTCGCACCCGCATCGAGCTGAAGCAGATCGGCGTGAGGGACGAGGCGGCGCAGCTGGGCGGCGTGGGGCGCTGCGGACGCGAGCTGTGCTGCGCCACCTGGCTGCGCGAGATCAAGCCGATCTCCCTTCAGCTCGCCAAGGACCAGAGCCTGTCGCTGAACCCCCAGCAGATCTCCGGCACCTGCGGCCGGCTGATGTGCTGCCTCACGTACGAGCACGACGCCTACCTGGCGGCCCGCAAGCGCTTCCCGCGCGAGGGGAAGACGATCCGCACCACGCTGGGGGCGGAGCGGGTGGTGTCCATCGACATCTGGCGCAACCTGGTGACGCTTCAGGACGAGAGCCGCCAGCGCCGGGTGGTGGACCTGGACACGCTGAAGGCCGAGACGGTGGCCGTGCCCGCCGCCACGCGCGAGGCGCCCCCCGCGGAGCCCGTCGCGCCCCTTCCCACGCCGGCGCAGCAGCAGCGGCAGCCGCGCCGTCCACGCAAGGCGCCGGAGCAGAGACCCGAGTGAGCCGGTTCTACATCACCACCGCGATCGATTACGCCAACGGCGACCCCCACCTGGGGCACGCCTTCGAGAAGATCGGGGCCGACACCATCGCGCGCTTCCGCCGCCTGCTGGGCGACGAAGTGCGCTTCTGCATGGGGATGGACGAGCACGGGCAGAAGGTGGCCCAGGCCGCCGCCGCCGAGGGGGTGGATCCCCAGGCGCTGGTGGACCGCCTCTCCGGGCGCTTCCGCGCGATGTGGGAGCGTCTGTGCATCTCCAACGACCGCTGGGTGCGCACCACCGACGCGCACCACAGGCGCGGCGTCACCGCGCTGATCGAGCGCTGCCTGGAGCGCACCCCGGACGACTTCTACGAGAAGGCGTACGAGGGGTGGTACTGCGTGGGGTGCGAGCTCTTCAAGCGCGACCACGAGATCGAGGACGGCCGCTGCGTCCTTCATCCCACCCGCGAGCTGCAGTGGACGGAGGAGCGCAACTGGTTCTTCCGCCTCTCCGCGTACGGCGACTTCCTGCGCGCCCACTTCGACGCGCACCCGGAGTTCCTGCAGCCCGAGTCGCGCCGCAACGAGATCCTGGCGCTGATCGACGGCGGGCTGGAGGACATCTCCGTCACCCGCGCGCGCCTGTCGTGGGCCATCCCCTTCCCCCGCCCCACCTCCGACGGCGTGGAGCAGGGGACGTGGGTGTGGTTCGACGCGCTCCCCAACTACCTCACCGACACGGGCTACCCGGACGCGGACTGGGAGGCGTGGTGGCCGGCGCAGCTGCACGTGGTGGGCAAGGACATCACGCGCCTTCACGCCGTCATCTGGCCGGCGATGCTCCAGTGCGCCGGGCTCCCCCTGCCGGAGCGGGTGTGGGGGCACGGCTTCGTGTCGCTGGGCGGCGAGCGGTTCAGCAAGTCGGCGGGGGTGGGGCTGGAGCTGGGCGACGCCATCGACCGCTTCGGGCCGGACGCGTTCCGCTACTTCCTCCTCCGCGAGGTGCCGTGGGACGCGGACGGCAACTTCAGCTGGGAGCGCTTCACCGAGCGCTACACCTCGGAGCTGGCGAACGGGCTGGGGAACCTGGCCAGCCGCACCGTCTCCATGGTGGAGAAGTACTGCGCGAGCGCCGTCCCCGACGCATCGCACCCGGAGATCGACGGCAAGGTGGCCGAAACGCTGGCCGCGTACCGCCGCGCCATGGAGGCCGGCCTGCTCCACGACGGCGCCGCGGCGGCGATGGGGCTGGTGGCCGCCGCCAACGGCTTCGTGCAGGCCGTGGCCCCCTGGAAGCTGGCCAAGGACCCGGCCCGCGAGGCCGAGCTTCACGCCGCCCTCGCCGCGCTGGTGCGCGCGCTGGCGGTGTCGGCCACGCTCCTCTCCCCCTTCATGCCCGTGAAGATGGAGGAGCTGTGGGTCCGGCTGGGAAGCGGGCGCACGCTTCCCCGCTTCGACGAGCTGGAGGCGCTGGCGGTGGGCGGGGCTCCGTCCACGCCGTGGAAGATGCCGGACGCGCCCCGCTCCGCGATCTTCAGG
>DASVSA010000374.1:0-4368 GCA_036388335.1 Longimicrobium sp. | reverse complement strand
GGCTACTGCCGCTTCGGCGCCACGCTGGCCGGCATCGTGTACGCGGTTGATGCCGGGGCGGACGTGATCAACATGAGCCTGGGCGGCGGGTTCCTGAAGCGCGACTGCGGCGGGTGCGTGGCCATCATCAACCGCGTGCTTCGCTACGCGGAGAGCAACCGCGTGACCGTGGTGGTCGCCGCGGGCAACGAGGCGATGGACCTGGACCGCAACGGCGGCTACTACAACGTGTTCTGCGGCGCTCCGCACGTGGTGTGCGTCTCGGCTACCGGCGCCACGTCCACCGGGCGCGGGCCGTGGGGCCCCTTCACCGACATCGACTCGTCGGCGCCGTACACCAACTTCGGGCGGTCGGCCATCAGCGTGGCGGCCCCGGGCGGCAGCTACAAGCTGAACCCGGACGGCTCCATCCAGAGCATGGCGCGCGTGTACTCCGACTGCTCGCGCACCGCCATGCGCTACAACCGCGAGACGGGTGAGCTGGAGCAGACCATCTGCAGCGCGCTTCCGGAGGCCAACATGCTCACGGAGTACATGGGCACCAGCCAGGCCTCGGCGCACGTAGCCGGTCTGGCCGCGCTGCTGGTGGAGCGTCACGGCCGCAACCCCGCCCGCATCCGCCAGGCCATCGAGTCGTCCGCCGACCAGTTCGGAAGCTCGGGGAACGACCCCTACTACGGCCGCGGCCGCATCAACGTAGCCCGCGCGCTCGGTCTCTGATAATCACACAGAGACACAGAGGCACAGAGATGAAGTCATCTCCGTGCCTCTGTGTCTCTGTGCGAGCCTGGTAGCCGATCCGCTCCCCCAGGTGTATACTTGACCAACCTGACCAGGAGAGGCTCATGAGCTCGATCGTCAATCTCTATGAGGCGAAAACACGCCTGTCGCAGCTCGTGGAGCGAGCGGCGGCGGGCGAGGAGATCATCATCGCCAAGTCGGGCCGGCCCGTGGCGCGGCTGATGCCGCTTCCCGCCCCCCGTGCTCCCCGGACACCTGGCGCCTTGAGGGGGCAGATCCGGGTCGCGGACGACTTCGATGACCCACTCCCACCGGATATCCTGGCCGCGTTCACCGGGGGGGGAGTACCGTGAGGCTGCTGCTCGATACTCACGTCGTGCTCTGGTGGAGCACCGACTCTCCACGTCTGCGAGCGGAGGCGCGTGATGCCATCCGCGATGCCGCCCAGGTAATGGTGAGCGCGGCCTCCATCTGGGAGGCGGCGATCAAAGCTGGAATGGGGAAGCTCACGATCTCGGTGCCGTTCAGCGCCGTGGCGGATGCCAATGGATTCGAGAAGCTTCCCATCACCTTCGAGCACGCAGCCGCGGTCACCGCGCTCCCCGAGCACCACCGCGACCCGTTCGATCGCATGCTCGTGGCGCAGGCCCTCACGGACGGCCTGGTTCTCGTGACCCAGGACCGTGCGATGGAGCCGTACGGCGTCCCGATCCTCTGGGCGTAGCGGACGTCCTAGCCAGCGGGAGCCAATCGAAGGCGGCGTGCCCGTCATCGTCCACGCCCCACCCTCCGTCCCATCCCGCCGTTCAGTTCCCGCCGACTCCTTTGAGGCACCAGTCGTTGTTCAGCTTCATACACCGGGTGCCCCAAGTCGCGAGCTCGGCCTCTGAAATCTGCACCCTCTTGAGCGCTTCCGTTCTCCAGTACGAGACCTCAGACGTCGCAGTCGAGAACGCAGGCTCTTGCGTTCGCGACGAAGCGGCCACGGACGTTCCCAGGGTGCCGCAGGCAAATGCGCCCAAAGCCGCGCTCGATGTCGCTTTCACAAGACTCATCGGCTGCTCCAGAGCGGGGCGCCTACGGGATCGTGATGCTGTTCGGGCTGCCATCACGGCATGGCAGGGTAGCCGGGGGACGCTTCGGCACCGGCTGCCTTCGCGCCGGTAGGGCGGTGTTCGTGTTCGGAACGAAGAAGCTGACGCCGCTGAACACCGTGCCCGTAAAGCCGTTGCGAGAGTTCCAATGCACCGACGGTCGGATCTCAACGTGGAGCACGCTGAATCCCAACTCGCCGCTGAGCCCCAGATACGGCTCGATCGCCCTGTGGAACGGCTGCACGCGGCCGCCAGCGATCTTCGTCACCCGCGCGTTGACCCGGTTGTACGATGTCCCTGCGCGCCGATAGACCCCAATCCCGGAACGTTCCGGCTCCCATGGAAACGGCACGCGTAAATCGTAGCCCCAGGAGGTACTCTTGTCCTGGGATGCCACGCCGGCGTCCGCCGGTTCCAGCCAGCCAGCGGCGGTCGCCTTCACCAGCCGCTCATACGCGAGTTCGACGTAGCCACCGCCACGAACATCATTTGAGAACCCTCCGCGCAGGTATGGCCAGGGCTGGTAGTTTGGAAGCCCCTTCCAATCCTCTTGGCGCATCTCCCCGAAGGGGAGCTGCGCGGTCGGCGAGGTCCAGTTCTGGACGCCAGGGTCACCGGGGAGCCTGCGGTACCCGCACCAGCGGAGGTTTGCGAAGTGGTCAACGGGGACCGCGGGCCGCTGCCGGACGTACGCGTCGAGGACGTCCTGGACGGACCGGGCGATCATGAGCGTGATGAAGAGTTCCTGCCGCGCCGACCGCACCACGTGGTGATCGCCAAACATCTCGATGGAATCGCCCTCCATGCCGCTGACGCAGTCGCGGACTACGGTCTCGTGACAGGCAGAGTCTATTACCGTACTCCAGCGTGGCATGAGTGAATCGACAGGCCCCATGGGGTCAGCAAGGTACGGAACCAGCGCCACGACATCGCGGGGAAAGAAGAACGCTCCCCTCCGGTTGTAGAAATTGTGCATACCCCCCGCGAGAACGTCGTTCAGCCCGCTGCGAGGTGTGAAGATGTGCCCTGGCGCCTGGAGATCTTCCAAGTAATGATCGGCGAACGCATTGAAGATCAAGGCCACCCCGATGCTCCCGCGCGCCGCTTCGTCCAGAGCGCGCTGGTGCCACAGCCGGTACGAGTACAGCGCGTGGGCGGCGAAGTGCTCGCTGTTGTCGTGCAGCACAACGAAATCCTGCAGCCCGAGATCGGCCAGCCGCGCGATCGCGTCGGCAGGGATGACGTCCGTCCGCGTGCTCAGGGTGTCGAATGGCGTCAGGAAGAAGTCCGCTGGGGTCCTCGCCCAGTCCACGAGCGCCACCCATTCACCATAGGCGTGGGTGGGCGGGCGGCGCCCCTCCCGGTCTCTCACTCGCTCGACGCACTTCGCTGCGCGAGTGCTGTCCGAAAGGGCAATGAGGTGTTCCCGCCTCGGCGCCGCGATGCTGTCCGACAGGAGTGCGCGGGAGACCGCCATCCGGAACGCGCGGTTCGACATGCGGCAGTGCTCCGCATAGTCGAATGCGTGTGCGGCCGGAGCAGCGAGGGCGAGCAGGACGAGGCTGAGCAGGAGGGAGCGCCACATCGTCATGTTACCCGGGAGCGGGGGGGGGAATTAGCGTCGTGCTGCGTACGGAGTGGTCCCGCGGCAGCTTCCCCGAGGGTTCGGCACGGGGGGACTCATATCACACCGCTCCGCTTCTCTGTTGGATGGACCGAGGCACCCGATTTCCCCGGTAGAACCCCTGGTTCTCCCGGTCCACGCGAAAACCCGCCAGCAACCGTTGGCACAAGGCGGGAACGGTTGCCGTGGCGACCTTCCGCTCACCTCCCTCGGTTCCCGCTGAGGAGGTGTCGCTGCAGCCCGGCCAATCGCGCTCTCCGAGCAACCTGTTCCAGATCCTAGCACGCCGAGAAAGCAGCTGATTACGAGAGCCTGTTCCGGATTGCCGGCGGGCCGTGATCGAACGAAAGGTCGCTCCGGACGTCGTGTCCGCCACACCGGCGTCGCGCGGCCATGCGCACGGAAATCCGTGCGGCTGAGGAACGAACTGCAGGCCTGAACGCACCACCGCCCGCAGGGGAATCCCTGCGGGCGGTGGGCACTGAGGAGAGCTTGCGTGCTGCGCCCGAAGGCTCAGTACATGTCGCCCATGCCGCCGGGCATCCCGCCGCCGCCGGCGCCGCCGGCGCTCTTCGGCTCGGGGCGCTCCACGACCACCGACTCGGTGGTGAGGAGGAGGCCGGCGATGGACGCGGCGTTCTGGAGCGCCGTGCGCGTGACCTTGGTGGGGTCGATCACGCCGGCCTGCACCAGGTCCTCGTACTCGTCCGTGCGGGCGTTGTAGCCGTAGGAGTTGCTCTCGTTGTCGCGCACCTTGGCGACCACGATGGAGCCCTCGACACCCGCGTTCTGCGCGATCTGGCGGATGGGCTCCTCCAGCGAGCGCTCGATGATGCGGACGCCGATGTTCTCGTCCGCGTCGTCCAGGCGGAAGTCCTTGAGGGTGGCCTGGGCGCGGAGCAGCGCCAC
>DASVSA010000373.1:0-2698 GCA_036388335.1 Longimicrobium sp. | reverse complement strand
CTGGAGTGCGCCCCCCTCTCCCATGATTGGGAGAGCGGGGGTTGGGGGGGGTGAGGGCCTCCCGTCAGCCGTCACCCATCTTCATCCCGTTCCCCGTTCCCCGTTCCCCGTTCCCCAATCAGTTCCCCGACACCGCGCGGTACGCGTCGATCACCCCGTAGCCCTCTTCCGGGTGCCGGTTCGGGTAGTACGAGGCCGTCCGGATCAGGCGCTGGCGGACGGCGTCGCGCGTAAGGGTCGGGTTGCGCGACCAGACGAGGGCCGCCACCGAGCCCACCACCGCGGTGGCGTTGGAGCTGCCGCCCATCCCCACCACGTCCGCAGTGTACTGGCCCGTGCTGGGGACGTCCAGGTACGCCGTGAGCTCCACGTCGGCGCCGTGGTGGATCCCGCAGGGGACGCCGCCGCTGGGGTAGGTCACGCCCGTGACCGCCACCACCTCGGGCATGTCGGCCGGGAAGACGACGTTGCTGTCCAGGATGCCGTCCCAGCAGCCGCTGGTGCCCGCGGCGCCGAAGAAAAGGAGCTGCGAGTTGTAGTGCCAGTACTCGATCTCGTCAGACACCTGCCAGTACCAGTTGAGCGACTCCCACGCCATCACCACGATGCGCGCGCCGTTCTGCGCTGCGGCGCGCACGCCGGCCTTGGCGTCGCTGCTGGACACGGCGGCCACCCCGTTGCCGTGGCGCACGCTCACGAAGCTGGAGCGGTAGGCGATCCCGCCCACGCTGCGCCCGTCGCGCGGCGCGGCGATGCTCCCGGACATACGAGTGCCGTGGCCGCACGAGTCGTACACGCTGGCCTGCGACGACACCTTGAGCAGCTTCAGGGTGCGCCCGGTGCTCTCACCCGTGGCGAAGGTGCTGGTGAACTGCCCCTGGCCGGACGAGATGCCCGTGTCCGTGAGGCCGATGGTGACCCCGGCGCCGCTGCTGAGCGTCCACGCGCTGGGGATGCCCATGGCCGTCAGCTTCTGCGAGTAGACGTCGCCCGAGGTGGTGTACTGCCGGTCGCCCGTCCAGGCGCTCCCCCACCCGCATCCGCCCACGCTGGCGAAGTCCTGCATCCCGTCGTCCACCATGGTGGGCTCCACGTAGTCCACGAAGGGCAGGCGGCGCAGGGCGGCCAGCGACTCCGGCCCGCTCAGCCGCACCTCCATGGAGGGGAGCAGGTCGTCTGCGCTCATCAGCGTCACGCCCTTCTGCGCCACCACGGCCGCGCGGCCATTCGACCAGTCGCTGCGCCCCACCAGCACGCGCCCGCGGTACACGCCGCGCACGGCGCCCGGCGACTTGAGCCCCACCGCCGCGCTGCCGCCCGAGGCGGAGATGGCGGCCCAGAGCTGCGCGTCCGTGCGCTCCACCCATGTCCCCGGGCGCTCCTGCGCGCGGCTGGGGATCGGCTGGCCGTCGGCGGTGCGCGCCTGGGCGGGCGCGGCGGCTTCCGGCGCTGCGGGGTTCGACTGGTCGGAGCAGGCGGCGAGCGCCAGGAGCGCGGCCAGGGAAAGACGTACGGTGGCGCGATGGGCGTGCATGAACGTCCTTGCGTGTGATGAAGGAAAGTTGAGCTGCCCCCTCCGGGAAGAGGGGGCGCGGGGACGGGAACGGCTTTGCAAACAGATGGATAGATACGCTATACGACATCATGTGAGCGCGCAAGGCCCGGGTGCCGCTCCGGCGCGTCCCTTGCACCGGCGGGGCAGGCTGCACCGCGGCCTCCCCGAGTGGCCGCGCACCGATCCGCCGGCATCCACAGGAGCTCGTGTTGACCCGGTCTTCCACCCTGCGCTCGTCCGCCGTTCTCCTGGTATTCGCCGCCGCCTGCGCCCCGGCCGCCGGGGGCGGAGCCGCCACCGGGCCGACCACGCGCCCCGGCGTGCGGGCCGCGCTCGAGTACGTGCCGCTCTCCGAGGGGCTTCCGCCCATCCGGCGAGTGGAGGGGCCGCTGGCGATCCGCGTGGTGAACCCGGGGGCCGACGCCGTGCGCCCGCGCCTGGACTCCACCTTCATCTACGGCACGGTGGGCACGGGGGGCGCGGCGCTCACCATCAACGGCACGCCGGTGCCGGTGGCGCCCAACGGCGCGTTCATCGCCTACCTCCCCCTTCCCGCCAGCGGGCGGTGGGAGCTCAACGCGTTCAAGGACGGCCAGACGGCCACCCACACCGTCACTTACCGCGCCCCCGCCGCGCCCGCCGCCACGGCCGCGGCGCCCGCGGAGGGCACGGGCGTGTTCGCGTCCCCGCGCGCCGCGCGGGTGACGGGCGGGGCGGACACGCTGGCCACTGGCTCGGACGCGGTGTACGCGCGGCCCACGCCCACGGGCGGCTACCGCTGGTTCTTCCCGCGGGGCACGCGCCTTACGCTGGCCGAGCGCCGCGGCAGCCAGTACCGCGCGCAGCTGGACGACGGCACCGCCGCCTGGATCGACGCCAGCGCCGTGACCCTGGCGGACACCACCGCCGCCGCCGCGGGCCCGGCGGCGCTGGGAGCCATCTCCGTGGCCCCCGCCGCGGGGTGGGTGGACGTGCGCATCCCCGCGCAGCGCGCCCCGTTCCTGGTGGAGCCCGGCGAGGGCGCGTGGACGGTGACGCTGTACGGCGTGACGGCGCAGGCGGGCGGCGGGGTGCAGCGCGATCCCATGCTGGTGGGCGTGGGGCAGGAAGCGGCCGGGCCCTCCACGGCGCGGGTGCGGCTGG
>DASVSA010000372.1:0-6324 GCA_036388335.1 Longimicrobium sp. | reverse complement strand
TGGCGGAGGCGCAGCGCACCGCGCCGCGCGACACCGGGCTGATCGTGTCCACGCTGGAATCGGCCGTGTCCCGCCCCGTGGAAAAGGGCGAGGCTCTCAGCATCACGGTGGACCTGTCCGATCGCTCGCTCTTCCTGATGGACGGGCGGCGGATCGTGAGGCGCTTCCCCGTGTCCATCGGCGCGGCGAACTATCCCACGCCCAAGGGTCAGTTCCGCATCAGCCACATGATCTGGAACCCCAGCTGGAGGCCGCCGGCTTCGGGGTGGGCGCGCGGCAAGACGTACGAGCCGCCCGGCTCGCCGGGCAACCCGATGGGCCGCATCAAGATCTTCTTCCGGGCGCCGGACTTCTACATCCACGGCACCGGCCTCACCAGCTCGCTGGGCCGCCCCGCGTCGCACGGGTGCGTGCGGATGCGCAACATCGACGCGGCGGAGCTCGGGCGCATCCTGATGGAGCACGGCGGGTCGTCGCGGCCTCCGGAGTGGTACCAGGAGACGCTGGAGAAGGCGGACACGTCGCGCACGGTGCGGCTCTCCAAGCCCGTGGCGATCCTGATCCGGGAATAGAAGCGGGGCTCACACAGAGACACAGAGGCACAGAGATGACTTCATCTCTGTGCCTCTGTGTCTCTGTGTGATGTAACGCGGTGGGATCTCCACTAGCCGTGAGTGGGCGGCTTTTCGCGGGCGGGGTGCGCTCCTAGTTTGGGTGTGGATCGCCTGACCCACTCTCACCCGGAACTCCCCCATGGCTGCCGCTTCTCCGTTCCTGGTCTGGTCGTTCGCGGTGCTGGGCGTGCTGGTCGGCTCGGCGTTTCCGCTGGGGGTCTACTGGGCCGGCCGCCGGCTCGGCGAGGGGCGGAGCATGGCCGTAGCGGCCGCGGCCGCCACCGCGCTCTGGATGGCGCTTACCGCCGGCGCCGCGGCCAGCGGGGCGCTGACTTTCGACGGCGCGCCGCCGACGATGGTGCTGCTGATCGTCTCCATCCTGGTGATCGCGCTGGGGATCGGGTCGTCGCGGGTGGGCGGCCGGCTGGCGGCGGGGGTGCCGCTGGCGGCACTGGTGGGCGTGCAGGCGTTTCGGCTGCCGCTGGAGCTGGTGATGCACCGGGCGTATGCGGAAGGCATCATGCCCGTGCAGATGAGCTACTCGGGACGCAACTTCGACCTCGTGACGGGGATCACGGCGATCCTGGTGGCGGGGCTGCTGCTGGCGGGGCGCATGCCGGAGTGGGGGGTACGCCTGTGGAACTGGATGGGGCTGGCGCTGCTGGTGAACGTCGTGGTGATCGCCAACCTCTCCACGCCCACGCCGTTCCGCGTGTTCATGAACGAGCCCGCCAACGTGTGGATCGCCCAGGCCCCGTTCGTCTGGCTGCCCTCCGTGATGGTACTGACGGCGTTCATCGGGCACATCATCATCTTTCGCCGGCTGAGACGGAAGGAGCTGCCCGCTCCCGTGGAGCCACGCAGAGAACGAGAGCAGCTGTCGGCCGTATGACCACGCCGCGCGGAGAGAGGGGGATGGGGGGTGAGGGCCTCAGAACAGCGACGTCTGCTCGGCCAGGAGCGACGGGTCCACGGGGCGCTGGCCGAGGCGGCGCTGCATCTCGCGGGCGGTGGCGGGGCTGTGGCCGGAGAAGTGGTTGTTGAAGAAGCCAAAGATCTCCACGCCGTTGGTGGCCACCCGGCCGAGCGCCTCCGTCCAGCTGTCGAGCTCCTCGGCGCGGTCGAAGAGGACGCGCGAGTAGTCCTCGATGTCGCGGTTGGGGCCCATCCAGCGCACGTAGTGGAAGCTGGCCGTGGGGCGCCCGGCGAGCTCCGTCATCGTCTCCCGGCGGATCCAGCGGCCGTCGCTCAGGGCCAGCGCCGCCTCGTGCTCGGCCAGCAGCGAGAGGAGCTCGGCCATCACCTCGGGGCGCGTCCACTTCTGGTTGCGCACCTCCACGGCGAACCTCACGTCGCGCGGCAGGGACGGGAGGAAGCGGCGCAGCGAGTCCAGCTCCCTGGGCAGGAAGTCGGGCCCCATCTGCACCAGGACGGGCCCCAGCTTGGGCCCCAGCTCCCGCGCCGCGTCCATGAAGGCCGCAACCACCTCGCCCGCGTCGCGCAGGCGCCGGTCGTGGGTGATCTCCTGCGGCATCTTGAGGGCGAAAGTGAACCCGTCCGGCGTGCGCTCGGCCCACCCGCGTACCGTCCTGGCGGCGGGGACGGCATAGAAGGTGGAGTCCACCTCCACCACGTCGAAGGCGCGCGCGTACGTGCCCAGGAAGTCGGCGGGGCGCGTGCCGGACGGGTAGAAGGCGCCCACCCAGGCGGGGTAGTTCCACCCCTGCGTGCCGATGCGGATGCGTGCGGGCTCGTTCATACGCTCTGGGGGCTGAAGTGGGTCGCTCCCGTAAGAGTAGCGCGGGGCGGAGGCGCACGGCAATCGAATCAGAACGGGGCTCCTTGTATCATCCTCATTGACACAACGGCGAACGTGCCGTAGTGTTCATCGAGAGTGGTACAAGAATCCGCACACGCAGAGGACCCCATGCCCAACGGCCGTCCATCCATCACCGGCGCCGGATTCGACTTCAGCGAGCAGGCGCGTCAGGTCCTCGCCGGGGCGCGCGGCGCGGCGGCGGAGCGCGGCAACCGGGCGATCGGGACGGAGCACGTGGCGCTCTCCCTCTTCACCGGGGACTTTCCGGTGATCGGGAGGCTCCTGGCGAAGCTCGGCGTGGACCCGGCGGAGCTCGCGAGGTCGATGGATGAAGCCATGCCGCGCTGGCCGGTGCGCACGGTGGCCGAGGAGCTACGCTACACGCGCGCGGCGGGATCCGCCCTGGCCGCGGCGGTGAAGTGGACCCAGAAGCTGCGGGGCCCCGAGCTGGATGCCGAGCACCTGCTCCTGGGCGTGGCCACCGCGGCCGCGGGCACACTCGCGAAGATGCTCCGCAAGCACGGACTTCACCTCACGGAGCTGGCCCGCGAGGTGGAGCGGCTGGGCCGCGACGAGCCCTCCGCCATCTTCCGGTTCCAGGTGGACGACGCGTCCGAGCTGACCATCTACCAGCAGCTCGTGGAGCAGGCCAAGGAAGCCGTCGCCACGGAGCGTCTGCGCCCCGGCGACCGGCTGCCCACTGTGAGGCAGGTGGCCGAGGAGCTGGACCTTGCGCCCGGCACCGTGGCGCGGGCGTACCGCGAGCTGGAGCAGCAGGGGATCGTCACCACCGACCGGGCGCGCGGCACGCGGGTGGCCGAGAGGCCGGGGCCGGACGGCGCCGTGGGGGCCGAGACCTCCAGCCTCGTGGCGCTGCTCCGCCCAGTGGCGGTGGGGGCGTATCACCTGGGGTTCACCGCGGACCACCTGCGGCGGGCGCTGGAGGAGGCGATGCGCGGCGTCTTTCGCGAGAGCGGCGCGGACGGGGCGCCGGCCTGATCAGCCCTGGGCCGCGGCGGCGCGGGCGAGGAGGCGGTGGAGGAGGGTGCGCGTGGCGGCGACGTACTCGCGGTAGGGAGCGCGCTCGTCCTCGGGGACGGGGCCGTTCTCCAGGTCCGCCTCGGCGCCGTGGAGGTGCTCCAGGTTGTCGGCCACCAGCGCCGGGTAGTCGCGCGGGCGGTCTTCCATGAAGGCGCTGCCCAGCGCGTACACGTAGCTCCGCAGGTGGTCCAGCGCGAACTCCACCGTGAAGCTCGCCGCGGTGGTGCGGTTGGAGCGGTACGCGTCCACCGGGAGCGGCGTGTGGCGCCAGACGTACCAGGCGCGGATGAACTCGCGCTGCGCTTCTTCCGTATCGCTCATCGCGAGCCCTCGCTCCGTGTCTCCGTGCCTCTGTGTGAGACCGCCGTTCGCGGCAACTTCGGTACCCGTGAAACTCGCGCCCGCATCCCCTCGTAGGACCCTCAACGATCGCCGGAAACCATTGCGCTTCCCCGGAGGGACCCGTGTCCAGCACCAATCGCGACCTCGAGAACATCCTGAAGTGGGCCGTCATCATCATCGTTGCCATCGCGGCGCTCAAGGTGGCCCTTGCCGTCCTTGGGATCGCGTGGCTGCTCGGCGGCTTCCTCCTCTTCCGCGTCCTTCCGCTGGTGCTGCTGGTGTGGCTGGCGCTCAAGGCGTGGGAGTGGTTCCGCGGCCCCCGCGGCACTTCTCCGGCGCCGCCGCCGTCGAGTTTCTGAAGAAGAAGTGCCTAGTGCCCAGTGCCAAGTGCCTAGTAACTGCTTTTACTAGGCACTCGGCACTGGGCACTAGGCACTTCTCCACAGCCAGCGGCCCTCGTCCATCACCACCCGCACGGTTCCGCCGCGCTCCATGGCGGCGAGGAAGCCGAGCAGGGTGGCGCGGTTGAGGACCCACGACGACGGGTTGTCCAGCCGCATCCCCAGCGCGGCGGCGAACTCCACCAGCAGTGTTTCGGTGGATGACGGGCCGCGCCGTACGCGCTCGCCCAGCCAGGAGAACGCGCGGTCGAGCGCCGCGACGTTCTCGTCGAATACGGGCGCGCGGGCGTCGTCCACCGGGTCGCCGTGGCCGGGGACGTACCAGGCGGCGGGCACGCCTGGCAGCCGCAGCAGGCTCTCGCGCATCCCGGCGGCGTCCACCAGGTAGGGGACGCCGTGCTTGGCCAGCGGCTCGCTCCCAAAGAACGAGTCCGCCGCGAAGAGCACCCCCTCCGCCGTTCCCAGGCCGACGCCCACGCCGGCCTGGGCCATGCTGTGCCCGGCGAGCCCGACCAGCGCCAGCTCGCGCCCGTCGATGACCACCGTCTCCCCCGGGCGGACGACGTGGTCCACGGGGGAGGGCTCGGCCTGGAGGAACTTGTTGGCCAGCCCCGTAACCGGGAGCGCGCCGCCGAAGAGGTACACCGGCTCGAAGCGGGGCTCGCGGATGACCGCCTCCTCCACCTCCGGCGCGTACACGGGGATGCCGAAGCGGCGCACGAGCTGCGCGTTGCCGCCGTGGTGGTCCGCGTGGGCGTGCGTGTTGAGGATGGCCACCAGGGGGCGCCCCAGCTCCTCCGCCGCGCGGGCGATGCGGTTTGCGGCGCCGCGGTCGATGCCCGTATCGACCGCCAGCAGGCCGTTCTCCGTCTCCACGAGGCCGCTGTTGACGGCGCCGCGGAGCACGTGCACACCCCCGCCCAGCGAGGTCAGCTCCATCCGTTCCACTCCTCGTGGAAGCGGCGCAGGAACTCCTCCATGAAGCGGTGGCGCTCTTCGGCCAGGCGGCGCGCGGAGGCGGTGTTCATGCGGTCGCGGAGGAGGAAGAGCTTCTCGTGGAAGTGGGCCGTGGTGCCGCCGGCCCCATCGCGGTAGGCCGCGAAGGTGGCGTGGAGCTCGGGCGCCGTGTCGGGATCGTGGAGCGGCCGCCCCCGGCTGCCCCCGAACGCGAAGGCGCGCGCGATCCCCACCGCGCCGATGGCGTCCAGCCGGTCGGCGTCCTGCACCACCGCGCCCTCGGGGGTGCGCATGGGGGTGGCGACGCCCGCGCCCTTGAACGACACTCCGGACACGATCTCGCATACGTGCGCGATGGTGCCCTCGTCCGCGTCCAGCCCCTGGAGCCAGACGCGGATCTCGCGCGGGGCCACGGAGTCGTCGCCGCCGTGGAGCTTGTGGTCCCACACGTCGTGCAGGAGCGCGGCGAGCTCCACCACGTACGGGTCGGCGCCCTCCTCGCCGGCCAGGCGCAGGGCCATGGCGCGCACGCGGTGGACGTGCCACCAGTCGTGCCCCGTGCCGTCGCCGTGCATGCGCTCGCGGACGAAGGCTTCGGTGCGCGCCAGGAGCTCGGTGCTCGTCATGGTGCCGGGGTGCGGGGAGGCGATGAGGCCCCGCCAATGTACGCCGCGGCGGGCCTCCGGCAAGCGCGCGGCACCGGGCCTGCGTAGCAACTCGCCGCGGTCCAGCCCTCACCCGAGCCCCCGATCCTCCGATGGCGACGCCCCTCTACCGCGTTCCCCTTCACTTCGACCGCGCCCCGGACGGAATCAGCGACCCCGAGCGGCTGCGTGAGGGCCTCTCCGCCGTGGAGCGCACCGGCGACTACCTGTGGCTCGCGTGCGACGAGACGCCCACCCTGGAGCGCCTCACGCTGCGCCCCGACGGCAGCTTCGGCGGGCACCTGACCTTTGTGCTGGCCGACTTCGTGGACCTCCCCGAGGAGGGCGAGGTGGACATCGAGGGCCTCGCGTACGCCGCGCCCTTCCTGTGGGTGGTGGGATCGCACAGCCGCCGGCGCGGCAAGCCCAAGGACGACGAGGACGACCAGGAGTGCATCGACCGCATCGCGAAGGTGGAGACGGACGCCAGCCGCTACTACCTGGCC
>DASVSA010000371.1:0-4450 GCA_036388335.1 Longimicrobium sp. | reverse complement strand
GTCGCTGGCCCCCTCCGAGAGGGCCCGCAGCTTCGTCTCGGAGGTGACGTCGGCCGTGAGCACCAGGATGGGGAAGTAGTCGCCGGCCGGCAGCGAGGCGCGCAGCTGCCTCATCACCGAGAAGCCGTCCAGGTGCGGCATGTGGAGATCGAGGAGGAGGATGTCCGGCCTCATCTCCTCGAACATCGCCGGCACCCGCCGCGGATCGGTGGTGAGCTCCACGTTCTCGAAGCCGTCGAACTTGAGGAACTCCTCCAGCAGGTGGAGGTTGGCCATCTCGTCGTCCACCACCAGGATGGCGGCTTCCTCCATGGCGCGGGGGGAGCTGGTCACGGCTTCTCTCCCCGCTCGGCGAGGGTGCGGTCCACGGCTTCCATGAAGCGGTCCAGGTCCAGGGGCTTGGTCATGTACTCATGGGCGCCGGCGGCCTTCAGCCGCTCCACCTGCCCGGGAGTGGCGTCGGCGCTGATGACCACCACCGGCGTGTCGCGGGTGCGGCGGTCCGCGCGCAGGCGGCGCAGCACCTCGCCCCCCGGCATGTCGGGGAGGTGGAGGTCCAGCAGGATCAGGTCCGGCGCGTGCTCCCACGCCAGGTCCAGCCCCATCCGCCCCTGCATGGCCGAGAGCAGCGTGATCTCCGGGCGGGACGAGAGGAGCGACTCCACCAGGGTGAGGTTGGCCAGGTTGTCTTCCACGTAGAGCAGGGTGGCGGCCGGTCCCTCCGCCGTCTCGGCCCGCGGCTCGCGCGGGGCGGGGGCGGGCTGCGGCAGGCGGCTGCTGGGGTCGTCGGCCGCCGGCAGCTCCAGCCAGAAGGTGCTGCCGCGCCCCGGCTGGCTCTCCGCCCTCAGCGAGCCGCCCATCGCCTCGGCCAGCCGGTGCGACAGAGCCAGGCCCAGCCCCGTCCCCTCCACCCCAGTCTCCTCCGCGCCCAGCCGCGCGAAGGGGACGAAAAGCTCCTCCATCCGCTCCGGCGGGATCCCCCGGCCCGTGTCGTGGATGCCGATCCTCACCCGCCCGTCGCGCCGCTCCCAGGTGACGCGCACGGAGCCGCCGGGGCGATTGTACTTGACGCCGTTGGAGAGCAGGTTGAGCAGCACCTGCGCCAGCCGCTGCCGGTCCGCGCGGATCCAGATCCCAGGCGCGGGGTGCGGGTCGGAGACCATGCAGGCGTTCTGAGCGGCCAGCGGGCGGATCAGGTTCACCGCCTCGATCAGCGCCGCGTCCACCCGCACCGGCTCCAGCGAGAGCGTCTGCCGGTCGCTCTCGATGCGGGCGATGTCCAGCACCTCGTTGATGAGGTTGAGGAGGTGGCGTCCGGCCCGCAGGATCTGGTCCACGGAGCGCTGCTGGTCCGGCGTGGGGCTGCGGCGCTCCAGGAGCTGGGCGAAGCCCAGGATGGAGTTCATGGGGGTGCGCAGCTCGTGGCTCATCCTGGAAAGGAACTCGCTCTTGGCCTGGTTGGCCGCCTCCGCCGCCTCGCGCGCCCGCTCCGCCTCGGTGCGCGCCTGCTCCAGCGCCGCCTCCGCCCGCTTGCGCTCGGTGACGTCGCGGGAGTTGACGATCACCCCCTCCTCGGGCACGGCGCGCGAAAGGGTGGTGCCCACCGACTCCACGTAGCGCCACGAGCCGTCCTTGTGGCGCCAGCGGAACGCCACGGCCCTCGTCTCGCCCGGGTTCACCACCACGTACGTGAGCGCCTCCACCACGCCGGCCGCGTCGTCCGGGTGGATCAGCTCGAAGGCGCTGCGCCCCTCCAGCTCGGCGGGCGCGAAGCCGAACAGCCGCTCCACCGCCGGGCTCTGGTACCTCATCACCCCGTCCGTCTCCAGGATGGTCACCAGGTCGCTGGCGTTCTCGATGACGGCGCGGAAGTGCTCCTCGCTGCGCTTCAGCGCCTCCTCGGCACGCTTGCGCTCGGTTACGTCGCGCGCGTTCACCACCAGCCCCTCGCTGGCCGAATCGGGCCGCAGGGTGCGCGCGGCGGCCTCGAACACCCGCCACGAGCCGTCGCCGTGGCGGTAGCGGAACTCCACCTGGATGGTGGAGCCGGGGTTGTTCACCGCGAAGTCGCGCAGCCGGGCCACCTCGCCGAAGTCCTCGGGGTGGATGGTCTCCATGGTGCTGCGCCCCACGCGCTCCTCCGTCTTCCACCCCAGCAGGCGCTCGGCCGAGGGGCTCAGGTAGCGCGTCATCCCGTCGGCGCCGATGATGGCGATGAGGTCCGAGCCGTTCTCGATCAGGGCGCGGAAGTGCTCCTCGCGCCGCCGCAGCTCGCGCTCCCATCCCTTGCGCTCGGTGATGTCGCGGACGATGGCCACCAGCTGCCCGGTGCCGTGCAGGGGAAGGAGGCGCGCCTCGTACTCCTGCGGCTGCCCGTCCGGCCCCTCCAGCGCGTACTCCACCGTGGTCAGCACCCCCTCGGCCGACACCCGGGCGAGCGCCGCGGCAAGGCGATCGCCCGCGTGCGCCGGAAGGACGTCCAGCACGCGCCGCCCCAGGAAATCCTCGGGCGCGGCGTAGAGCCCCATCTGGTGCCCCGCCTGGAAGTCCAGGATCGTCCCGTCGCTCTCCATGCGGAAGTAGAGGTCGGGAAGGGCGTGGAAGACCGCCTGCAGCTCGGCGCTCTTCTGCATCAGCTCTTCCTCGGCGCGGGCGCGCTCGGCGACTTCCTCCTCCAGCGCAAGGTTGGTCTCGGCCAGCTCGCCGGTGCGCTCCTGCACGCGCAGCTCCAGCTCGTCGCGCGCCTCGCGCAGCGCCCGCTCGGCCGCCTTGCGCTCGGTGATGTCGCGCAGGAAGCCCGCGAAGATCCTCCGCCCGCCCTGCATGTACTCGCCGATGGAGACCTCCACCGGGATCGTGACGCCATCCTTGCGCACGGCGGCGAACTCGGTGGTCCCCCAGTCCACGGTGCGCACCCCGGTGGCCATGTAGCGCGCCAGCCCCTGATTGTGCTCGTCCCGCTTCTCCTCCGGCTGCAGGATGGCGATGTGCTGCCCCACCAGCTCCTCGGCCGTGTAGCCGAAGGTGCGCTCCGTGGCCGGGTTGGCCGAGAGGATGGTGCTCTCCTCGTCCAGGGTGATGATGGCGTCGGCGGCCGTCTGGATGAGCGTGCGCGAGCGCTCCTCGCTCTCGCGCAGCTCGTCCAGCGCGCGCCGCTCGTCGGTGACGTCCTGGTGAACCAGGATCACCTCGCGGATGTCGCCGTCGTCGTCCTTTACGGGGCAGATGGAGGCCTGCAGCCAGCGCGCGCGCGCGCCCTCCGGGTCCGGCACGGCGCGCCCGGGCCCGACTCCCACCCGCGCCGGGTCGAACAGGGTGGGCGGCAGCTCCACCTCGTCGCCGGCGAAGCCGCGCCGGATCAGCGGGTGGATCTCTGCCAGCTGCGGGTCGGTGAGCGGGTTGAACCTGCGCCGCTCGGTGGGGCGCGAGAGGAAGAGGCGCTCCCACGCCCGGTTCACCTGCAGCGTCTCGCCCTGCGGCGAGAAGATCTGGATGCTGTACGGGAACTGCTCGAAGAGGGCGCGGAAGCGCGTCTCGGACCGCCTCAGCGCCGCCTCGGCGTCGCGCTGCTCGGCCGTGAGCCGCAGGTTCTCCAGCGCCGAAGCGGCAAGCGACGCGAGCGCCTCCACCACCTCCACCTCGGCCGCGGTGTACAACCCCGGCGTGTAGCTCTGCACCGAGATGATGCCGCGCACCTCGCCGCCCACCAGGATGGGCGTGCGGATCACCGACTCCGAACGGCGCCCGGAGCCCGTGGGCGAGGCCCCGCGCCCGGCCGGATCGTCCGAGCGCAGGGTGAGGAGCGACCTGCGCTCCCTCACCACCCGCTCGCCCGGCGTGCCCGCGGCGGGCGTTACGTCCGGCGGCGTGTACTCCCCCGCGTCGTTGCCGCCGAAGCCTTCGAAGGTGTGCTTGCGCGAGTCGTAGGCGAAGATGAAGAAGGCGTCCATGGAGAGCACCGTGCGGCACGCCTCCTCCAGCACGTGGCGCAGCTCCGCCGGCGAATCCGCCCCCACCACCGCCGCCGCCGCCGATGCCACCGCGCGCATCCGCTCGGCCGTGCGGCGCGCATCGTCCTCGGCGGTGCGGCGCGCGGTGACGTCGCGGTAGCTCCACACGCGCCCCACCGTCTCGCCGCCGATGAGCTGCGGCTGCGAATATAGCTCAAGGACGCGGCCGTCCTTGAGCCACACGTCGTCCAGCGACTCGCCCACCGGGCTGTGGCGGATCTCCAGGATGTGGGCCGTGAACGCGTCCGAGTCCACCACGCGCTCCGCGCACTGGGGGAGCGGCGCCGGGCTCCCCGGCGTCAGGGAGGCCGGTTCCACCCCCCACATCGAGGCGAACTTGCCGTTGGCGGTCACCACCGTCCCTTCCTGGTCGATCACCAGCAGCCCGTCCGCCGCCGACTCCAGGGTGGCGCGCAGGATGGAGAGCGAGCGCTCCAGCG
>DASVSA010000370.1:0-10090 GCA_036388335.1 Longimicrobium sp. | reverse complement strand
GGCCCCCTCCCCCGCCTGCGGGGGCGCAGGGCGGTGGAGGGGGAGAACGCCGGCCGGTTTCCTCGGCCTCGTAGGGCAGACCCGCGTGTCTGCCCTTGCTTTCAGCGTGCTCCTCCGCCCTCAACTTCGGACGGATGCCTCACTCCGGTGGGGACTCCTCCTTCTACAAGCTCGCCTCTAGGAGCGCAGCCTCTTCGTCGGAGATCTCCAGGAGCTCCTCCACGGAGCCACTCGCCATCCGGCCGCTTCCAGACGCTCGCGCTTTTCCGGGTCCATGGCTGCCTCCTCTTGATTCGGGATACGCGACCAGTCTCTGCTCGGTGGTTTTGCCAGGAATTCGGAGCAACTCCAACATGCTACGGCTCAATTGTACGGCACAATACCTCGGTTCTAACCGGTCCGGCGTGTGGCGGTAAGCGGGCGCGAGCACCGCGACGGCGTTGCGCACCTGCTGCTCCCACGATGGCAGGCGGGTTGCGTGCTTCCCGGCCGCGCGGATGAAGTGGAGGCGTGCCGCGAACCCTTGAGCTACGGAGTTGCCCATGTGGAGGAGCTCGATAGTCCGTCTTGCGGCGCTGGTCGCGGTGACCGGGGCGCTGGCGTGCGGCGGTGGTGGCGAGGCGGTGGATGAGAAGGGGACGGCGGACACGGGGGCGCTCCAGAACAACCCCGACCCGGCGACGGGAAGCCCAGCGGGCGGTGGGGCAGCACCGGGGAGCGAGCCGCCGTCGATGGGTCCGGGCTCCGCGGTGAACGCCACGGGGACGGCGGACACGGAGATGCTCAACCACAACCCCGACACCGCGACGGGCAGCCCCGCCGGTGGTGGCGCCGCGCCGGGCAGCCAGCCGCCCGCGCCGACGCCTCCCTGATCCGTCTGGACGCGCACAACAGAGAGCCCGGCACCGTTTCGGTGTCGGGCTCATTTTCGCATCGATGTAGCGCGCGCCTTACTCCGCGCCCTCCGCCGAGAGGATCTGCACGATCTGCTGCATCAGAATGGTGATTCGTACGCCGCGACGTTCCAGACGATGTCGTAATCCACGCCCGAGTAGCCATGGATGAGCCGGTCGCGCATCCCGCTCATCATCCGCCACTCGACTTCGGGATAACGGGCACGGAACTCCGGCGGCACCTGCTTCGCGGCTTCACCGATGATCTCGATGCTGCGGACGAACGCCCGGCGACGTACCTCATCCTGTAGGAAGTCGTCTCTCGTAAGCGTGCGCGTCTCACCTGACAGGAACTCGGCTTCGACGCGCATGTGCCGCAGGTACTCAAGCGGCGAGAAGGACATCCTCCGCCTCACGCAGGATGTGCGGGCCGATGAACGGGCTCAGCGATTCGGTGGTGACGAGCTCGACGCGCTTCTCGAAGAGCGTCTCCAGGCAGAAGGAGAGCGCCATGAAGTTGCGGAACGTCTTGCGGGCCGGGTCGAACTCGACGAGGAGGTCCACGTCGCTGTCCACGCGGGCTTCGCCGCGCACGATGGAGCCGAACAGCGCGATGCGCCGCACGCCGAGAGCCTGGATCTGCTCGCGGGCGCCCTCGAGACGCTCGACGACCTGCTCTTTGGTGAGTGACGTGTCCATGGCCGTAATCTACAGGGGCGCGCGAGCACACGAGCGCAGCTTCACGAACCGCGCCGGATTCGCGGAGCGGCATGTGCAGAATGGGATCGGCCCTGCAGGCGAACCCGTACCGGCGAGGCTCCGATGAGCGTGCGACTGAAGGACCGGCGGAAACGGGCGAAGCGCGGCGGACAGCTGTGGCGCCACCTGAGGGCGGCCGTGCGCCTGGTGGTGCGGCATCCGCTGATGAGCGTGACGGTGGTCCCCGTGCGCGACGACGGACGCATCGTGCTCGTGCGCAGGGTGGACTCGGACCGGTGGGTGCTTCCCGGCGGGCTGATGGACTGGGGAGAGACGGTGCGGGAGACGGCCCTGCGCGAGCTGGGCGAGGAGTCCGGGATGGAGGCGGTGCGCGTGGGGCGCCTGGTTGGCGTGTACTCCGCCCCCGAGCGCGATCCCCGCTCGCACTCCGTCACCGTCGTCGTAGAGGTGGAGGTGCGGGGCGAGACGCACATCGGCGACCCGCTGGAGATCAGCGAGATCCACGCGTTCGCGCCCGCAGAGCTCCCGTACGGCCACATGGCGCTCGGCAGCGACGCCATGCTCCGCGACTACCTGGAGGGCCGTACGGTCATCGAGTAAAAACCTGGCTCACACAGAGACACAGAGGCACAGAGATGAAGTCATCTCTGTGCCTCTGTGTCTCTGTGTGAGTCATGCTGTAGCGGCACCGGCTCGGCGCCCACGGGAGGCTCGCCGGGCTCCATGACGGTGGGGTCAGCGTCGAAAGGTTGGGGGAGGGTGGCGCCCTCGGAGCGGGCGACGACCAGGGAGGTGAGGAGGTCGCCGCACACGTTGGGGACCGTGCGCGACATGTCCAGGATGCGGTCCACGCCCAGGATGAGGGCGATTCCGCCGCCGGGGACGCCCACCATCTCCAGCACCAGCACCAGGAGCGGGATGGAGCCGCCCGGAACCCCCGCCGCGCCGATGGCGGTGATGATGCACATCACGACCACCACCAGCTGCTGCTGCAGCCCCAGCGTCACCCCGAACACCTGCGCCAGGAAGAGGATGGTGATCCCCTCGAAGAGCGCGGTGCCGTTCATGTTCATGGTGGCGCCCAGCGGCATCACGAACCCCGCGATCTCGCGCGGCACCCCGAACTCCTGCTGGGCCGTGCGGATGGTGGTGGGGAGGGTGGCGTTGGAGCTGGAGGTGGAGAACGCCGTCACCATGAGCGTGCGGCTGCGGCGCAGGAAGTCGAGCGGGCCCACCCCCGCCAGCGCTCCCGAGAGCGCCGGGATCACGATGAAGAGGTGGAACGCCAGCCCGCCCAGCACCACTACCACGTACATCCCCAACGATTGCAGCAGCGCGAACCCGAAGCGCGCCGTGACCCCAAAGATCAGCGCCGCCACGCCGAAGGGCGCGATCTTCATGGCGAAGCCGATGATGACCGTGACGGCGTAGCTGATCCCCTCCAGCAGCTTCAGCACCGGGCGCGCCGCCTCGGCGGGGATGCGCGTGAGCGCCACGCCGAAGATCAGGGCGAAGAAGATCAGCGGGAGCATCTCCCCCTTCGCCGCGGCGTCCACCGGGTTGCGGGGGACGATGTTGACGAGGGTCTGGATGCCGAAGCCGTTGGTCTCCGCCGTCGCCTTCTTCTCCGCCGCCTGCCCGCCGAACTGCTGCATCAGCGCGTCGCGGACGCCGGGGTCGAGCCCGTTGCCCGGCTGGATGGTGTTCACCAGGAAGAGCCCGACGATCGCCGCGAACGCCGTCGTCACGAGGAAGAAGCCGATGGTCTTCCCCCCGATGCGCCCCACCTTCGTGAGGTCGCCGAGCTGCGCCACGCCCAGCGCGAGCGAGGTGAACACCAGCGGCACCACCACCATGAAGAGCATCCGCAGGAACACCTGCCCCACGGGGTCGGTGACGTTGGTGATGACGGAATCGAGCCGCTCGCTGTCGCGCCAGAGCGCGTTGGCGGTGATCCCCGCCGCGGTGCCCACGGCCAGCCCCAGCAGGATCCTGGTGTGAAGCTGCATCCCGCGCGGCGCGGCGGTGTCGTGCGTCATCGGCGGATCAGGAAGCGCGCAGCGCGGGGACCGCCTGGGCGGGCACGTCCGCGGTCTCCAGCACCTCGCGCACCTCGGCGGAGGAGCCCTCGGGGGCCACGCGCAGGAAGCGCTCGGCGATCTGCAGGGCGCCGGCGCGCGAGTCGGCCTGGACGATGGCGTAGCCGGCGATGAGCTCCTTGGCCTCGGCGAAGGGGCCGTCGAGCACGTTCATCTTGCCGCCGGTGAGGCGGGCGCGGAAGCCGCGGGCGCTCTCGCGCAACCCCTCCGTGGAGAGGAGGATGCCCTCCTCGAACATCTGCCCGATCAGGCGGCGCATCTCCGCGGACTCCTTGCACACGGGGGCCGTCGCTTCGTCGTCGGTCTCGCCGCGGAACATGATCATGAAGCGCATCGTGGCATCTCCTCAGGATAGAGTGGGTGATTCTCTCTGTGCCTCTGTGCCTCTGTGTGAGGCCTTCGTTTCAGTCGCCATCCGAGGTCATGAACGCGTCGATCTCCCCGGCGCGGCGCTCGGCGTCTTCCTCGCCCAGGGCGATCAGGCGTTTCACGTAGTCGTCCTGGAACATCAGCATGCTGAGGACGTCGGGGGCGGCGGTCTCGCTCGTGCCCAGGCCGCGGGTGAGCATGCGGAAGGGGCGCGGGAGGCGCGGCTCGTACTCGGCGGCGATCTTCGCCAGGTCGCACGAGGGGCGCACCACCAGCAGGTCCACCACGCGCAGCCCCTCGCGCCGTCGCTTGGGGACGCGGCCGAGCACCTCGTTCATCTTCTGCATGCGCAGCGCGTCCTGGTCGATCAGGTCCAGGAACACGGCGTCGAAGAGCACGCCCATCACCTGCGCCGGGGGCGGATACCCCCGCACCTGCGGCTGGTCCGCCTCCGCGAAGTCGCGGTTGTAGCGCGTGGACACGGCGATGATCTTGTGGGCCCCCAGGTGCAGCGCGGGGGAGAGCGGCGCCGTGAGCCTCACGTTGCCGTCGCCGTACCAGTGGTCGCCAATCTGCACGGCGGGGAAGAAGAGCGGGAGGGCGGCCGACGCCATCACGTGCTCCACCCGCAGCCGCGTCTGCACGCTGCGCCGCTGGGGGCGCTCCCACGTCTCGATCTCGCGCCCCTGCACCCAGATCACCGACTGCCCGGTGGTGTAGCTGGTGGTGCCGATGGCCGCCGCCCGCAGCGTGCCGCGATGGAGGTTGTAGTCGATCCCCGTGAGCTCGCCGCCCACCGGGTAGAGCGCTTCCTCCAGGAAGGCTCGCAGCGGCTCCGTGTCCACCACGCCGCGCGCCCGCGACTCGCCGCGGCCGGAGCGCGCCAGCTTCATCCCCCAGCGCCCCATGTTCCCCAGCAGCGCCCCCGTGTCCACCCGGAAGATGCGCTCGGGGGTGAGCTCGGCCCAGAGCGCGGCCATCTCGTCGGTGGCCTGCGCGAATGTGCCGTGGTGCTGCGCCAGGAGCGCGATGTTGATGGCCCCCGCCGACACCCCGGTCAGGATGGGGATGTGAAGCTCCGGGTAGGCGCGCGACAGGTAGCGGAGGAAGCCCACCTGGTACGCCCCCCGCGCCCCGCCGCCCGTGAGGACGAGCGCCAGGTCGCCGTGGTCCGTCGTCCCCCGCTTGCGTGCGGGTGCCGTCACGGGCGGCTGTACACCGCGCGCCCGCCCACCACCGTCATCGTGGGCTCCGCCTTCAGGATCTCCGCGTCGGGGATGGTGAGCAGGTCGGCCGACCAGACCACGAAGTCGGCCAGCATCCCCGGGCGCAGCGTGCCCTTGCGCGCCTCTTCCCACTCGCCGTACGCGGAGGCGGCGGTGTAGAGGCGGATGGCCTCGGCGCGGGTAAGCCGCTGCTCGGGGAGCCAGCCGCCCGGGGGCGTCCCCGGCTCCTCGCGGCTCTGGCGCGAGACGGCCGAGTAGACCCCCTCCACCGGCGCCATCGGCTCCACGGCGAAGTCGGTGCCGAAGATGACCACCGCCCCCGAGTCCAGCAGCGTGCGCCAGGCGTAGGCCCCTTCGACGGCGCGCTCGCGTCCGATGCGCGTCTCGGCCCAGCGCATGTCGCTGGTGGCGTGCGTGGGCTGCATGGAGGCGATGACGCCCAGCCGGCGGAAGCGCGGGATGTCGCGCCGGTCCAGCACCTGCGCGTGCTCGATGCGGTGGCGCCGCGCGCGCGGAGGATTCCGCTGGGCCACCCGCTCGAACGCGTCGAGCGCCTGGCGGTTGGCCGCGTCGCCGATGGCGTGGAGGATCACCTGCAGCCCCGCCCGGTCGGCGGCGCCCACCAGCGAGTCGAGCTGCGCCTCGGTGTACTGCGGCAGGCCGCGCGTGGAGTGGTCGTCGGCGAACGGCTCGATCATCGCCGCCGTGCGCGAGCCCAGCGTGCCGTCGGTGTACCCCTTCACCATCCCCAGGCGGATCCACTCGTCGCCGGTGGGGGCGGTGACCCCCTGCGCCCGCAGCCGCTCGATGGACTGGCGGGTGAGCGGGAACCAGCCGTAGACGCGCACCGTCAGCGAGTCCGCGGCGCGCAGGGCGCGGTACGCCTCCACGTCCGCGGACGATACGTCGCTCTGCACACTGGTGACGCCGGTGCGCGCGGCGAGGTCCATGGCCGCGCGGATGCCGCGCCTCACCTGGGCCGGCGTGGGGTCGGGCACCACGCGCGACACCAGCCCCTCGGCGGATTCCTTGAGGATGCCCGTGGCCTCGCCGGTGCGCGGGTCGCGCACGATCTCGCCGCCGGCCGGGGCGCGGGTGGCGCGGTTGACCCCGGCGATGCGCAGCGCCTCGCGGTTGGCCCACGAGGTGTGCCCGTCCACGCGCGAAAGGATGACGGGGTTGCGCGGCGCGGCGCGGTTGAGGATCTCGTTGGTGGGCCATCCGCCCGGCCCCAGCTCCGACGCCGGGAGGCGGGTGTGATCCCAGCCGCGCCCCTGGATCCACTCGCCGGGCTGCGCGGTCGCCGCGGCGGCGGCCACGCGGCGCTCGATCTCGGCCAGCGAGCGGGTGCCGTTGAGATCCACCGCCAGCAGCGACGCGCCTCCCGCGCCGAAGTGGATGTGCGCGTCGTTGAAGCCCGGTGTCACCAGCCGCCCCTGGAGGTCGGTCTGGCGCGTCCGCGGCCCCACCATGTCCGCCAGGCCGGACGCGGGGCCGGCGTACACCACCCGCCCGCCGCGCACGGCCATCGCCTCCACCGTGGTCCCGGCGCTGTCGCCCACGAAGATCTTGCCGTTGCGCAGCACCCAGTCGGCCGGCTCTCCCGCGGGTCGCGCGGGGGGTGCGCTGGCCTGGGAGGTCGGGATGGTGGGGTTGGGCCGGGGCAGCGTGGGCCCGCAGGCCGCGGCCATTGCCACGAGTGCGAGGGTGCGGACGACGGTTCCGGTCATCGGGGATGCCTTGGGTGTGGTGCGTTCGGGGGTTCGACACAAGGTGCTCCACGCGCGCGCGGGCCGCAAGGCGGGGACTGCCTGGCTCACACAGAGACACAGAGGCACAGAGGGGAGAGGGAGTTGCGGAGAAGGGGAGGGGGCTGGTTACTTGAGGGGGTGTTTTCCCGAAATCCGAGGAGGATGGATGCTGATTCGTTTGCTTTTCTGTCTGGCGCTGATGGTCCCCGCGGGGGCGAGCGCGCAGTCGCTGGTGCCGGGGCCGACCGATCCGCGGCTGGTGGTGCGGGTGGAGGCGGCGCAGGAGCCGGTGCTCAGGGCGGCTTCGCCCAGGCGCGGCGCGATCATTGGCGGGGCGGCGGGGGCGGCGGTGGGGCTGTTCCTGCTGGTGGCGGCGGATGAAGGGACGCGGCTGGGGGCGCGCGAGTACGCGGTGATCGTGGTCCCGGCGGTGCTGGGGGCGCTGATCGGGGCGGCGCTGGGGAGCGCCCGGTAACTCATTGACGGCCCACGACCTGTCCGGCGCGCGCATCGCCATCGTGATGATGAGCGCCATCGGCGACGCGGTGCACACGCTGCCCGTGGTCAACTCGCTGCGCGCGGCGGCGCCCGGCTGCCGCATCACCTGGGTGATCCAGCCCGGCCCGCACGCGCTCGTGGCCGGCCACCCGGCGGTGGATGAGTTCGTCCTGTTCGACCGCAAGCGCGGGTGGCGCGCCTACCGGGACGTGCGGCGCGCGACCGCCGGGCAGCGGTTCGACCTGGTGATCGCGCTGCAGGTGTACCTCAAGGCCGGCCTGGTGGCGCGCATCCTCGATTCGCCCCGCAAGCTGGGGTTCGACCGGGCGCGGGCGCGCGACGCCAACTGGCTCTTCACCACCGAGCGCATCCCGCCGCGCGGGCAGCGCCACGTGCAGGACCAGTACTTCGAGTTCCTGGAGCACCTGGGCGTCCCGCCGCTCCTGGAGTGGCGGCTGGGGCCCACGGAGGAGGAGCGCGCCCGCTACGCCGGCGCGCTCCCGGCAGACCCGCGGCCGACGGTGGCGTTCGTGGTGGGGACGAGCAAGCCCGCCAAGGAGTGGCCCGCCCAGCGCTACGCCGCCCTCGCGGACCGGCTGGCGGCGATGGGGATGAGGACGGTGCTGGTGGGCGGGCGCTCGCCGCGCGAGCTGGCGGCGGCGGAGGCGATCCGCGCGGCGGCACAGCACCCGCCGCTCGACCTGCTCGAATGGGACCTGCGCAAGCTGGTGTACCTGCTGGACCGCGTGGACGTGCTGGTAAGCCCCGACACGGGGCCGCTGCACATCGGCGTGGCGCTGGGCACGCCGACCGTGTCGCTGATGGGCTACACGAATCCCAAGCGCGTCGGGCCCTACCGCCGCTTCCACGAGCTGATGATCGACGCGTACGGCGACTCGGGCGAGGACTACCCGGTATCGGCCGAGTACCGTCACGGCCGCATGGAGCTCATCACCCCCGACGCGGTGGCGGCGAAGGTCGCGCTGGCGCTGGAGCGCTACCCCAGGTCCTAGCCGCCGCGCAGCGCCACGCGGTCCGCGGGGGAAAGCCACAGGCCGAGCTTCGCGGCCGAGCGCGCCAGCCGCTCCAGGTCGCGCTCGCGCCGGGCCCGCGAGACGGCGCCCTCCACCACGCGTGCGCGGTCGAAGTCGATCAGCCACACCTCCCCCGCCTCCCCCACCAGCAGGTTGCGCAGGTTGAGGTCGGGATGCGCCACGCCCGCCGCGTGCATCCGCGCGATCTGCCGACCCGCCTCCCGCAGCACGGCCGCCCGGTCCGCGCCCTGCGCCAGCGCCGCCGCGGCGTCGCGCACGCCCGGGATCAGCCGCGTGGCGATCATCGCGCGGTAGCCGGGGAACGCGGCGATCCGCCCCGCAGCGATCACCTCCGGCGCCCTCACGCCCCCGGCCCGCGCCGCCTCCGTCGCGCGCAGCTCCTCCTCCGCCCGGTCCCCGCCGAAGTAGCGGTCGCGGTTGAGGTGCCTCACCATCCCGCCGCGCCGGAAGCGCCTCACCACCGCCTTCCCTCCATCCGGCAGCGCCACCACGGGATGCGGCGCGCGCCCCCCGCCGATCCACTCCTCCGCACGCCCGTCCCACGCATCCACCAGCACGCCGGCCACATCCTCCAACCCGCGCCGCACCAGCATGCGCGCGGGCCCGGCCACGACGCGCACGAAGTGCTCTTCTCTGTGCCCCTGTGCCTCTGTGTGAGTCATACGGCCAAGGTGCGCCGCCCGGCCCGCACTGTCAAACCACTCGCGTTGACCCGCACCCCTCGGGGGCCTAGCTTCCACGCCATGCCAGCACCGGTCAAACGCCTCCTCTGGGTCGACGACGAGATCGATCTCCTGCGCCCGCACCTGCTCTTCCTGCAGGGGCGCGGCTACCACGTGGACGCCGTATCCAACGGCGACGACGCGCTGGAGCTGCTGCGCCTGTCGCCGTACGACCTGATCCTGCTGGACGAGCAGATGCCCGGCCGCTCCGGGATGGAGGTGCTGGACGAGCTGAGGAAGCTGGACCCCCGCGTCTCGGTGGTGATGATCACCAAGAGCGAGGAAGACCGCACCATGACCGAGGCGATCGGCCGCCGCGTGGCGGACTACCTCGTGAAGCCCACCTCGCCCCGCCAGGTGCTCTCCGTGGTCACCCGCCTGCTGGAAGGCGAGGCGATCCAGCAGCAGGTGGTGGCGCGCGACTTCGCGGGGCGCTTCCGCGAGCTCAACTCCCGCCGCACCGAGCCGCGCGACTGGCGCGAGTGGGCGCACGACTACTCGGAGCTGGTGGACTGGGAGCTGCGCCTGCGCGAGGCCGGCGAGACGGGGCTGCTGGCCGCGCTGGAAACGCTGCTGGACGACTTCCGCCGCGAGTTCTGCCGCTACGTGTGCGACGTGTACCCGGAGTGGACCACGGGGGAGGCCGGGGCGCCGCCGCTCTCGGTGGACATCGTGCCCGAGTTCCTGGCGCCGCTGGTGAACCGGGACAGCTCCGTCCTCTTCGTGGTGATCGACTGCCTGCGGCTCGACCAGTGGA
>DASVSA010000369.1:0-6302 GCA_036388335.1 Longimicrobium sp. | reverse complement strand
CTCAGGGCGTTGAGGCCGGCAGGAGCGGGAGGATGAAGTTCAGCACCTGTCCCGCAGCCGGCGGGTCGAAGTTCGATAGGACGACGACCATATACCCGCCGTTCGGCTCGAAGACGAGCTCCCCGTTCATCCCCGCTGCGGTTCCGCCATGCCCGACGAATCGCCGGCCGCCGACGACGCGGTCCATGAACCCGTATGCGTACTTGATACTCGAGCTCACCGGGACCTTTCCGGTGTAGAGAAGCTCCGTATGCGCCGAGTCCAGGAGTTGGCGGTCCCGAACCGCTTCGGCGAAGCGCGCGAAGTCCCACACGGTGGAGTATCCGCCCCCAGCGGGGGTGCCGCGGTAGGGGAGCGTCGGCGCATTCGACACCAGCGGCCCGGACGGCCCTCCCTGCCGCATGTACCCGACCGCCCGTCCCGGCACGAGTGAGTCTTCCGGCGCGGTTCCGGTGGCCGTCATCCCCGCCGGCGCGAGCACGTGCGCCAGGACATGGTCGTCGTAGCTCTTACCGCTCAGCCGCTCGATCACCGCGCCGAGAAGAATGAAGCCGTAGTTGCTGTACACGTGCTGCGCTCCCGGCGTGAACTGCAGGTCTCGCGCGCCGTAGAGCCGGAGGTAATCGGACGTGTTGCGAAGCTCGGAGCGGTTCGCCACGAACAGCGGGCCGAAGATGTCGCCCGTGCCGCCGGTGTGGGTGAGCAGGTGGTGCAGTGTCACCTTCGACTTCACGTCCGCGTTCGGATAGTCCGGGAGATAGGTGCCGAGCGGAGCGTCCAGGCGCAGCAGCCCGGCCTGCACGAACTGTAGCGTCGCCACCGCCGTCATCATCTTGTACATCGACCCGGCGCGGAACTGCGTCTGCGGCGTATTCGGGACCCCGCTCTCCCGATCGGCGAGGCCGTAGGCGCCCTCGAACAGCGTAGTGCCGTCACGCGTGACGAGCACGGCGCCGGAAAACTGACCAGCCGCCGTGGCGGTCTCGAGCTGCGTGCGGAGCGCGGCCACGAAGGCCGAGTCGGCAGCCGCCGTAGCGGCATCCGATCCGGGTCCGGTGGTCTCGGCGCATGCGGCGCAAGCCAGCAGCGTCAGAGCAGGAACGAGCGGAAATCGCTTGAAGAGAGACATGGTGCGTCTCCTCGGGTGAGTGGAGTCGAAGTTAGGGCCGGCGGCGCGCCCGCGCAGCTGAACCGCGTCGCCTTTCGCGTTTACCGCCGACCTGTCCAGCGCTGGAACGCCGTGATGCTCGTGCTGCGCCGCCGCCGGTCCGGGAATCGCGGCCTGGCAGCCTCGAGGCGCGCGCGGCGCGCCCTCGAGGTCCAGTCCACCCGCCGCCTAGTCGAGGCCGAGCTTATCGTGCAGCCAGCCAAGCCGGTCCTGGAATGACTGTGCATTGAGGGCGTGCCCCACGTCATAGTACATGACTTCCTTCGGGTTGGAAGCGGCGTCGTACACGGCCTGGGCATCTTGCAGGGGTACGGTCGTGTCAAGGTTTGCGATCTGGAACAACAGCTCGGTCGGAGCCGCGTTGCCGATGTACCGAATGGGCTCGACGGGTACCATGTTTTGGAACCAGGCGTTGCGGGTTGCGCACGAGAGAGTGGCCATGAATTTCAGGCCTTCCGGGGTGGTACGGAGCGACACCCAGCCGCCGGGTACCGTCGAGAGCACTGCGGCTTTGAAGCGCTGGTCCACGCCTACAAGGTGCGCGCCGATGAAGCCGCCATAGCTGTTGCCCACGAAGCCGATCCGCGCGTCATCGACGTCGGCGCGTGCGGTGAGCACGTCAATCGCACGTCGAAGATCCTTGATCGTCTGGATGTGCTCGGCCCGATCCTCAGGAATGTACCGGGGGAGGGGTTCTCCACCGCGGCGGAAGCCCGGCACATCAATCACGATCACGACCGCGCCGACGTTCGCGAACAACTGCGCAAGAGGCTTCAATGCCGCCGCGGGAAAGGGCTGCAGGAGGATGAGGCCGGGGCGCAGGCCGGTTCGTCCAACCGGCTCTGCCAGGATCCCGGTGACCGTTCCGCCGGCCGGGCTGTCGAAGGAGATCTTGCTGACCTGCACCCCGTTCTCCGTGGATTCGACGGTCTGTTGCAGATTCAGCGGCGAATTCGCGTCGTACGCGAACAGGGCTCGGTCTGCTGCGGTCGCCGGGCCGCCGAAATCCGGGCGTGCGAGCGAACAGGTCTCATCGACTTTGTCGTCCTCTTTGCCGGTCGCTTCACCGCATGCTGTCAGTACAACGACTGCCGCAGGGACGAGTGCACGCCGCAGCCAGGCGCCGACGCCGCGGCCTGGTCGGGGTAGGGCGGTCCTCGTACGCGTCGTCCCGGTCCGGGTGCCTGGCCCGGCCGCGGATCCTGCCCGGGTGGAATTGAACACCGGGGCGAACGAAAGTGTGGGTTTCATGGGCACTCTCCAGTAGGTGTGGATGGATTTCATCGCCTGTTCAGCGTCTCTCCGCATCAGAAGATCCGTGCGGGCCCCTCCGATCAGACTGGCGCATCTTCCCCTCGCGCAACATGAGCCGACCGCCTGCAGTGGCCCTCCGCGCGCGCCGCGGCGGGCGTGGGGGTCGGGGGCCGGGCGAGGAGGAAGGCTGCAGCCCGCCCCGCAATGATCCGCGTCATAGGCAGCTCACTGCCGGCCGGTAGACCTGGTTGTGGTGGCTGCCGTGAGCGCCGCCGAGCCCGGTGCCACCCCCGGCGACCCAGATCAGATCGTTCACGAACGCCGAGCCGACGACGCCGTGCACGGGGATCGGCATGGGCGTGAGGCTAGACCACTTATCGGTCCGCGGGTCGTAGTAGTCGTGGTCGGTGTTCAGGCCGGGGAAGGGGAGCGACGGGTCCTCGCCGCCCCAGACGTGGAAGCAGCCCAAGGCCATGACCCCGTTGATCCCGCTACGGCCGCGGAGCATGGGGGCCGCGGTCGTCCAACTCCGCGTTTGTGGATCGTAGACTTCGTGCGCCGCCGACTTGAGGGTCGTCAATCCGTTGGCGAGTCGCCCGCCGACGATGTGGATGCGGCCGTTGATCGCCGCGCCGGCGATGTGGTTGCGCTGGGAGGGCAGATTCGGCAGCACCTCCCACTTATCTGTCGCCACCTCGTAGACGGCGAAGTCATTGCCGCGCGGCATGCGTCCCCCGGCTACGTAGATCTTGCCATTGAGCGCGACGGCTACCCCGCCGCTGCGCGCCGTGGGCATCCGCGCCTTCTCGACCCACGAGCCCTTCGCGGGATCCAGCTCGTAGACCGTGTTGACGGCGGTGGCGCCATTTTGATCATCCGTGGTTTGGCCGCCGAGCAGGTAGATCTTTCCGTCGACGCTGGCCGCCATCCCGTGGTTGTTGGGCTGCGGGAGCGGCGGTCCGAGCTGCCAGCTGTCGCTCGCGACGTCGTAGATCTGCACCGTAGCCTTTGTCCTGTTGGGGCCTTGTTCTGGAGGATAGCCGCCAAGGACGTAGAGCTTTCCGTTCGCTTCGGCGAGGGCAAACTCGGAGTTGTTGTCGATCAATCCGGTCCGGACCCCCCACTCGCCTCCGTTCACCGGCACGACCGGGGGGGGGGGAGGATCGACCACACCCCCCGAAGAATCGCCGCATGCACTGATGAACAACGCGAGCAACGCCATCGCCGGTTTCATTGGATCTCTCCAGGGAAGGGTGTTCGACTCAAAGGCCGCCAAACAGGGTATACCGCGTCGGGGGAAAGCTTCCTCGGCCGTGCCAGTAGGGGCTCCCCAGGGCCTTCGGGTGCGTAGTTATTGTATACTTTCAATGTATACTTTAACAGTGACCGCGCAAGCTTGACTTGGTCGCGGCCCGCCCGGGCGCGAGCTGCGCGAGCATCGGCGAGAGTCCGACGTTCTCAGCGGCTCCGGCCGCAGAGGCCGAGGGTCGTACGCTCAGCCGGTACCTGCCCGATCATCCGGAAATTCTCGATCGAGCCCAGCAGCTCCCGCGAATCGGCGAATTCACCCGCTCAGACGCCGAACACCGCCCGGATGACGCTGCGGTACCTTCGGCTCGACGTCAGCTTGGTACCATCCTGCAGCACGAATAGGTGCTCGCTCATGCCCCATGATTCGATAGACTGAACTTTGTCTACGTTGATGATGATCGACCGGTGGATGCGAAGGAACGTGCGTGGATCGAGAGCCTTCTCCAGGTCGGCCATCTTCGCCCTGAACAGATGTGTCTCCGTAGCCGTGTGGAACCGCACGTAGTTGTCTGCGGCCTCCATCCACACGATCGACGCTGATCGAACGATGAGGTAGCGGTTGCCGCTCTTCACGGCGAACCGCTCTCTGTACCCACCTGGCGTGGCGACGGCGTCGAGAATGGCGGACATTTCCGGCGTCAGCCCTGATCCCGAAGACACGGTACGGAGACGCTCCACCACCCGGGTGATCGCAGAACGCAGCCGCTCCACGCGGATCGGCTTGAGCAGGTAGTCGACGGCATTCGCCTCGAAAGCACGAATGGCGAACTCGTCGTATCCCGTGGCAAAAACGATCGCCGGTACCTCACGCGGATCGAGTTGCGCGACCACTTGGAAGCCGTCGAACTCCGGCATCTGAACGTCGAGGAACACGAGCGACGGGCGAAGCTCCTGGATCGCGGCCAGCGCCTCCACGCCCGTGGTCGCTTCGCCCACTACTTCGATGCCCGGCTCGTCCGAGAGCAGCGACCGGAGCCGCTGGCGGCTGAGTATTTCGTCGTCCACGATGAGAGTACGGATCCGTTCCATGCGCCCTGACTTGTGATGGAGACTGCGGTTCGTTTGCGCTCCGACGACCGCTCCCCGGGAGAGGATCTCGCGCGTGCTGCGAGGTGTAGAGCCCCGCCGCGGCCACCGCAAGAACGCGTTTGCCTACCGCTTGCTGAGGGAGCTCAAGAGCCATGTCACGGCCCCATCGCTACTTCAGGAATCTGCGAGCGTCGCGTGTGCTCTACGTACGGAAAGCGCATCTGGACTGTCATTCCCTCTCCGGAGCGATCCTCGATCGACAGTTCCTGCTTTGCGCCATACTGGCTCTGGAGCCGAGCCCGGGTGTTCGTCAGTCCCACTCCCGATCCCATGCTGGCACCTACGGTCGTCATTCCGGGCCCATTGTCGCGCACCGTGAGTGTGAGCCACTCCCGCTGGGGGTCGACCTGTGCCGCAACTTCGACCCGGCCGGTCCCGCGGCGTGCCGCGGCGTGGAGGACGCTGTTCTCGACCAACGGCTGAAGGAGGAGATGGGGAACCGACGCCCCCTCGGCGACATGGTCGACGTCGACCGAGATTTCCAGGCGATCTCCGAACCGCACGGCTTCGATATCCGTGTAGAGCCGAACGAGTGCGAGCTCGTCCGCCAGTGAGACGACACTCGTTTCAGTGAGCTCTGCCGACCTCTGGAACATTTCTCGAAGTCCGCCGAGCATGCGTTCCGCAGCTGGCGCATCCGTGTGAATCAGCGCCGCGATCGACTGCAGGGTGTTGAAGAGGAAGTGCGGCCGAAGCTGGACCGTCAGTACGGCCATTTGGGCGTCCGCCAGCTCTCCTCGAAGGCGGTTGGACCGAATCTCATCCTCCGCGAACAGCTTGACCTTCAGCCCGAAGCTCCACGCCACGATCAGTGACACGGAAGCGATCAGCCACCCCGGCAGCGCAGACAGCCGTATCGCCAGCCACTGGTCGTCGATCGTGCAGATCCCCCATGGGACCACAAAGCAGGAGATAGCGTTGAGTGCCCCGACCACGAGAACGGCCAGCGTAATGCCGGCGCCAAGCACCCGCGCGACATCGTGCCATCCGTGCGATCCGAGGCGGCGCGCCACCGCCTTGGTGATCAGCAATAGCGCCAGCCAGGTAGTCGCATAGCGAGCGGCGAGCTCCGCGCTGATGGCCCAGGTCGGTACTACCAGGCGTTGTCCGGCCCATACGAAGGTGCGGCTCTCGTGTATGGATAGCCCGACCAGGAAAAAGATAGTCACGTAGCACATCCAACCCACGACGGTGGCTCGAGCCGTCGACGTCGGGACGGCGCCGAATCGCATGGTTGCTCGCATTTACCGGTACCCCCCGAACGAAGGGCCGGCGTTCTCGGCACCGGGAGCGGTCTGAACCCCGCTGCGAGCCGGAGACACCTCCACGCGAGCCGTCTGCTCTACGGGCGTGACGTCCATCCACACTCGGCCGGCACGCGCATGAGCCAGGTAGATGGACACCCCGGTCCGCGTGAGGTCGTAGCGGTCCAGGGCAGACGAGTCGCCGTCTCTAGCCGGCGCAATCATGGCGGGCGGGG
>DASVSA010000368.1:0-1706 GCA_036388335.1 Longimicrobium sp. | reverse complement strand
GTGCGCGATCCCCTGCTCCGCCGCCAGCTGGTGCTGCTGGACAACGAGTACACGGGCAACCAGCTGCCGGACGAGACCATCGAGGACCTCGTCCGCCGCGCCACCGAGCTGGAGCAGACCTTCACCGAGTTCCGCGCCGTGTTCGCCGGGGAGCGGGTGAACAACAACCAGCTCCTGGAGGTGCTGGCCGCCGAGCGCGACGAGGCCACGCGGCGCGAGGCGTGGGAGGCGAGCAAGCAGATCGGCCGCGACGTGGCCGAGCCGCTGCGCGAGCTGGTGAGGAGGCGCAATGAGGCCGCGCGGTCGCTGGGCTTCCCCAACTACTACGTGATGGGGCTGCGGCTGCAGGAGCTGGACGAGGAGCGGCTCTTCGCCATCCTCGACGAGTTCCGCGACGGTACGGACGCTCGGTTCCGCCGCTTCCGTGACGATCTGGACGCGCGCCTCTCCCAGCGCTTCGGCGTGCCGGCGGACGCGTTGAGGCCCTGGCACTGGGAGGACCCCTTTGGCCAGGAGGCGCCCGGGGTGGGCGCGGTGGCCCTGGACGACGTCTTCCGCGACAGCGACCCGGTACGGATCGCCGCCGACTTCTTTCGGGGCATCGGCCTACCGGTTGACGACGTGATCGGGCGCAGCGACCTGTACGAGCGCGAGGGCAAGGACCAGCACGCCTTCTGCATGGACGTGGACCGCGAGGGCGACGTGCGCATGCTGTGCAACATGCGCCCGAACGAGAAGTGGATGGGCACCCTCCTCCACGAGATGGGCCACGCGGCGTACGACAGCTACGTCCCGCGCGACCTCCCCTTCTTCCTGCGCGGCCCGTCGCACATCCTCTCCACCGAGGCGGTGGCCATGTACATGGGCCGCCTCACGCGCGACCCAGCGTGGCTGCGCGAGGTGATGAGCGCCGGCCTGAGCGACGCTGAGGCCGCCGACGTGCGCGCCCAGCTCCGCGCAGCCATGCTGGTGGCCGCGCGCTGGATGCTGGTGATGGCGTACTTCGAGCGCGAGCTGTACCGCGACCCGGACCGCGCGGAGCTGAACGCTCTCTGGTGGGACCTGGTGGAGCGGCTGCAGATGATCCGCCGCCCCGACGGCCGCGACGAGCCGGACTGGGCCTCCAAGATCCACCTCTCCGGCGCCCCCGTCTACTACCACAACTACCTGCTGGGCGAGCTGATGGCCTCGCAGATGTCCGCCGCCGCGCGCCGCGACATCCCCCGCGGCCGCAGCATCGCGGGACAGGAGTCGGTAGGCCGCTTCTTTCGCGAAAAGATCTTCCGCCCCGGCGCCTCGCTGGACTGGAACGGGCTGCTGGTGCACGCCACGGGCGAGGGACTGTCGCCGAGGTTCTTCGTGGAGGAGTTCGTGGGATAGAAGATGTCTCACACAGAGGCACGGAGGCACAGAGATGAGGGTCTCTGTGTGAGATCAGGAATCAACGCGCTGCCGCAGGTATCCCCCACAGGGTAAGAAAACCACATGGTTTTCTGGGTCAGGCGTGGTCTGGCGGTGATGGGGGCGATCAGCGTGATCCTGCTCGCGCTTACCCGCATCGGCGTGTCGCCCGTGGCGCCCGGGCTCGCGACGGGGTTCCATCCCGAGCAGGCCTGCCCCGCCGGATCGGTCTGTTTCGCCACGGACGGAGGCGACATCAACGCGCTGGCGACACTCTGGGTGGAGAGCACCGCCGGCCCCACCGG
>DASVSA010000367.1:0-5650 GCA_036388335.1 Longimicrobium sp. | reverse complement strand
CGGCGCCACGCTGCAGCTGGGCGACGCCGCCACCATCGCGGAGCGTACCGGGATCACCGTGGTCTCCGACTTCCGCACGCGCGACATCGCGGCGGGAGGGCACGGCGCGCCGCTGGTGCCCTGGGTGGACCAGCTCCTCTTCGCCCTGCCGGACCGCGCCCGCGCCCTTCAGAACATCGGCGGGATCGGCAACGTCACGCGCGTGCCGCCCCGCGGCTCCGGCGAGACCGTGTTCGCCTTCGACACGGGGCCGGGCAACGCGCTGATGGACGCGGCGGTGGAGATCGCCACGGGCGGGAGGCTGAAGTACGACCGCGGCGGGCAGCTGGCCGCGCGCGGAAAGGTGGACGAGGCGCTCCTGGCCGACCTCCTGCGCCACCCGTTCTTCGCCGCGGAGCCGCCCAAGAGCACGGGGCGCGAGGAGTTCGGTCGCCCGTTCGTGGCCCGCCTGGTGGAGCTGCTGGAGCCCGAGGGGGACCAGGACTGGATGGACCTGGTGGCCACGCTCACGGAGCTCACCGCCCGCAGCATCGCGGACGCGTACCGGCGCTGGCTGATCCCGCGCGGGCTGGACGAGGTGGTGCTCACCGGCGGCGGGGCCAGGAACCCCACGCTGGTGGCCCGCATCGCCGCGCTGCTGCACCCGCTGCCGATGGTGGACGGCGAGCAGCTGGGGGTGGACCCGGAGGCCAAGGAGGCGGTCGCCTTCGCGGTACTCGCCTGGGCGCACCTGAAGGGCATCCCCGCCAACCTCCCGTCGGCCACGGGGGCCGCGGGGCCGCGCATCCTGGGCTCGCTGACCCCCGGCGCCCGCTGAACCCTCATCCTCCGCGACCACGCGTGACCTTCATCCGCCCCCGCTCCGCGCCCGCACCGGCACGCCTCCTGGCGCTGCCGGCGCTGCTCGTGCTTTCCGGGTGCTTCTGGGGCCCCGCGGGCGGGGGGCCGCGGCCCGAGCGGCTTCAGGCGCGGGTCACGCGGGTGCTGGACGCGGAAACGCCCTCGCCCGCCTACTACCGCGAGCGGGCGCGCCTGGAGGTGCTGGGGCGCGAGCTGGACGAGGTGCTCTTTCGCATGATCCGCGACCCCGCCGTGGCCGAGCACGTGCGCGCCAACGCCGTCACCCTGCTGGCCGACCGCCACGCCGCCGGCGCGCTCACCCTGCTGCGCCGCGTCCTCGTCTCCAGCGCCGACGACGCGGTGAGGCTGGCGGCGGTCACGGGGGTGCAGCGCTTCGCCGTGGACTCGCCGCAGGCGCGCAACGCCCTGCGCGCCGCGGTGGGCGACCCGTCGCGCCTGGTGCGCCTCAACGCGCTGCAGGGGCTGGACGTGGAGGACGTGGCGCTGCTCCGCGCCCTGCTGGCGCGCGAGGAGGACCCGGAGGTGAAGCTGATCGCGCGGCAGCTCGTCACCCTCTTCGAGTCGCGCGGGGCGGCGCTGGCCCGCAACGCGCAGGGCGAGCTGCGCACCGTGGCGGCGGACTCGGCGCCGCAGATCGTCTTCCACCCCGAGCGGCCGGACCCGGCGGGCGGGCCGCAGGTGGGGGCGCTGTGGGTGGAGATGGACAGGGCGCGGCTGGTGCCGCTGGCGCAGGACGTGGAGGTGGTGGGCGACGTGGTGCCCGCCTACTTCAACGCCACGCGCACGGCGGTGGTGTACGAGGCCGCCCGCGAGATCCGCGTGCGCGACCTGCGCACGGGCCAGACGCGGGTGGTGGGCCCCGGGATCGCCCCGCGCCTCCTCCCCTTCACCGACCGCTTCGTCTTCCTGCAGGAGGTCCCCTCCGAGCGGCAGGACACCATCGGGGGCACCAGCATCGTGTACCGCGTGGTGCGCGCGCCCTTTGCGGCCGGGCCGACGGAGCGGCTGGGGCTGCTGAGCGCCGTGGCCCGCGCGGACCGCGACCGGGGCGCATCGCCCGCGCGGCGCATGGTGGTGGGCGAGCTGCGGCAGGGGTTCGTGCTGCGCGCGCCCGGCATGGCTCCCTTCGTGCTTCCGCCGGCACCGGCCGAGGCGCCGGCGCCGGCAAGACCGTAGAGTGGCGAACGGCAATCTCACACAGAGGCACGGAGGCACAGAGAGAGAGATCTCGGTGCCTCCGTGTGATTCCACTTCAACAGGAGCGGTTCGTTGAACGCTGCACGGCTGCTTCTCCCCGCGCTGCGCTGGGACGCGGACGGGGGGTTCGAGGGATACCGGCAAACGATCGAGCAGGGGCTCGAGCTCGGGGTGGGCGGGTTCATCCTCTTCAACGGCGACACCGAAGCGGTGCGCGCCCTGACGGCGGAGCTGCACCGCCGCTCGCGCCACCCGCTGCTGGTGGCGAGCGACCTGGAGCGCGGGGCGGGGCAGCAGTTCCGCGGGGCCACCCCGCTCCCCCCCGCCGCCGCCATCGGGTCGCTGGGCGAACCCGAGACCTCCGAGCGCGCCGGTGAGCTGACGGCGCGCGAGGCGCGGGCGCTGGGGGTCAACTGGATCTACGCGCCGGTGGCGGACGTGGACCTGGAGCCGGAGAACCCCATCATCGGCTCGCGCGCCTTCGGGACGCAGCCGGAGGGGGTGGCGGAGCACGTGGCGGCCTGGGTGCGCGGGTGCACGCGGGGCGGCGCGCTCTCGTGCGCCAAGCACTTTCCCGGGCACGGCCGCACGCGCGGCGACTCGCACATCGAGCGCCCCTGCGTGGAGGTGACGCGCGACGAGCTGGAGGCGGACCTCACCCCCTTCCGCCGCGTGGTGGATGCGGGGGTCAGCTCGCTGATGACGGCCCACGTCTGCTACCCGGCGCTCGACCCCACGGGCGCCCCGGCCACCCTGTCGCGCCCCATCCTCACCACGCTGCTGCGCGACGAGATGGGCTTCGCCGGGCTGGTGGTGACCGACGCGCTGATCATGGAGGGGATGACGGCGGGGATCACCGAGATCGAGGGCGCCGTGCTGGCGATGGCCGCCGGCTGCGACGTGCTCCTCTACCCGGACGACATGGAGGGCGTGATCCGCGGCGTGGAGGCCGCCGTGGCCGAGGGGCGCCTGCCGCGCGAGCGGGTGGAGGAGGCCCTCGCCCGCATCGCCCGCGCCGCCGAGCAGGTGGCGGGCGGCCCGGAGGGCGACGTGGGCTCGGACGAGGACCGGCGCTGGTCGCTGGACACGGCCACGCGCTCCATGCGCGTCATCCGCGGCACGCCGGCGCTCCCCGCGGGCCCGGTGCGGCTGATCGAGGTGGAGGACGACCTGGGCGGCCCCTGGCCCCCGTACCCGCGCGTCGCCTTCCCGGCCGCCCTGCGCGCGGCGGGCGTGGAGCTCTCGGACGAGGGCGCGCCGCTGGTGGTGGTCTACTCCGACGTGCGCGCGTGGAAGGGGCGCCCGGGGATCTCGCAGGCGGCGCAGGAGCAGGTGCGCCAGGCGGTGGAGGCCAACCCGGACGTGACCGTGCTCCTCTTCAGCCTCCCGCGCCTTGCCGCGGAGCTCCCCACCGCGCGCAACCTGCTTGTCGCCTGGGGCGGCGAGGGGATCATGCAGCAGGCCGCCGTGGCCTGGCTCACCGGCACCTCCGGCGGGCTGGTGGGATTGTACTCGGGGCTGGACCGATAGCAGCGGTCTCACACAGAGACACAGAGGCACGGAGACGAAGTCATCTCCGTGCCTCTGTGTCTCCGTGTGAGAAGGCCCTGTTTTTGCGCCGGTGCCCACATCCACACGCAGTCTCACGCTTCACGCGAGGGCCGCTCGTTGAACGACGCTTCCCGCTCCCCGTCGCTGCTGCGCGTCTTCGGGCAGCCGAAGATGGCGGCCCTGTTCTTCCTCGGCTTCTCGTCCGGCCTCCCCCTCTTCCTCACCAGCCGCACGCTCCAGGCGTGGATGACCGTGGAGGGCGTGGACCTCGCCACCGTGGGCCAGGTGAGCCTGCTGGCGCTCCCGTACTCGCTCAAGTTCCTGTGGGCGCCGCTGATGGACCGCTACGTCCCGCCCTTCCTGGGGCGGCGGCGGGGGTGGCTGGTGGTCACGCAGATCCTGCTGATGCTCGCCATCCTGGCGATGTCGTTCCACGACCCCAAGCAGGGGCTGCGGCTGCTCTTCATCAACGCGGTGTTCATCAGCTTCTTCAGCGCCAGCCAGGACATCGTGGTGGACGCGTACAGCGTGGAAGCGCTGGAAGACCGCGAGCTGGGGGCGGGCGCGTCGCTCAAGGTGGTGGGCTACCGCGCCGCGCTGATCCTCACGGGCGGGCTGGCGCTGGTGCTGGCCGACCGGATGCCCTGGCAGTACGTGTACGTGGTGATGGCGCTGCTGATGGCCGTGGGGATCGCGGCCGCGGTGATGGCTCCCGAGCCGGTGCTCCGCGCCGGGCCGCCGGCCACTCTCGCCAGCGCCGTGGTACGCCCGTTCGTGGAGTTCTTCAACCGCGCGGGCCCGGCCACGGGCTTCATCCTCCTCCTCTTCATCGTGCTGTACTCGCTGGCCGACCGGCTGGTGCAGAACATGTACACCCCCTTCCTCCTCTCCGCCGGCTACACGCAGACGGAGATCGGGGCGATCCAGGGGGTGCTGGGGCTGGCCGCGACCATCGTGGGCGTGCTGGCGGGCGGGGCCATCGTGGCCAAGATCGGCATCAACCGCTCGCTCTGGGTGATGGCCGTGCTCCAGCTGGGCAGCAACCTGGTGTACTACGGCCTCTCCGTGATGCCCAAGGACGTGGGGCTGCTGACCGGCGCCATCATCGTGGAGAACTTCTGCGGCGGGCTGGTGACGGCCGGGTTCGTGGCCTTCCTGATGTCGATGTGCAGCCGGCAGTTCTCGGCTACCCAGTACGCGCTCCTCTCGTCGTTCATGTCGTTCGCCCGCGACATCCTGGTGGCGCCTTCCGGCGGAATCGCCGAGCGCACCGGGTGGCCGCAGTTCTTCATCCTGAGCATCGTGGCCGGGATCCCGGTGCTGCTGATGCTCCCGTACGTGGCGCCGTGGAACCGCGACGTGCCGCGCGGCTCCGCCTCGCACACGGGCGAGGTGGCCGACGCCGCCGATCTGCGCCGCGCGAGCCTGGAATGAAAACGAAGCGCAAAGTCCTGAATCCTGAGTAAAACTGCTGTTCAGCACTTAGCACTCAAGGACGAGTCCACGCAGGTGGACTTTGTGCAGTTGTTGCAGCGGCTTCAGTCGCCGCAACTCCTCGAATCTCGGATGAGTCACCGCATGAACATCACCCGCCGCGCGACGGCGCTCCTGGCGGCGGCCGCGCTGGCCGCCTGCTCCGCGCCCAACCCCGGCGCCGGCCCCGCGCCGGGGGGAGCCCGCATGGCCTCGCAGCAACCGGGAGGCGCCCTGCCGCCCGTCCCCAGCGTGAGCGGTCCGCTGCGCATCGACGTGGTGTACCCCGCCGAGGACGCGCAGCTCACGGCCAGCGACAGCAACTTCGTGTTCGGCAGCGTGGGCACGGGCGACGCCACGCTCACCATCAACGGCGCGCCGGTGGAGGTGGCCCCCAACGGCGCCTTCCTGGCCTTCATCCCCGTGCCGCGCGACGGTGTGTACCGCGTGGAGGCGAGCAGCGCGGGGGGCACGCAGCAGGCCGTCCGCCGCATCCGGCGTCCGGCCGGGGCGGGGGAGACCGCGTCGGGGATCGCCGGGCTGGCCCCGCGCGCGGCGATGACGCTGG